>NZ_AP018448.1:1558928-1870714 GCF_030294945.1 Streptomyces graminofaciens | reverse complement strand
CCCGGCCCAGCACCGTGTACTCCGGATCCATGCCGTTGGAGAAGAAGAACGAGAGGTTCGGGGCGAAGTCGTCGATGCGCATGCCCCGGGCCAGGTAGGCCTCGACGTAGGTGAAGCCGTTGGCCAGGGTGAAGGCCAGCTGGCTGATGGGGTTGGCCCCGGCTTCGGCGATGTGGTAGCCGGAGATGGACACCGAGTAGAAGTTGCGGACCTTGTGGGCGATGAACCACTCCTGGATGTCGGCCATCATCCGCAGGGAGAACTCCGTGGAGAACAGGCAGGTGTTCTGGCCCTGGTCCTCCTTCAGGATGTCGGCCTGCACCGTGCCGCGCACGTTCGCCAGCGCGTGCGCACACAGTTCGGCCGTCTCCTCGGGCGACGGGTCGCGGCCCTCGGCGGCGCGGAAGCCCTCGACCCGCTGGTCGATGACGGTGTTGAGGAAGAACGCCAGGATGGTCGGTGCGGGCCCGTTGATCGTCATGGAGACCGAGGTCGTCGGCGCGACCAGGTCGAAGCCGTCGTAGAGCGCCTTCATGTCTCCCAGAGTCGCCACCGACACTCCCGAGGTGCCGACCTTCCCGTAGACGTCGGGACGCTCGTCCGGGTCGCGGCCGTAGAGGGTGACCGAGTCGAACGCGGTGGACAGGCGGGTGGCCGGCTGGCCTTCGGAGAGCAGCTTGAAGCGACGGTTGGTGCGGAACGGGTCGCCCTCGCCCGCGAACATCCGTGCCGGGTCCTCGCCGTCGCGCTTGAAGGGGAACACCCCGGCGGTGAAGGGGAAGTGGCCGGGCAGGTTCTCGCGACGCCAGAACCGCACCAGCTCTCCGTGGTCGGTGAAACGGGGCAGCGCTACGCGGGGGATCTTGTTGCCCGAGAGGGACTCGCGCGTCAGCCTGGTGCGGATCTCCCTGTCCCGGACCCTCACCACCTGCTCGTCGCCGGAGTAGGAGGCGATGACGGCGGGCCAGTTCTCGATCTGCTCCGTGATGTCGCGCGGGAGGCGCCTGCGGGCGTCGTCCAGCAGGGACTCCACATTCCCGGCGTCGGAGCCGGTCTCGACGAGTTCGCCCCGGACCAGGTCCAGGCGCTGCACCCGCCGGGCCGCCTCGGCGAGCCGATCCGTCTCGGCGTGGTACGCGCGGATCGTCTCGGTGACCTCGGCGAGGTAGCGAACCCGGTCCGGGGGAACCACCTGGCGGATGCCGGAGGAGTGGCGGACGTCGACCGGCGCCAGCGTGCCCTCGGACAGCGCAAGCCCCTTCTCGGCCAGGGTGGTCCTCAGATGCTGGTAGAGCGCGGTGACGCCGTCGTCGTTGAAGGTGGCCGCGGAGGTGCCGTACACCGGCATGTCCTCGGGCCGCATGCCGAACGCCTCGCGGTTGCGGACCAGTTGGCGGCCGACGTCGCGCAGCGCGTCCTTGGCGCCGCGCCGTTCGAACTTGTTGATCGCCGCGACGTCGGCGAAGTCGAGCATGTCGATCTTCTCCAACTGCGAGGCGGCACCGAACTCCGGCGTCATCACGTACAGCGAGGTGTCGACGAACGGCACGATCGCCGCGTCGCCCTGCCCGATGCCCGGCGTCTCCACGATCACCAGGTCGAACCCGGCCGCTTTGACCACGTCGATCACGTCGGACAGGTGCTCGGGCAGCTCACGGCTGCCGCGGGTGGCCAGGCTCCGGAAGAACACCCGGTTCCCGTCGAGGGCGTTCATACGGATCCGGTCACCGAGCAGCGCGCCTCCGCCCCGGCGGCGGGTCGGGTCGACCGCGATCACCGCGATCCGCAGCTTGTCCTGCTGGTCGACGCGGAAGCGGCGCACCAGTTCGTCGGTCAGTGAGGACTTCCCCGAGCCGCCGGTGCCGGTGATGCCGAGCACCGGCGCGACCCGTGCCGCCGCCGCGGCACGCAACTGTCCCAGGAGATCCGGGGGCAGTTTGCCGAGCTCCGCACCTGTGATGGCGCGGGCGATCGCGAACCGGTCGCCCGCGAGTACGGCGGCCGCGTCAACCGGCCCGCAGTCCCAGAGATCGAAGTCGCAGTCCTTCACCACCGAGTTGACCATCCCGGCCAGGCCCATCCGCTGGCCGTCCTCCGGGGAGAAGATGGTCACCCCGCTCCCGCGCAGCCGGGCGATCTCCTCGGGCACGATGACGCCGCCTCCGCCGCCCACCACGCGGACGTGTTCCGCTCCCCGCTCGCGCAGCGACTCGACGAGGTACTCGAAGTACTCGACGTGCCCGCCCTGGTAGGACGAGACCGCCACGCCGTGCGCGTCCTCCTCCAGCGCCGCGTCCACGACCTCGCGCACCGACCGGTTGTGCCCGAGGTGGATCACCTCGGCGCCCTGGGACTGGAAGATCCGTCGCATGATGTTGATCGACGCGTCGTGTCCGTCGAACAGGGCCGAAGCGGTCACCAGGCGGACAGGGTGCACGGGTTGGTGCAGATCACTCATGGGGGCCTTCCTGGGCAGGGCGGGGTAACACCTACTGGAAAGATACTAGGACGTCCTAGTAAATTGCCGAAGGTGGCGGCGACGATGTGAGCAGCGGCACAGGGACGGTGCGAAAGGCCCCACTGCTCACAGGTCGAGGACCAGACGAGGCCCGCACGAGCGGGAGACGCAGATGAGCATGGTGTCGCCGGCTGCCCGCTCCTCCTCGGTCAGCAGGGAGTCGCGATGGTCGGGCCGGCCGACGAGCACGTCGGTCTCGCAGGTGCCGCACGTGCCCTCCCGGCAGGAGAAGTCCACCGCGACGCCGGCCTCCTCCACGGCCTCGAGCACCGAGCGGTCCGGCGGCACGGTGAGGGTGAGCCCGGAACGGGCGAGCTCCACCTCGAAGGCCTCGGCCGGGCCGGCTCCGGCGGCCTCGACCGGGGCGAACCGCTCGACGCCCAGAGTGCCCGGGGGCCAGCCCGCGGACTGCTCCTGCACGGCCCTCAGCAGGGGTTCGGGACCACAGGCGTGCACCAGGGTGTCCGGCTCGGCCGGGCCGAGGAAGGCGGCGAGGTCCAGCAGGCCGTACTCGTCCTGAGGGCGAATCAGGACGCGGTCCCCGTACGGGGCGAGACGGTCCAGAAACGCCATGGAGGTACGGGTGCGGCCGCCGTACAGCAGGCGCCAGTCGGCCCCCGCGGCCTCGGCGGCCTCGACCATGGGAAGGATCGGCGTGATGCCGACGCCACCCGCGACGAACAGATGGCGTGCGGCGGGCCGCAGCGGGAAGTTGTTCCGTGGTCCGCGGACCCGGACGGTGCTGCCTTCGCGCACGTGGTCGTGGACGTACGCGGAGCCGCCGCGGCTTCTCGGCTCGCGCAGCACGGCGATCTGCCAGGCCTCGTGTTCCTCAGGGTGCCCGCACAGGGAGTACTGACGGATCAGGCCACCGCCGTCGCCTTCCAGCAGTACGTCGATGTGGGCACCCGGGGTCCAGGAGGGGAGTGCCTCGCCGTCCGGGCGGCGCAGGGTGAGGGAGACGACACCGTCGGCGGCGGGGGCGCGGGTCGCCACGGTGAGGATCGTCTCGGCCAGGGGCGGATGGTCGTTCATGGTGCGTCAGCTCCGGGTTCAGGCCTGTACAGGCACGTGCAGCAGCAGCGCGTCGCCCTGGCCGCCGCCCCCGCACAGGGCCGCCGCTCCGCTGCCTCCTCCGCGTCGCCGCAGCTCCGCCGCGAGGGTCAGCACCAGGCGGGCGCCGGTCATGCCGACCGGGTGGCCGAGGGCGATGGCGCCGCCGTTGACGTTCACCTTCTCCAAGGGGATGTCCAGTTCTCGTACGGAGGCGAGGGCCACTCCGGCGAACGCCTCGTTGATCTCGAACAGATCCAGATCGGCGGCCTTGAACCGGCCGTCCCGGGACAGGGCGTCGCGGATCGCGCCGGCCGGCTGGACCAGGAGAGAGGGGTCGGGGCCCGCGACCGTGCCGTAGGCACCGATCCCGGCGAGCGGGGGCAGACCCTCCCGCCGGGCCCGTTCCGCGCTCATCACGACGACGGCCGCGGCGCCGTCGGAGAGCTGTGAGGAGTTGCCCGCGGTGATGGTGCCCCCGCCGGAGAAGGCGGGTCTCAGGCGTCCCAGGCTCTCGGCGGTGCTTGCCGGCCGTACGCCCTCGTCGGTGTCCACCACCGTCTCGCCGCGCCGTCCCGTCACCGTGAACGGGACGATCTCGTCGGCCAACGCGCCGGACTCCTGGGCGCGGGCGGCCCGTCGGTGGGAGAGCGCGCTGTACTCGTCCTGCTCCTCGCGGGTCAGCGCGAACGGCTGCTGGTACCGCTCGGTGGCCGCGCCCATGGAGACGCCGTCGAAGGCGCAGACGAGCGCGTCGCGGTCGAGAGCGTCCTCGACGGCGGACGCACCGTACTTCCAGCCGGCGCGTGCCCCGCGCAACAGGTGCGGGGCGCCCGACATGGACTCCATGCCGCCGGCGACGACCACCTCGTGCCGGCCGGAGGCGATCATGAGGTCGGCCAGGGCGATGGCGTGCAGCCCCGACAGACAGAGCTTGTTGACGGTGCTCGCGGGGACGGAGAACGGGACTCCGGCGCGGATCGCGGCCTGCCGTGCCGGATTGGGGCCGGCCCCGGCCTGGACGACATGGCCCATGACGACGGCTTCCACGGCGGCCGGGTCCAGGTGCACGGCGGCCAGCGCCGCGCCGATGGCGTGGGCGCCGAGGTCGACGGCGGACGCGCTGCTCAGGGTGCCCATCAGTTTGCCGATGGGCGTTCTTGCTCCGGCGACGATGACGGATCCGGGCATGGCCGGAACCTCCTGGGGGAGTGGGGTGGGTCGGGCCTGGCGGCGGGGGCGGGGTCAGGCGACCGCGTCGACGGCACGCTCGGCGATCATGTGGGCCGTCTCGTTCACCGAGTGCGGGACGATCCGGCCGCCCGGCAACCGCCGCACCCGGCAGACCGAGGTGTAGCCGGGGTGGAACCAGAACATCGTGGTCAGCCCGAGCACCGTCGCCAGATACGTGTTGGTGATGCCGCCGTGGCACACGACCGCGACCCGCCCGCCGGGATGGGCGTCGAGGATGGTGTCCATGGCCCGTACGGCACGCGCGCGGAAGGCGTCCCAGTCGAGATCGGGCACGAAGTCCTCGTACCGGCCTTCGGCAAGGGCCGCCGCCCGGGGATCGTCCGTGCCGATCTGCTCCGGTGGCGTGTAGGGGTGCGAGACGTCCGTGTCCCACTCGCGCAGGTCGTCCAGCACGGTCGCGGTCATGCCGGTGAGCCGCTCCAGGGGCGCCACCGTCTCGCGGGCACGCCGGAACGGGCTGGTGTACAGGGCGTCGACGTCCTCGTGCACCAGCCAGGCGGCGAGGCGCTCCGACTGGGCGGTGCCCTCCGGCGACAGCCCCGGGTCGTACACGCCCGCCAGGGGGAGGCCGTGCCGGATGAGGAGGAGTTCGGTCATGAGTGATCCTTCGTACGAGGGGTCGGCCGTTGTCGGCGGTCGTCGGTTCGGCTCAGCCCGCGATGGTCCGCTCGGAGTGCCAGAAGGGGCGGCGCATCGCGCGTTTGTCGAGCTTGCCCATCGCGTTGCGTACGAGTTCCGGCACGAACTCGTACGCCTTCGGGCACTTGTAGGCGGCCAGCCGGTCGCGGCAGAAACTGTCCAGCTCCGCGGTCTGCGGCTCGTCCGCGGTCGCCACGACCAGCGCCCGCAGCGACTCGCCGAAGTCCGGGTCGGGCACGCCGATGACCGCGACCTCGGCGACCGCCGGGTGCTGCCGCAGCACCGCCTCGCTCTCGGCCGGGTACAGGTTGACACCGCCGGAGACCACGACGTCCGCGGCTCGGTCGGTGATGAAGATGTAGCCGTCCACATCGACGTAGCCGATGTCGCCGAGGGTGAAGACGCCGGGGGAGAGATAGGCGGCCTTCGTCTTGTCCGGGTCCGCGTGGTAGCGCACGCCCCGGTCCTCGGGTGCGCGAAAGGCGAGCAGTCCGCGTTCGCCGGGCGGCAGCGGACGGCCGTCGTCATCGGTGACCAGGACCTCGAACGGGGGTTGGACGCGCCCGACCGAGCCGGGGTGTTCGAGCCACTCGGTGCTGGTGATGCGGGCCACCGTGCCCGCCTCGCTGGCGCCGTACGACTCGGTCAGCACCGGACCGAACCACTCGATCATGGCCCGTTTCACGTCCGGCGGGCACGCGGATCCGGTGTGGGACACCTGGGCGAGGCTGGAGACGTCGTACCGGGCGCGCAACTCTTCCGGCAGGGCGAGCAGTCGTTGGAAGTGGGTGGGCACCATGACCGTGGAAGTGACCCGCCACTTCGCGACACGGCTCAGGAATATCGCCGGGTCGTATCTGCCGAGTACGACCACCTGCTGACCGGCCGCGAGGTGCCGCAGTGACGTCAGCGGCGCGTTGTGCTGCAGCGGGCCGCACACCAGGTGCGGGCCCGGCGGGAATCCGGGCCGGGCGGCCATCGCGGCCAGATACGCGGCACTGCCGGTGACCGGACCGCTCACCCAGCGCACCTCGGTGCCGCGTGCCCGGCCCGTGGTGCCCGAGGTGTAGACGAGGGGAGGCCGGGCGGGCCGGTCCGTCGGGACGGGGCGTTCGGTGCGCGCCGCCGCCAGCCACAGGTCCCAGTCGAAGGCGTGCCCGATCGCGGGGGCTCCGTGCATCACCAGCGGCAGGCCCAGTTCCCTGGCCGCGTCCAGGGCGGCGCCCGCCCCGGAGGGGCCGGCGATGATCCCGGTCGCGCCCGCGTCGATGATCTGGTCCACGAGCTCGCCCGGCGTCAGATGCCGGGACGCGGCCACGGTCCCCACACCGGCGCGCAGTCCGGCCAGATGGGCCACCACTGTCGGTATGGCGTTGTCGCCCAGCACGACGACCCGGTCGTGAGGGCCAGGGGCGATCTCCAGCAGTCGAGCCGCCGCCCGAGCCACCTGGTCGGCGAGCCCGGACCAGGACAGCACTTCCCAGTCGTCGACCAAAGCGGGTTCGTCTGGTGTCTCCCGGGCGCGACGGTCGAGTGGCAGCAGCGACATGGCTCCTCCGGCGGCTCTCGGTCCCCTCCCGGCTGACGGGAGAGTCGAATGCCGAGACTGTAGCGTTTATCAAGAAAGTGCGGAACACTCTGACTCAAGATGAAGGCTGTGCCGCTTGTTCAATGAGTGATGAGGCCTTCTCGTCCTCGTTCGTTACTCAAGCCTGCATCTGGTAAGTACTCCCGAGGAGGTCTCGTGTCGCAGCACGATCTGGACACATGGCGCACGCAGGCCCGGCAGTGGCTGGCCACCGTGCTCGAACCACGCCGGGCAACGGCGTCCGCGGAGGAGGCCACCGACCTCGCCGTGTTCCACAACCTCCCCGAAGACGAGGAACTCCTGCTGCTCGATCGCTGCCGCGCCTACCAACGGGCCCGCTTCGACGCCGGGTACCAGGCCCTGACGCTGCCCCCGGACAAGGGCGGGGCGGGCCTGACCGCCGCGCACGTGGCGGCTTTCGCCGAGGAGGAGTCCGCCTTCGAGGTACCGCCCTCGACCGAACTGATCAGCGTCACGGTGCGCCTGGTCGCGATGGCCGTCTCCCTGTTCGGGACACCCGAGCAACGCCACGACCACGCACGCGCGTTCCTGCGTACGGACCTGCTCGCCTGCCAGCTCTTCAGCGAACCCGGCGCCGGCTCCGACCTCGCCGCTCTGCGCACCCGTGCCCGGCGGGACGGCGAGGACTGGGTGATCGACGGGCAGAAGGTGTGGACCTCGGGAGCGCAGTTCGCCGACCACGGCCTGCTGCTCGCCCGCACCGATCCCGACGTCGTCAAACAGGCGGGTATCACCGCCTTCCTGGTCCCGATGGACGCTCCCGGCGTGGAGGTGCGCCCCATCCGCCAGATGAGCGGTGGTGCCTCCTTCAACGAGGTCTTCCTCAGCGGTGTACGCGTCCCGGACCGGCTCCGGATCGGGCACCCGGGTCAGGGCTGGGAGGTCGCCACCACCACCCTCGGCTTCGAACGGACCGCCTCCGGCAGTGGCAACCGGCGCAAGGGCGGCACCTTCACGGACGTTCTCGCCCTCGCACGCTCGCTCGGCCGCACCGACGACCCGCTGGTCCGTCAGCGCCTCGCCGACCTGTACGTCCGCACCGCGCTGCGCGCCGCCACCGTGGACCGCGTCGCCCGAGCGAGCGCCTCCGGCGGCCGGCCCGGCCCCGAGGCGTCGCTGACCAAGCTGATGGCCTCCGACCTGCTCACCCGCACCGGACAGGTCGCCGCCGAACTCATGGGCGCCCGGATCTGCGCCGACACGGGAGAGCCGGGCACGTTCGCCTGGACCGAGCACGTGCTCGGTGCCCCGGGCTACCGCCTGGCCGGAGGCACCGACCAGATCCAGCGCAACCTGATCGGCGAGCGCGTACTGAAGCTGCCGCCGGAGCCGCGCGCGGACCGGGTGCCGTTCTCGCAGCTCTCCGGCAACTGAGGAACGACGAACCCCAGGGCCTCGGGGCCCGTTCCCCGCGGTCACCCGGGCGGGTTCCCGCAATCACCCCGGGCGCGTTCCCCGCAGTCACCCCGGGCCCGTTCCGCCAATCACCCCGGGCCCGTTCCGCAACCACTCGGGGTTCGTTCCGCAATCACGAAGGAGTGACATCGATGGATCTTGGACTGACAGGCGCGAAGGCGCTGGTGACCGGCGCGAGCCGGGGCATCGGCCGGGCGATCGCCGCCACCCTGGCGGCCGAGGGCTGCGAGCTGGCGCTGTGCGCCCGGGGCGAGGAGGCGCTCGCCAAGGCCGCGGCCGAACTGCGCGGCGAGGGGGCGACGGTGTTCGCCGAGCCGGTCGACGTCACCGACCCGGCCGCGCTCGCGGGCTTCGTGGAGCGGGCGGCCGGTGAACTCGGCGGCCTGGACCTGCTGGTGTCCAACGTGTCGGCGGGCAACGTCAAAGGCCCGGAGTCGTGGGAGGCCAGCCTGCGCGGCGACCTGATCCCGTTCGCGGGACTCGTCGAGGCGGCCCTGCCCCACCTCGAGGCCTCCGACCGGGCCGCCGTCGTCGCCATCGGCACCACCAACGCCTCCGACACCGCCCGCCCCGCCGGCGCCAACTCCTACTCCGCCATGAAGGCCGCCGTCGTCCAGCACGCCTCGGCCCTCGCGCACGCCCTCGCGCCGAAGGGCATCCGCGTCAACACCGTCTCGCCCGGCCCGATCGACTTCCCCGGCGGCGCCTGGGAGACCATCCGCACCAGCCGTCCAGAGGTGTACGAGGAGGTCCTCGCCAAGCTGCCGATCGGCCGCTACGGCACCGCCGAGGACGTGGCGGCCGCCGTGGCGTTCCTGCTCGGCCGCACCGGCTCCTTCTGCGTCGGGGTCAACCTCGTGGTGGACGGCGGGCTGCTGACCCGCGTCCAGTACTGAGCCGTGGCGGGCCCGGCCGGCCGCCTGGACGCCGTACTCGTCTGCGGCGGGCGGTGGCACGACTTCGACTACGCGCGGCTCCGACTGCTGGAACTGATCGGTGAGCATCCGCGGGTGCGGACGACGGTCTTCCAGGACTACGACTGTGCCGCCGCGCTGGAGGGGGCCGACCTGTTGGTCACCTATACCTGCGACGTCCGGCCCCGGCCGGCCGAGCGGGCCGCGCTGGCACGGTTCGTCGAACGGGGCGGGCGCTGGTTGGCCCTGCACGGCACCAACTCGGTGATCGAGCCGCCGGCTCCCGGCGGACCGCGGGTGTTCACCACCCCGCGGCTCCTCGGCGAGGTGGCGGCCGTGCTCGGCAGCCAGTTCCTGGGCCACCCGCCGATCGAGCCGTACGAGGTGCGGGTGACCCGGCCCGGCCATCCGCTGGTCGCCGGGATCGAACCGTTCACGGTCACCGACGAGCTGTACGTGTGCGAGCTGCACGGGGAGTTGGAGGTGCTGCTGCACGCCGAGTACACGGGTCCGTGCCGTGGTTTCGCCGAGAGCGACACGGCGGCTGTCGACGACGCGCCCCGGCCGGTGCTGTATCTCAAGCGGCACGGCCTCGGCGAGGTCTGCTACTTCACCCTCGGCCACTGCCGGGGCCGCTACGACACGCAGGACCTCGGCGTGGCGGACACCGGGCGGGTGGACCGGGGGCCGTGGGAGACACCGGAGTTCCTGACGGTGCTGCGGCGCTGTGTGGCGCGGACGGTGGGTGGGCGGGGCCCGGAGGGGGTCCCGGCGCATCGCTGAGTGCGCTGAGTGCCGGGGGCAGCGGCCGGAGGGATTTCGCCCCCGCCGCCCCAACCCGTCCCATCACGAGCAGGCTGCGCCCCCTGACCCCCAGGCCGGTTTGTCGAGTGTGGGTGCCTCGTGGTCGCGCGCGAAGTTCCCCGCGCCCTTCAGGGGCGCGGGGAACTTCGCGCGCGGGGTCTGGGGGCGGAGCCCCGACCGGGCCCGCGCGCCCCCGCTCAGCCGTGCGGCAGCACCACCGCCCGGCCGTTGATGTCCCCGGCGTGCAGGCGCTCGTAGGCCACTGGCGCCTCCTCGATCGAGAAGGTCTCGACATGGGAGGAGACAAGCCCCTGCCGCGCCAGCTCGACGACCTCCATGAGCTCCACTCGGCTGCCCCAGTAGGGGAACGTGGCGGACACCTCGAACGGCAGACCGCCGCCGAAGCCGACCGCCAGGGTGCCCCCGCCGATGCCGACGATCGTCACATCGCCCTCCACCGCCACCGACGCGGCGGCGACGGCCAACGTGGCCTGGGCTCCCACGAAGTCCAGTACCACCTCCGCTCCCCTCCCACCGGTGAGTTCCCGGATCCGCCCGGCCGCCGCGTCGTCGGAGAGCAGCGCCTCATGGGCGCCGACGGTCCTAGCCAGCTCCAGCTTCCCCTCGCTCACGTCGAGGGCGACCACCCGGGCCGGCGTCAGCACGCGCAGCAGCTGCACGGCGAGATGGCCGAGCCCCCCGACGCCCATCACCACCGCGGTGCTGCCCGGCACCAGCTTGGCCAGCGACTTCACGATCGCGTGATACGGCGTCAGCCCGGCGTCGGTGAGCGGTGCCGCCTGCACCGGGTCGAGTCCGTTCAACGGAACCAGATGGCGGGGCGAGTCCACCAGCATGTACTCGGCCAGGGCGCCGGGCGAGCCGAGCCCGGGCGGCAGGATGCCGAGCCCCGCGGCGTGCGGACAGCAGTTCTCCTTTCCTTCGGCGCACTTGTGGCAGCGCCCACAGCCCCACGGGCCGTACACCGCCACCGCGTCGCCTTCGGCCGGCCACTCGACGCCGCTGCCCACGGCCGCGACCGTGCCGACCCCCTCGTGGCCGAGCGTCATCGGCAGCGGGTACGGAAACCGCTCCTCGGGCCAGCCCATGACCGCCAGGTCGGAGTGGCACAGCCCGGCCGCCGTCACCTTCAACAGCACCTGACCCGGGCCGGGTTCGGGTACGGGAACCTCGACCACCTCGGGGGCATGTCCCACCCTCCGGTACTGCACAGCCTTCATCCTCTGCTCTCCTCACCGGTGGCCGGCACGGCGGAGCCCTCCGTGGGAGTCTCGGGCCCGCCATCGGACGAGTGCCCCCTCCGGCGGCGCAGGACGGCGGGCAGGGTGATCCGGCCACCCGTCAGGACCAGCGCGACGATGAGGACCGAGCCGGTGAACAGGCTCGCGGCCCACGGGGCGCTGGTGGCGAGCCCGAGCCCCGTGACGCCGGTGCCGAGCAGCAGGACCGCGAGCACCGTGCCCCAGGCGTTGAAGCGGCCGGCGCGCAGCTGGGTCGCCCCGACGAAGGCCGCGGCGTAGGCCGACAGCAGATACGGCGTGCCCGCGGTCGGCGATCCCGATCCGACCGAGGACGCGAAGACGATTCCGGCGAAACCGGCCAGCAGCGCGGAGGTCACCAGGGTCAGGAAGCGCAGCCGGTCGGTGCGCACCCCTTGCAGCCGTGCCGCGTCGGCGTTGAAGCCGGTCGCGTACAACCGGCGCCCGGTGGCGGTGTGCTCCAGCAGGAACCAGATGGCCACCGCGGCGAGCAGCAGGTACAGCACCGGCAGCGTGATACCGCCCGCGTCCAGCTGGGCGATGTTCGCGAACGGCTCGGCCAGCAGCTGCACGCCAGTGATGGAGCTGTCGTTGGTGACCATGGTGATCAGGGACTGGATCAGCGCACCGGTCGCCAGGGTGGCGATGAACGAGTCGACGCGCAGCACCACCACCACGATGCCGTTGACGACCCCGATCAGCAGCGCGGCGGTCATCGCCAGGGCGATCGCGGCGGAAGGCCCCAGCCCGGTGGAGACCAGGAAGTAGGCGGTCAGCACGCTGGTCAGCGACATGGTGTAGGCGACCGAGAGGTCGAAGACACGCGCGGCCAGCGGCGGTACGACGCTGAGTGCCACCAGCCCGGCCACGGCGTTGCCGTTGAGTATCTGCTTGACCGTGGTGGCGGTCGGAAACGTCTCCGGTGCCCAGACGGAGAAGAGCACGGCGATGACCAGCCACACGTACACGGCGCCGATGTTCCGGAACGACAGGGCGGCCGCCGCCCGCCGGACCGGTGCGGCCGGGACGAGCGCCGCGGGCCGGTCCGGCGCGGACGGCCTGAGCACCGCCGACCGGGTCGGGGTGGATGTCATGTCAGTCGGTTCCTTCCAGGGCGCATGTCACTCGGTTCCTTCCATGGCGTGCACGAGCGCGGGCTCGGTGATGTCGCGACCGCTGAGCTCCCGTACGATCCGGCCGTCCCGTACCACCAGGACACGGGTGCACAGGGCGAGCAGGTCCTGGGTGTCGGAGGAGGAGAGGATGACGCCCATGCCCTCGTCCGCCTGACGCTCTATCAGGTCGTACAGCTGCAGACGGGTGGCGATGTCGACGCCCGCAGTGGGTTCGCACAGCGCCAGCACCGGCGGACGCTGGGCCAGACAGCGGGCCATGACGACCTTCTGCTGGTTGCCGCCGCTCAGTGTGGTGATGCGGGCTCCGCGGCCCGCCGTGCGGACCCCGACCCGCTGGATCCAGTCCTCGGCGAGGGAGGACTCGCGGCGCCGGTGCAGCCGTCCGCCCCGGGCGCGGAGCCGGTGCAGAAGAGGAAGGGTGAGGTTCTCGCCGACCGAGAAGTCACCGATCACTCCCTCGCCCGGCCGGTCGGCGGGGACCAGGGGGAGGCCCAGCCCGCCGGCGTGGCGCGCGTCGGTCCAGCGCTCGGAGCGCTCCGGCAGCCGCAGCCTGCCGCTCACCCGCCCGGAGTGGGCGCCGCACACCGCGTACGGCACGATCTCGTGGCCGGAGCCGACCAGCCCGGTGATGCCCAGACGCTCGCCCCCGGCGAGATCGAAGCCGATTCCCCGCAGGGGCCCGGCCCACAGGTCGCGGACCTCCAGTACGGTCCCGTCGGTGCCGGAACGAGGAGCCGGGCGGTGGTCGGTCTCCGTCTCCTCTCCCGCCATCAGCTCCGCCAGCGAGCGCGGGGTGAGTTCGGCGACCGGGCGCGTGGCGATGCGGTGTCCGCCGCGGATCACGGTGACCCGGTCGGCGAGCGCGAAGATCTCGTCCATCCGGTGCGAGACGTACAGCACGCCGGCGCCGGCGTCGCGGACCTCCCGCACGATGTCGAAGAGCCGGGCCACCTCACCGGGCGGCAGTACGGCGGTGGGCTCGTCGAGCACCAGGACACCGCGGCGGCCCTCCCAGCCCTGCAGCGCGGCGGCGATGGCCACCACCGCGCGCTGGACGGGGGTCGCCGTCGTCAGGGGCCGGCGCACGTCGATGCCGAGACCGAACCGTTCGACCAGTGCGGTCGTCCGTCTCTCCATCTCCGGCCAGCGGATGTTGCCGAGGGCCGTACGGGCGAAGCCGCGGCTGAGCGCGAGGTTGTCGACGGCGCTCAACTCGCCCACCAGCCCCAGCTCCTGGTGGACGAAGCGGAGCCGGTCGTGCCGGGAGGCGGTGACCTGGCCGAGGTCGAACGGTTCGCCGTCGAGTTCGGCGACCGCTCCCGGCTCCGCGTGGTGGTATCCGGCGAGGATCTTGATGAGGGTGGACTTGCCGGAGCCGTTGGGGCCGATCAGAGCGTGGATCTCGCCCTGTGCGACCTCCAGGTCGATCTCCTTCAGCGCCTGGGTTCCGCCGAACCTCTTCGACAGCCCGGCCACCCGCAGCACCGGCCGGGTCAACTCAGCCCCCACAGCGCCTTGAACTGTGCCTGATAGTCCTCGACGATCGGGAAGTCGCCGTCGGCGGAGGGCAGGTTGCCCTTGGTGACCAGCATGTTCGGCAGCTCCGCCCGCTGGTCCACGTCCATGGACTGGCCGGTGAAGTGCCGCGCCAGCGCGTCGACCTGGATCCATGCCGTCTCATGGGAGTTCAGCGCCATCGCGCCGTCGCTGAGACCGCTCTGGATGTACTGGTAGTTCTGTGCGTCACCGACGTTGACCACGAGGTGCTTGCCGGTGACGCCGGCGGTCTTCAGCGCGGCCGGGACGCCCACGTTGAGCAGGCCCAGGGAGAAGACGACGTGGGTCACCTTCGGGTGCGAGCGCAGGTACGACACCACCCGGTCCGGCATGTCCTTGCCGACCGCGGTGATCGGCACGTCGACGTTGTCCAGCGCACAGCCGGCGCACCATTCCCTGTACTTGGCCGCGAAGGAGTCCTTGACGGGCTTGAGGATCGAGTAGGCCGGCAGATCGAAGTACACGGTGTTCGCCTCGGCGCCGCTGTCCGACACCACCCACGAGGCGAGCATCTCGCCCTGGACGCCGACGTCCTTCGGCCCGTTCTTCAGCAGGGAGACGCCGTCGCCCACCACGTCGTCGGCGTTCGACTGGATGACGGGGATGTCGGCCGCCTTCAGCCGTGCCAGTTGCTTGGCGTAGACGGCACGCGGGAAACCGGAGGCGACGACGGCGTCCGGCTTGTCGCGCAGGACCTGCTCATAGGCGGCCTGGACGGACTCCGGGGTTCCCTGGGTCGCGATCTGCTTCACCTTCCAGCCGAGTTCCTCGGCGCCCTCGGTGAAGAAGTCGGCAAGGTCCTTGCAGGACTGGACGCCGCACAGAATGAAGTCGATCTCCTTGCCCTTGGGGATCTTCTTGCCGACGGGCTGGGTGACGGAGATCGAGGCCGGGCGTTCGGAGTACTTCTGCAGCGCCGCGCGGGCCGCCGTCAGACCGGGCGAGCCGGGTGCCGCCGCCTGCGACGTCCCGGCGGCCGGAGTGGAGTCGGAACCGCATGCCGTCAGGGTGAGCAGGGCGGTGACGGGCACGATCGCGGTGAGGGCGCGGCGGACCGCGCGACCGGGTGTGGAACTCATCGTTGAGTACTCCCGTGGTGTGGCGCCTGCGCTGCCGCGACCCGCGTCGCTCCCGCGTCCGCGGCGGTCGGCTCCGTGCAGGCGGATCCTGTGCCGCCCGGGACGGGACGGCACTCATGGGGTGCTGAGGGGAAGCGGGCTGCGTCGATCGCCGACGTGGGGCACGGCGCGGGCCGCCGGGGTGACCCCGCGGCGCTGGGCCCGGGACGGGCAGACGCCGACCCGGAACAAGAAACTTATGAGGCACTACAGCCTCAAGTGCGTCGGAGTGTGACACGCCCCGGCGAGCTTGGGGAGAGGGGTGTCGCAAAAAATTCCAGGCCGGGCGACGGTATTCGTGATGACCTCGGGCGATGTGGCTCCGTCCGCCGTCGCGAGTGTTGCTCCCGACGGTGGCAGCTAACTACACTCACTCTAAAGTTTCTGCCGGAGGAGAGATGATGGACGAAACGTCGGAGACGGTCACCGCACGGTGCCCCGGGCCAAGCGTCCAGGACTACCTCGACCAGGACAGCCGGCCCGTTCCCGCCGCCCTGAGGTACGAGAGGAACGACTACCTCGGCAGCGAGGACATCGACGCCACACGTTTCACCTCCCGCGAGTGGGCCGAACGCGAGATGCGGCAGGTGTGGCGGCGCGTCTGGCAGTTCGCCTGCCTGGAGAGCGAGATCCCCGAGGTCGGAGACCACGAGATCTACGAGATCGGCGACGACTCGCTCATCGTCGTGCGCACGGCCCCCGACGAGATCCGCGCCTTCGTCAACGTGTGCCTGCACCGTGGCCGGAAGCTCCGCACCAGCGGCGGCAACGTCGGCGAGTTCCGCTGCCCGTTCCACGGTTTCGCCTGGAACCTCGACGGCACCATGCGGACCCCGCCGTGCGCCTGGGACTTCCCGCACGTCGCTCCGGAGAAGTTCGCGCTGCCCGAGGCCCGGGTGGCCACCTGGCGCGGCTTCGTCTTCATCAACATGGACCCGTACGCGGAGTCCTTCGACAGCTACCGCGGCACCTTCGACGAGTACTACATCTGGCCGCTGGAGAACCGCTACAAGTCGCTGCACATCGCCAAGGTGCTGCCCTGCAACTGGAAGATCGCGCAGGACGCGTTCATCGAGTCCTTCCATGTGATCGCCACCCACCCGCAGATGCTGCCGTGGCTCGCCGACGCCAACTCGCAGTACGACGTGATGGCGGACCAGCCGAACTGGAACCGCATGATCAACATCCAGGGTGCTCCCAGTCCGCACGTGGCGGACTCCGTCACGGAGGAGGACGTCCTGGAGACCTTCTACGACTCGCGTGCGTTCTACTCGGCGGCCCAGGGCCGCGACCTGGTGATGGGGGAGGGCGACGAACTGCCCGCGATCCCGCCGGGCGGCACCGCCCGCCAGGTCCTCGCCCAGCGGATGCGCGAGCAACTGGCGTCCACCTCGCAGCAGGACTTCTCGCAAACCCCGGACGCCGAACTGCTGGACGCCATCAACTACCTGCTGTTCCCCAACTTCAACCCGTGGGGCGGCGCCAAGTCCAACATCATCTACCGGTTCCGGCCCAACGGGCTCGACCCCGACTCGTGCACCGCCGAGATCATCTTCATGTCGGCCCCGAAGCAGCCCGGCGAGATGCCGCCTCCCGCGAAGATCCGCTGGGTGCCGGAGGACATGCTCTTCGCGGACATCCCCGAACTCGGCGTACTCGGGCCCGTCTTCGACCAGGACTGCGAGAACCTGCCCTACGTCCAGCAGGGCCTGAAGGCGATGCGCAAGCCGGGCATCACCCTGGCCAACTACCAGGAGAGCCGCATCCGGCACTTCAACCGGACGCTCGACCACTGGATGAACAAGTGACCCACCGCGTGGCGGTCCGGCCCTCGGACGTCGAGATCGAAGTCCTCGACGGCGAGGACCTGTTCAGCGCCGCCGGGCGGCTCGGCTACCGCTGGCCGACCGTCTGCGGCGGCAGGGGCACCTGCCGCACCTGCTTCGTCCGGATCGAGGAAGGTGCCGAGAACTGTTCCCCCGTGGACCCGCTGGAACGCGAGGGCATCGAGGCCCTGCGCAAGCCGGTGGACGGCCTGACCCGGCTCGCCTGCCGGCTCCGGGTCGAGGGCCCGGTGACCGTGACCAAGCGCGGCGTACGCCGCCGAGTGCAGGAGTGAGGGCCCCATGACCAAACAAGTGATCCACCCGCTGACCGGGCATGTGTACCGGCTCACCGAGGACGGCCTCGTCGAGGTGACCGACCCGAGGACCGGCGCGCAGGGCGTCTTCGACTTCCAGGCCCGGTGGCAGTCGGGCGAACTGCGCCACGCCGATCTGCAGATGGCCGGCTGGGTGGGCCGGCTCGCCCGGCGGCGCGGCGTCCCGCAGCCGGGGGAGTGACCCTGTGACACCCCGGACCACTCGGGTGGTCTGTCTGGTGCGCCGGCCCGACGGGGAACCGGTGCCCGGTGACTTCGCCGTTGAGGAACGCCCACTGCCGCCCCTCGGCGAGGGACAACTGCTCGTCCGTAACCTCTACATGAGCGTCGACCCGTCCATGCGCGGACGGCTGGAGAGCACCGAGAAGCACTACACGCACAACTTCACCCCCGGCTCGCCGCTCGACGGCCGGGCTCTCGGAGTCGTGGAGGAGAGCCGCTGCTCCTCGGTGCCGGCCGGTGCCTTCGTACGACACCAGTCGGGCTGGCGGGAGCGGGCCGTCCTGGAGGCCGCGGAGACCGACGGCGCGGGTCGCATAGACCCGCGACTCGCCCCGCTGCCCACCTGGTTGGGGCTGCTCGGCCAAACCGGTTTCACCGCATACGTCGGCCTGACCCGGATCGCCGAACTCCGCCCCGGCGACACCGTCTTCGTGTCGGCGGCGGCCGGGGCCGTCGGTACTGCCGCCGGGCAGTTCGCGCGCCTGCTGGGCGCGGGGCGGGTCATCGGAACCGCCGGAGGGCCGGACAAGTGCGCCCTGCTGGTGAAGGAGTTCGGCTATGACGCCGCCGCGGACTACCGCGCCGAGCCCGTGCGCGAGGCGCTGGCGCGGCTGGCACCCGACGGCGTCGACGTCTACTTCGACAATGTCGGCGGTGAGCAACTGGCCGCCGCCCTGCACGCTTTGCGCACCGGTGGCCGGGTCGCCCTGTGCGGCATGATGTCGCAGTTCGGCGGCGAGCGACGGCCGGTGGACATCAACCAGCTGATCCAGGCGGTCCTCAAACGGCTGACGCTGCGCGGTTTCATCGTCCGCGACCACGACGACCTGCGGCCGGAGTTCGAGCAGCGGGTCGCACACTGGCTCGCCGAGGGCCGTATCACCGCGCGCGAGACGGTCGTGGACGGCCTGGAGAACGCCGCGGGGGCGCTGCTGTCCCTGCTCGGCGGCGGCAACGTCGGCAAGATGCTGGTCCGGCTGGACGATGCCCACTGACCGGGCTGGACGACTCCCAGCGAAACGGCGCCCCCGGCAGGGGCGCCGTTTCAACGCATGGGGTGTGACGCGGCGAGCGTGTGGGCCGTCAGACCGACCCCGACCCGGGTCAGCCCCGCCACTGCCGCCCGGAAGTCCTTGATGTGCGCGGTGGTGAAGTGCTCGTCGAGGGCCTGCCGGGAGGTCCAGTGCTCGAAGACCCGGATACGCCGCGCGTCGGTGGGGTCGGCGGTCATGGCGTAGTCCAGGCAGCCGGGTTCCCGCTCACGGGTGTGCCGGCCCAGCTCGACGAGGGCTTTGAGCATGGTGTCGCGGTCACCGGGTTCGTAGTCCATCCAGCCGGCGACGATGACTTCCTCGGTCACGGGGGTTTCCTTTCGCGGTCATGCCCTCGGGCCCGCCGCCCCGGTGCGGGGGCGGCGGGCCCGAGGTGCTTCAGACGCCGAGCGGCGCCGGGACGCCGTCCACGGTGACCGTGCCCCGGTTGCCGTCGACCGTGATCACCATGCCGTCCCGCAACCGTCGCGTTCCGCCTTCGACGGAGATGACGGCCGGGATGCCCAGCTCCCGGCAGACCACGACGGCGTGGCTGTTGATTGCGCCGACGTCCACCACGGCCGCTCCGGCGACCAGGAACAGTGGGGTCCAGGCCGCGTCCGTGATCGGCGCGACCAACACCTCACCCGGCTCCAGCGCCTCGCACGAGGCCGGATCCGTGACCACCCGCACCCGGCCGGTGTACATGCCGTGGCTGCCACCCACGCCGCTGAGCACATCGCCCTCGACCGCGGCCTCGGTGCGCTCCTCGGCGCGCCGCGGCCAGGTGTCGATCTCGGTCCGCGCGTCGTCCGCGACGAAGAACGGCGGTTCCAGCTCATGCAGCCCCGCGTACTCCTGAAGCCGTCGCGCGATGACGGGGCCGAAGGACTCCGGGTCGGCGACATAGTCGTCGAGTTCGGTGTCCAGCAGCATCATCACGTCCTCGGGCTTGGCGAAGCGCCCCGCCTCGACCCCGCGGCGGCCGAGCTCGCGCAGTGCCATCCGGATCTCGTTGACGACGGTCACACAGTTGGCCTTGGTGCGCTCGCGGGCCGGGATCCACACCTGGGAGGCGTGCATGCCGGCGTCGAACATCGGCCGCGCGTCCTCGGCCAGCACGGCCCGGATCTCCTGCGCGGTCCGCTCGCGCCGCTCGGTCAGGCGAGCCCGTCGGGCGGCCGGGGAGTCGTCGTCGGAGCTGTGTCGGATCCGGTCGACCAGCGCCAGTGCCTGCACCGGAGCCGCCTCCCAGGACAGTGCGTGGATGTCCCACTCGTTGGGGCCGCGGTCACCGGACTCGGCCAGGAACTCCTCGAAGGCGTCACGGAACGCCTTCACGTCCCCGCTCGCGCCGTCGAGCGCATGCTCCACCGCCGCCGGACCCTGGTCGAACAGAGCGGTCAGCTCGGCCGAGGCCGCCACCTGGCGGGACAGTGTCCACAGCCCGTCCGAGGGGGAGGCCGAGTCGACGTCACCGAGACCGCCGATGAGGTCCAGCATGGCGCCGGGGCGGTCCACGCTCGCGCACAGCGGCCCGAGGATCGCGGGGCCGACGGACGCGGGCAGCGACGACTCGACGTGCCGTTGGAAGGTCGTCTCCACCTCGTCCAGCAACGACCGTGCGTGCGCCACCAGCGCGGCGTCCGACAGTCCGGTCGGGTCCGGTCGCTCGCGGCGCAGGCGGCGCAGCCGTTCCCGGTCGGCGTCGGCCTCCGGGAAATTGGCCTGCCCCAGCATCCGCTGGAGCGTGCCGCCGGCCTTGGCGGTCAGTTCGGCGTCCTGGTCGTCGGGGTGCGCCACGTACACCGGGGTGTCCGAGCGCTGGCCGACGAAGGCGGCGTCGATCTGGTCCGCCGTCTGGCCCATACGGATGCCGAACAGCCGCATGTGCGACAGGTTGAGGTAGAAGTAGCCGCCGAACATCCCGACGAACGGCGGTCGAGGGCCGGCCACCTCCTCCTCGTGGTAGATGCCGAAGCCGACGAAGCCCTTGCGCCAGCCGTGCAGACCGCGCCCCCAGACCAGGGTCCAGCCCAGGGGGCTGGCCGGCTCCGGCAGGGTCTCGCCCGCGTTGGCCCGCGTGTAGTGCGGCAGCCGCTCACTGCGCTGCCAGTCCGTGATCCAGCTCTTCATGGCCGAAGATCTCCTGCCGTCCGTCCCGGTGCCTACCACTGCGCCGTACCGCCGTCGACGCTGATCAGCGTGCCCGTGATGCCGGCACCGGCGTCGCTCGCCAGCAGCGAGGCGACGGCCGCGATCTGTTCCACGGTGGTGATCTGCTTGGTGGCCGCGTGCTCCGCGAAGCGGCCCAGCCACTCCTCGTACGAGATGCCCTCGGCCTCCGCCGCGGCCGGGCCCGCCGCCCGCATCAGGTCGGTGTCGACGGCGCCGGGGCAGATGGCGTTGCAGGTGATGCCCTGGGTGCCGTACTCGAAGGCGGTGGCCTTGGTCAGGCCGTGGATGGCGTGCTTGTTGGTGATGTAGTGGCTGATCGCGGGCTTGTTGGCCTGCTTGCCCTCGACCGAGGAGATGTTGATGATCCGGCCCCAGCCGCCCGCCAGCATCTTCGGCAGCGCGCGCCGGGTGCCGTAGAAGTAGGCGTTGAGGTTCAGCCTGAGGGCGTCGTGCCAGGCCTCGTCGCTCAGCTCGTGGACCGGGGCGAAGCCCGAGGTGCCGCCGGCGTTGTTGACCCAGATGTCGAGCCGGCCGAAGCGCTCGGCGGCGAAGTCGGCGAGGTTCTCGATGTCTTCCTGGCTGTTGGCGTCGCAGGGGTGGAAGACGGCCCGGTCGCCGGCGCCGATCTCCTCCAGGGCCTGCTTGCCCTTGAGCTCGCTACGGCCGCTGATGACGACCGTGGCGCCGTCGGCCAGGAATTTTTCGGCGATGGCGCGGCCGATGCTGCGCGTGCTGCCCGTGATCACCGCGACACGTCCGTCGAGGCTGCCCGTAGCCACCATGGTGTTCTCCCGCGAGTCTTGTTGGTTCGTCACCTGGCGGCTCTGGGGGCTGCTTCGTCCAGGTGCTGGTGAATGGTGCGGTGGAAGTGCTGGAGTCCGGGCTCGTTGCGTCCGAAGACGAAGTCGGTCCCGTTGAGGGCGGCGAGGCCCTGCTGGACTCCGTAGGTGGTCGCGTAGTCCTCGTCGCGGACCACCTCGTGGAACCACTCGCCGAACCGGTCGGCGGCCTGGCGCTCCTCCTCGGTGACCGGCGGTTCCCGCAGCAGGATGATCTGCTGGGTCACCGACTCGGTGGCCGTCCGGGGGAGCACCAGGGAGACGGCGATCTTCTGCCGCCAGCCGCCGGCGATCGCCAGGCCGGGGAAGAGCCAGTAGATGGGGCCGACGCAGTCTCCCGGGTCGCGCTGGTCCGGGGACAGCTCGACCGCCTGCGCGATCGGACGCAGGGCCGGTGCGATGCGCTGGTGGGGGCCCCAGGTGTCGTGGGCCATCATGTTGGAGAGGTTCGTCTCGAACACCGTCTTCGGGTGCAGCGAGGCGAAGTGGTACGTCTCCAGATACCCGTCGAGGGTGACCTTCCAGTTGGGGCTGGTCAGCTCGCCGGTGGAGTAGTGGTGGCACTCGGCCAGCCGGAGGCCCTCCAGGAGTGGCTGGAGGTCGCCCAGCCAGGCGTCCAGGTCGGGTTCCGCGGCCGGGTCCAGCGAGACGAAGACGATCCCCGCCCGCTCCCCGGCCGGAAGCCTGACGAGGCCGCGGCCCTCCCGCGGAACCTCTCCGAAGGTCTTCTCGGCGTATACGCCGCGCAGCTCACCGGCCAGGTCGTAGGACCAGGAGTGGTACGGGCAGGTGAGCCGCCTCGACACTCCGCAGCCGGGTTCCAGGAGCTTGGCCCCCCGGTGCCGACAGGCGTTGATCATCGCGTGCACGGCGCCCTGGCGGTCCCGGGTGATCAGCACCGGTACACCCAGCACGTCCAGCGCCTTGTAGGTGTTCGGTCCGGGCAGCTCGCAGGACATGGCGAGCGGCAGCGGAACGCTCCGGTGGACGGCTTCCGTCTCCCGTCGCCAGCGGTCGGCGTCGAGGTAGTTGGCGACAGGTTCCGTCCACTGGCCGTCCGCCTCGTGCGTCGTGTTGTCGCGGTAGTGCGCCACCACGCGTTCGACGAGTTCGGCGGCCTCCCGCCGCATCGTCACGGACGCGGCGTCGGTGGACCGGTCCTGGCTGATCCACGAGGAGTATTCGGGGGCCGAGGGCGGCTCGCGCCCGGCGTCAGTCTCCCGAATCTCCGGCGAACTGGTCTGGACCACGATGTCCTCACAATCCTCCCAGCCGCGAGCCGGTGACCGGCTTCGGAATGCGACAGCTGGGCTGTGTCCGAAACGACAACAGGACTTAGTGTGGTGTGTCAATAGAAAGTGACGAAGTCGCTGCGCGGCGTCCTGTGGGGGTGGGTGCGATGGTCATGACCCGGCCGTTCGAGGTGGGCGTGGTGGTGCGGGACTTGGAGCCGATGGAGCGCTTCTACTGCGACCTGCTCGGTTGTCGCGCCGTGCACCGCTCGCGCGTACCGGAGTCCGTCGGGGGTCCGGCCGGCCTCGGTGGAGAGCTGGTCGTGGTCTGGCTCCAGGTGCCCTCCGGGGGGTGCGTCAAGCTGCTCCTTCCCTCGTCGCCCGCGGCGTCGGCGCATGAGGCGCTCCCGCTCGTAGGGTGCACCGGGCTGTCGTATCTGACCTTCCACCTCGACGACCTGGACCCGGTGGTGGCGGCGCTGGCGGCCGCGGGTGCCCGGCCCCTTTCGGAGCCGGTCGTGGTCCTGGCGCGAGGGCGGCGCGTCAGCTTCTGGTCGGATCCGGAGGGCAATGCCGTCGAGCTGGTGGACGCGCGGGGTGAAGACTCGGGTCCGGGGCGTAGTAATTAGAGATGCTGTTCAGTAAGGTGCCCCGTGCTGGTTACTGTAGACCGGTACAAGTAAGTCAGATTGCTTGGCAACCTCCCTCGGGCGAAGGGGCGGACGATGGCTCAACGAGCGTCGACGGCGTCAAAAGAATCCGCGCAGGTCATCAAGGATCTGCACGAGCGCATGGTGCGTATCCGACTGTTCGAGACCGAGGCGGGCAAGCTCATGGAGGCAGGCAAACTGCCCGGCTTCCTGCACCTCTACGTCGGCCAGGAAGCCGTGGCCGCCGGCGTGATGGCCGCCCTGCGCGACGACGACCAGATCACCTCCACCCACCGCGGACACGGGCACGCCGTGGCCAAGGGCGTCGGCTTCCGGGAGATGTACGCCGAGCTGTACGGCCGCGCCACCGGCGCCTGTCTCGGCCGCGGCGGAAGCATGCACATCAACGACGTCACCCGCGGCATGCTCGGCGCCAACGGCATCGTCGGAGCGGGCGTCCCGATCGCGGTGGGCGCCGCCTTCGCCGCCCGGTACAAGGGCGAGGACAGCGTCGCGGTGACCTTCTTCGGCGACGGCGCCACGAACATCGGAGCCTTCCACGAGGGAGCCAACATGGCCGCCATCCTCGGCCTGCCCGTCGTCTTCGTCTGCGAGAACAACGGCTACGCCGAATTCACGCCACAGTCGAAGCACATGCTGATCACCGACGTCGCCGAGCGGGCCGCCGCCTACGGCATGCCCAGCGTGATCGTCGACGGCATGGACGCGGTCGCGGTCCACCGCGCCGCCGCCGAAGCCGTCGATCGGGCCCGGTCAGGCGAGGGCCCGATGATGATCGAGGCCAAGACCTACCGCTACTTCGACCACCAGGGCGTCAAGGGTCTGCGCCACCCCTACCGCTCCGACGAGGAGGTCGCCGAGTGGAAGGCCCGCGACCCCATCGACCTGCTCGAGGCCCGCGCCGTCGCCGACGGCACCGCCACCCGCGCGGAGCTGGACGACGCCTGGCAGCGCACCCGCGACGAGATCGCCGAGGCCATCGCGTACGCCGAGGCGAGCCCTCTGCCCGACACCGCCGACCTGCTGCTCAACGTCTACTCGGGATGACCGCCATGACCACGCTCACCGAAACACAGGCCGTCGCCCCGAACCGCACGGCCCGCAAACTGTCCTACGTCAAGGCCTTCAACGAAGGCCTCGCCCAGGCCATGCGCGAGGACGAGAACGTCTTCGTCGCCGGCGAGGACGTGGCCGGCTACGGCGGCGTCTTCCGTATGTTCGACAACCTGCTCGACGAGTTCGGCCCCCGTCGCATGATCGACACCCCGATCTCCGAAGCCGCCCTGGTCGGCCTCGGGGTGGGTGCCGCCGCTCGCGGGCTGCGCCCTGTCGTCGACCTGATGTTCATGGACTTCATCGGTGTCTGCCTCGACCAGATCGTCAACCAGGCCGCCAAGATGAAGTACATGTTCGGCGGCTCGGTGTCCGTGCCGCTCACCATCACCACCGCTTCCGGGGCGGGCCTCGGCGCCGCGGCCCAGCACAGTCAGAGCCTGGAGGCCTGGCTGGCCCATGTGCCCGGCCTCAAGGTGGTGATGCCGTGCGACGCGTACACCGCCAAGGGCCTGACCGTCTCGGCGATCCGGGACGACAACCCGGTCGTCGTCATGCTCAACAAGGTTCTGCTCGGCAGCACCTGCGAGGTGCCGGAGGAGATCTACGGCATCCCGCTGGGCCAGGCGCACATCGCCCGGCAGGGCTCCGACGTCACCGTGATCGCCCTGGGCCGGATGGTGGGGGAGGCCCTCGCAGCGGCCGACGAACTCGCCACCGAGGGCGTGGAGGTCGAGGTGATCGACCCCCGCACGGTGCAGCCGCTGGACACCGAGACGATGTTCGCCTCCGTCCGCCGCACCAACCGGGTGCTCGTGGTGCACGAGGCCGTCACGTTCGGCGGGCTCGGCGCGGAGATCGCCGCGCAGATCCAGGACACGGTCTTCGACCATCTGGACGCGCCGGTCCTGCGCATCGGCGCCCCCTTCTCTCCGGTGCCCTTCTCCCCGGTCCTGGAGAAGGCGTACGTGCCCGATCGCGCCCGCATCGTCCAGGGCTGCCGACGCCTCCTCGAAAGGTCGTGACCGACGTGGCGGTCGAGGTTCTGCTGCCGAAGATCGGCCTGACCATGCAGGAAGGCACGATCGACGAATGGCTCGTGGCCACCGGCGCCGCCGTCGAGGAGGGCGACGCACTGCTGCGGCTGGCCACCGACAAGGTCGACGTGGATGTCGAGGCGGAGGCCGGGGGACTCTTCCACCCGGTGGTCCCGGCGGGAGCCACCCTCCCGGCCGGGGCCCTCATCGGCTGGCTGCTGGCCGAGGGCGAGCAGCCACCGGACCCGGTGGGTACGCCGATGCCCGCCGGGTCCGGGACCAGCGGTACGGCCGCCGCGCCGGCGGTTTCGGGCGCCGCATCCGCTCCCACGGCGTCGGTTGCGCCGTCCCTCAACGGCAGCTCCGCCACCGGCGGCACCGGGAACCGACTCCTGGTCTCACCGAACGCCCGACGGGTTGCGTCCGAGGGCGGCGTCGATCTCACGCTCGTCCGCGGCACCGGGCCCGGAGGCCGGATCGTCTCGGAGGACGTGGAGGAGTTCCTCGCCGACGCCGAGGCTTCCCCGGCGGCCCAGGCATCGCCCGCGGTCCTGCCGGCCGACCCCGTCCTCCCTGTCTCGCCGCTGGTCCGCCGACTGGCGAAGGAGCGAGGCATCGAACTCTCGCAGGTGAACGGCACCGGGCCCGGCGGCCGGATCCGCAGGTCCGACCTCGACTCCGTCACCCCGGCGCCCGCACCGGCGCCCGTCCGCCGGAACACCGCACCTCGGCCGGGAGACGTCCTCCCCCTCACCGGGATGCGCGGCACCATCGCCCGCCGGATGCACGCCAGCCTCCAGGAGATGGCCCAGCTGACGCACGGTTACGAGGTGCGGATGGACGCCGTGGTGGCCCTGCGGAACCGGCTCAAGGAGGAATGGGCCGACAGCGAACTGCCCGTGCCCAGCCTCAACGACTTCCTGCTGAAGGCCGCCGCATCGGCCCTGCGCGAACACCCGCTGCTCAACGCGACGGTGCGCGAGGACGGCGTCCATCTGCTCGACGACATCCACCTGGGGTTCGCCGTGGCCGTTCCGGGCGGCCTGATGGTCCCTGTGATCGAGGACGCGGTGGCTCTGCCACTGCCCGAGATCGCCCGCCGGTCGAGGGCCCTGGCCCAGGCCGCGCGCGAGGGGCGGGTCTCCCCGGCCCAGCTGGAAGGCGCCACCTTCACCGTCACCTCGCTGGGCGGATACGGCGTCGACTTCTTCACACCAGTGATCAACCCCGGCAACGTCGCGATCCTCGGGGTGGGCAGACTCAGGGACGGCGTCGAGTGGAGGGACGACCGACCGCTGCGGACGCGGGTGCTCACTCTGAGCCTCACCTTCGACCACCGCGCCGTCGACGGAGCACCAGCGGCCGAGTATCTGCGCACGGTCGGAGAGCTGCTGCGAAAACCACTCCGTCTGCTGATGTGATCCACCGGCCGGCAGGCCCGGCTCACTCGGCCGTCGGGTCGGCGATCCGCTCGGCAAGGTGGCTGACCTCGCGGACGAAGGAGCGGTGCCCGAGCGACCGGTACAGGTCGTCACCCCGGACCTGCGAGATCGCCGCGGTCTCCAGCAGCGCCAGCAGGCCCAGGCCGATCACCGCCGCCTCCGCGTCGGAGACCGACTCCCGGGCCTTGTGGATCAAGCGCACCAGTCCGGCCAGCAGCTTCGTACGGCTCTCCTGGCGCAGCGCCTCGGCCTCCTGGCTCATACCGGCCGACGACACGAAGAACACGGTGGCCGCGGACCGGTGTTCGCCCAGCCAGGCCACCAGCGTGGTGATCGCGGGTCCGATGTCCGAGTCGGGCCCGTGAGCCTCCGTGATCGCCTCCAGCTGCTCGCACAGCGCGGCGGCGAACACCCGCATACCTTCCACCAGGACCTGGTCCTTGGAGGAGAAGTGGTAGTACACCGCTGCCGAGGTCATCTCCGCACGAGCGGCGATGTCGGCCACCGTCACCTCGTCCGGCGGCTGGGTGGCGAACAGCTCCGTGGCTGCTTCGATCACCCACTGCTTGCGCGACGGACGGTGAGCGGCGCGGGTCCCGGATGTCGTCATGATGTCAAGTATGCAGGGACCTCGGTGTCCCTGAGGCACACGCGTAGCAGGAATTACACCGTCGGCCGGTGGGAGTTACTGGATAGCATGGTCAGTACACAGGGCCCACGCACGCGGGTCCACGGCAGTCGCCAGGGGAGCATGATGGCCACCACGAAGAACGGCAAGCAGCCCGCTCACCGACCCTCGCGGCGGCAGCACATCATCAACGCCGCCGTGCGGGTGTTCGGCCGCAACGGATTCGCGGAGACCAGCATCCAGGACATCGCGGACGAGGCACAGGTGGTGCCCACGGCCGTCTACTACCACTTCGACGGCAAGGAGGAACTGCTCGAACTCGCCATGCGACGGGTCTTCGACCAGCTGAACGCGGTCGTGGAGGCGGCCCGGCCGGAGTCCGAGCCGGGCGATGCGGAGGGGCTGCTGCGCGTCATCGACGCCGTGTGGGACTGGGTGGAGCAGAACCCGGACGAGGCCCGCCTGTACCAGGTCCAGATCGCCTCCGCGAACGGCAGCGTCAAGGCGCTGCGGGACGAGTTCGAGCAGCGGCACATCCAGCGCGGCTACGACTATCTGCCCGAGGGCACCTCCCGCGGCCCCCGGGCGGCCAAGGCCAGGCACGCGGCGCAGGCGCTCGCGGTCCGCACCCTGATCAGTACGACCATGCTCGTCATGGCACTGCGGGCGGAGGGAGGGCCACTGTCCCAGATGCCCTCGCGATCCGTACTGGAGGCGGTCAGGGCGCTGGCGCTGCGCATCGTCGCCGCTGATCGGAAGTCGGCCGGGACACGGGCCTGAGACCCCCCGCTCAGGACCGGCCACCGTCTGCCGGGGCGGGCGGTTCACCGGAAAAGCGGCTCGCGGCCGGCGAACAGCCCACCCGTCGTCCCGTGGTGAGCAGAGCGGTTCTGCCGTTGCCGTGCCGCATGGCGAGCTGCCGCCTTTCACACCGTGAGGACCGAGCAGGCGCTGATCCCGGGCGCCCCGTACACGTGGGTGAAGCCCACCCGGGGAGCCCCCGGTACCTGCACGCCCGGCGCCCGGCCCTGCAACTGCCGTACGACCTCGTGGAACTGCCGCAGCCCCGAAGCGCCGACGGGCTCCCCGCCGGCCAGACAGCCGCCGTCGGTGTTGACCGGTATCCGGCCCGAGGGATCGGTGTCCCCGCCGGCCAGCAGCTCTTCCTGCTCGCCGTGCCCGCACAGCCCGGTCTCCGCCAGGTGGATCAGCTCCGAGCCGCTGTCGGTGTCCTGCAACTGGGCGACCCGGACGTCCGCGGGCCCCACACCGGCCGTGCGGAAGGCCGCCTCCGCGGCATCGACGCTGGGGCTGCGGTGCGGTCCCGGCGGCAGCCAGGGTGCGAACACCTCGAACGAACCGAACCGCCGGGTACGGAAGGCCAACGACGCCAGCCTGACCGGTCGTTCGCACAGGTCGAAGGCGCGGTCGCCGCGCGCCAGCACCAGCGCCGCCGCGCCCTGTCCCGGTGAGCAGAACATGTACTGGGTGAGCGGAGGACTGACTTCGGCGGAGTCCAGGATCTCCTGCTCGGTCAGCGGTTCGCGCCGCCACGCCAGCGGGTGGTGCGAGCCGTTGCGGAAGGCCCGCGCGGCGACCATCGCCAGCGCCCGTTGCGAGATTCCGTGCTCGTGCAGGTACCGCTGTGTCTTCAGGGCGAAGAACTGGGTGGTCAGCATCAGGCCGGTCTCGGCGTACCAGTCGCCCAGGCCGTAGCGGGCCGCGGAGACGTTGAACGCGCCCCGTTCGTGTTTGTCGAACCCCACCGCCAGCCCCAGGGAGGCCTCGCCCGCGCGCAGCGCGCTCGCCACAGCGAGCACCGTGGAGGCACCGGTGGCGCAGCCGTTCTGCACGTTGACGAACGGCACACCGGTCAGACCCAGGCGGCCCACCAGCGTGTCGGGCTTGCCGGACACGTCGGAGCCGCCGGCCGCGTAGCCGATGTCCTCCCAGGAGACCCCGGCGTCGGCCAGTGCCTCGCGCACCGCCCGCTCGGCCATGTCCATCCCCGTGACGTTCTCGTCGCGGCCGAAGGGACGCATCCCGCATCCGACCACGTAGACGTCGTCGGTCCGGCTCATCGCTCCCCTTCCCGGTCCGGGCGGAACGCGAAGGTCAGTACCTCGGTTCCGTCCTCGTCGTGGTACGCGGGCACCATGGTGAGCCGGACCGGCAGCCCGATCCTCATCTCCGCGCGGGGAACCGCCAGCTGCGCCTCGACCAGCACCTCACCGAGGTCCACATAACCCACGTGGTACGGCCGGTAGCCGTCGGCCGGCGGCCGGTACGGCGGCTTGGGCGGGAACGCCTGGAGCGTCCACGACCACACGCGCCCGCTCACCGGCAGCACGTGACCGGACATGGGCCCGTCCGAACACCTGGGGCACGAGTGCTGACGGGGGAAGACGACGGTGCCGCACCCGGAGCAGCGCGCGCCCGAGAGACGCGGTGGGATCCCACCGTCGAACAGCGAGTCATCAATGAGTCTGGTGGTCATACCGGTTCCGTCCTCCATGTCACCAGCCCAGCAGCCCGGCCAGCCGTTCCCGGTGGTGTGCGGCGCCGCCCAGCAGTACGGCGTCGGACTGGGCCCGCCGGAAGTACAGGTGGGCGTCGTGCTCCCAGGTGAAGCCCATGCCGCCGTGCAGCTGCACGCACTCGGCGGCGACGGACACGAAGGCCTCGCAGCACCATGCCTGTGCCACCGCCGCCGCTTCGGCCAGCGCCTCGGGAGAGTCGGCCGCACGGACCGCGCGCACCACCGCCGACCGGGCGCCCTCGACCTGGAGCAGCATGTCGGCACAGGCGTGCTTGACCGCCTGGAAGCCGCCGATCGCCCTGCCGAACTGGGTACGGTCCCGCACATGGGCCACCGTCATGTCCAACGCGGCCTGCGCACCGCCGAGTTGCTCGGCGGCCAGAGCGACCAGGGCCACGTCCAGAGCCCGGGAGACGACATTCGCCCCCTCGCCCCCGGCGGTCAGCGCCCGGGCCCGGGCGCCGGAGAAGGTGACCACCGCCTGGCCCCGGCTGAGGTCCAGGGTGGGCACCCGGCGAACCGTGACCCCCGGCCCGCCCGGGTCGGCGACGAAGAGGTCCACGCCGTCGGCCCCGGTGGCGGCCACGACCAGCGCTTCGGCGTCGGCGCCGTCGAGTACGAACGGCACGGTGCCGTCGAGGACCGGGACACCGCCCTGCCAGGAGACGGCCACCGGCACGGCGTCGGACCGCCACGCTCCGTCGGGAGCCGCCACCGCCAGGGCGTGCACCGTACCTTCGGCCAGCTCGGCCAGCGCTTTGTCGGTCGCACCGCAGCCGGCCAGCACCTGCCCGGCCAGCACGGTGGAGGACAGCAGCGGTACCGGTGTCAGCGTCCTGCCCAGTTCCTCGCAGACCACGGCGATCTCGGCGAGGCCGCCGATGCCTCCGGCCGACTCGGGCAGCCCGAGGGCCGCGAGGCCGACCTGCCGGCCGAGGGTGTGCCACAACTCGGCGTCGATGCCGGGGGAGCGCTCGGGCAGCCGCCGCACCGCGGCCGTGCCTCCGGCGTCCGCGCACACCGACCGTACGGTCTCTCGCAGGTCGTCCAGTTCGGCGTCCGACAGGGCCGTGCCGTCGGTCACGGTGCTCGTCATCGTGCGCTCCCGCTCTCGTCACGCCGCTCGCGCAGGGCACTGTGCGCGGCCGCCATCCGGGCCACCGGCACGCGGTGCGCGGAACAGGAGACGTAGTCGAGGCCGAGGTCGTCGCAGAACGCGATCGACTCAGGATCCCCGCCGTGCTCCCCGCACACGCCCAGCTTGATACCGGGCCGTACCTTCCGTGCCCGCTCGGCTGCCAGAGCGATCAGGGCGCCCACCCCGTGCGGGTCGAGCCGCGCGAAGGGGCTGGCGGTCAGGAAGCCGCGCTCCTGATAGTTGGCGAGCACCTGGCGCTCGACGTCGTCCCGGGAGAATCCGTAGGTCAGCTGGGTGAGGTCGTTGGTGCCGAAGGAGAAGAACTCGGCGTGTTCGGCGAGTTCGCCGGCCAGCAGCGCGGCCCGCGGGGTCTCGATCATCGTGCCGAGCCGGTACGGGACCTCCACCCCGGTGCGGGCGGCGACCGCCTCGGCGGCTCCGCGCACGTACGAGGCCGCGGCGGCCAGTTCCTCCGGCAGGCTGACGAGCGGGATCATCACCTCCAGCTCGGGCCGGACTCCGGTGGCGGCGACGTCCGCCCAGGCGGCGAAGAGCGCCTCGGCCTGCGCCGGGTAGAGCCGCTCGTGCAGCAGCGCCAGCCGCACTCCGCGCAGCCCGAGCATCGGATTCGCCTCACGCAGCGCGGCGGCCCGCTGCTCCTCGGCCGCGTCCGGGGCGTGGCCGGGAGCGGGCAGGAACTCGTGCAGCGGGGCGTCCAGCAGGCGCACGGTCACCGGGCGGTTCCCGACCGCGGCCAGCAGAGCCTTGAAGTCCTCGTGCTGAGCGTGTTCCAGCGCCACCAGCGCCTCGTCGCGGGCGGCCGGGTCGGCGGCCAGGATCACCCGGCGGATCAGGGGCAGCCGCTCGCCGAGGAACTGGTGCTCCGTACGGCACAGCCCGACACCCTCCGCCCCCAGGGCGACGGCGGTGCCGACCTCGGTGGCGGTGTCGGCGTTGACCCGCACGCCCAGCCGACGCATGCCGTCCGCCCATGCGAGCAGGGTGGACAGTTCGGGCGGCGGTCCGGCGACACTGACGCTCAGCGTCCCCGCGTAGACGGCGCCGGTACGGCCGTCCAGCGAGACGGGGTCGCCCTCGCGCAGCACCCGGCCCCCGATCCGCGCTGTCCCGGCGGTCCGGTCCACGCGCAGCCCCTCCGCCCCGCACACCGCGGGCTTGCCGGCGCCCCGCGCCACCACCGCGGCGTGCGAGGCGATACCGCCGCTGCCGGTCAGTACGGCGGCGGAGGCCAGCATCCCGGGGACGTCCGCCGGGGTCGTCTCATGGGACACGAGCACGACATGGGTGCCGTCCGCGCTCAGTTCGAGGGCCCGTTCGCTGGACAGGACGATCACGCCGGTCGCCGCGCCCGGGGAGGCCGGCAGCCCCTTCACCAGGAGCTCCTCGCCGCCGGTGAGCCGGAGTTGGGGGTGCAGCAGTTCCTGCACCTGCGCGGGGCTGATCCGCAGTACGGCCTCCTCGGGGCCGAGCGCCCCGTCCCGTGCCAGGTCGGCGGCGAGGCACACCGAGGCCCGCAGCGGCGGCCGTTGCTGTGTGGACGCGGCGAGCAGGGAGATCTCGTCGTCGCGCACCTCGAAGTCGACCGAGACGGGCGCGTGCAGATGACGTTCGAGGGTGAGCAGGGAATGCTCCAGCAGAGCCGTACCACCCGCGAGCCGGTCCAGCGGTTCACTGGTGTGCGGGGGTGGGGCGCTGCGGCGCACCCCCCGGAAGAACGAGCCCTGGGGGGAGAGACGGCCCGTCTCGGGATGGCGGCTGACCGCCGTACCGTAGCCCGAGTGGTCCGCCGGGCCGATGCGCAGCGCCTGCACGTGCAGGGCGATACCGAGATCGGCGGGGAGCCGCTGGGCCTTGCGGGATCTCCTCGCGCGTGGTGAGTCCCACCGTCCGAGGAGGGCGCGGGCGGCCAGCGCGAGCTGCTGTGCCGGGTCGCCGGGGAAGGGCTGGGAGCCGTGCCGCGCGACCAGGGACAGCAGCGCGTCGACCCGTGCCCGCGGCTCGGGAGTGTCGAGGAGGGCGTCGTCGAGCACCGCGCCGGGCACGTCGAGGGCGTACTCGGCGATCATCCGCACGGTGGCAGCCCACACCTCGCACAGTGCCTCCTCGCGTCCGATGACGGCGCACAGATCGTCGGCGGTGGCGGGTGTGACGCCGAGACAGGCCAGGTCGGGGGGCAACCCGGCGATCTCGCTCGGCGCGCTTGCCGACAGGCGCAGCAGCAGCGGCCGGCCCGCGTCGCCGATCCGGCGCCCCGAGAGCTGTTCGATCAGGTCGACGGCGGCTCGGGCGGTACCGGGTTCACACAGCGACGCGGAGGCATCGACGGGCACGGTGAGCCCTGGCACGACCGGCAGCCCGAGGGCCACCAGCCGGTCCATCGCCGTGCCGTGGGCGCCCAGCTCGTCGGCGTCGAGCCCCCGGATCCGTCCCTGCCCGTAGGGCACCAGGACCCGGCCCGGGGCCTCGGGCGGCGCCGGCGGAGCCTCGGATCGTCCGAGGGGGCCCGCCTCGCGGTCGGTGACGCTCAACCCCGACTCCTCGTGACCAGTTCCTCTTCACGGGCCTCGTCCTCGGCCCGGCTGATCCCCAGCACGAGCAGCAGTTCCTGGTGCAGTCGCATCCACACGGTGTGGTACGAGTCGCACAGCGGCGAGGCCAGCCACTGGGACTCGCCGTCGTCGAAGCGGTCGAGGGCTTCCTCCAGGGCCGTGAGGTACCGTCCGCTGCCTTCGAGCACCCGCTCCAGCCTGCGCAGCACGGGCTGGATGGCTTCGTGCACGTCTTCCAGCGACTCGCGCACCCCGGCGTCGTAGACGCTGTCCGAGTGGTCGTTGGCGGTGCCGTCGGGGCGGCACTGCCATGCCGTGCACACCTCGCGGATCCTCCTGTTGACCGGCAGGAAGGCCTCGTACGCCGCGGTGATCCGCTCCTCCTGAGCCGATCCCGCGGAGATCCGCAGGATTCGCGAGGCGGCGGCCTTGGCACGCTCGGTCGGCAGCACCATCGGGCCCTTCACCATCGCCAGCCCGGCGTCGACCAGGGGACGGTGCTCGGCCTCGGGCCTGCCGCGCCACATGCCACGCAGAACGAGGTCGACGACGGTTTCGGTGAGCGTCTCGTCGAGAGCGTCCGAAAGGTCCACGGCAGGAGGTTGCATCGCCACACCTTTTCCCCGGTTCTGTGGTGACCGGTTCCTCGGTTCTGTGTTGCCCGGAGGTTACGCTCCGGCGGCCCTGTTAGTGAAGAGGGATTCAAGAAACACTTTCCGGTTCCCTGGGTCGGGTCCGGCTGTCGCCCGCCCGGGCGCGGTCCCGGGCGGCGAGGAACGACGCCATGCGGTCCTGTGCCTCCCGCCCATCCGCCAGGGCGGCGATCTGCCGTGCCTCCTCGGCGAGGTGGCGGCCCAGTCCGTGCCCGGCACGGCCGCGCAGCAGGCCCTTCGCGGCGCGCAGCGCGTCACCGGAGCCGGCGGCCAGTCCGGCGGCGGTCCGGTGCGCCTCCAGGTCCAGCTCCTCGTCGTCCACGGACCGGGTGACCAGGCCCCACCGTTCGGCGTCTTCCCCGGTCAGGACCCGGTTGGTCAGGATCAGGTCCGCCGCCAGCCGGGGGCCGACCAGGCGGGGCAGGAACCAGGAGGCCCCGCAGTCCGGCGTGAGCCCGACATCCGTGTACGCCAGCCGGAAGCGTGCGGACCGGGCCGCCAGGACGATGTCACCCACGAGGGCGAGGCCGACCCCGCCGCCCGCGGCCGCGCCACGCACGGCGGTCACCACCGGCACCGGCAGTTCGTGCAGCGCCAGTATCGCGGCGTGCGCGGCGGTCGCCACGGCATGCACATAGGTGCCCGTCCCCTCGCCGCGACCGGTGAAGGCGCGCAGGTCACCGCCCACGCAGAAGGTGCCGCCCGCCGCCCGCAGGAGGACCGCGCCGCCCGGGTCGGCGGCCATCTCGGCGGTCGCGTCCCGCAGTGCCTCGGCCGTTGCCAGGTCCAGGGCGTTGCCCCGCCCGGGATCGTCCAGCCTCAGCTCGACGACTCCGTCGAGGTGGCGGACGACCCGGACCGGCTGGATGTTCACAGGATGGTTCATGGGACGTCTCTCCTGTCGTCTTCCCGTCACCGGGTCTCTCTCGGCAAGATACTGAAGACGCTATACAGTTTCTAGGACGCGGCGGGACCCGATGCCCGTGCGCCCGTCGGCGGGAGGTCCCGTGCCCATCCAGTTCGATGTCGATCCGACTGTTGCCCAACTCGCGGAGGCCACTTCCGCGTTCGTGCGCGAAGTGGTGATCCCGGCCGAGCGCGCCTGCGGCGGGTCCGTGCACGACGCTCCCGAGACCCTGCGGGAAACCCTGCAGAAAGGCGCCCATGATGCGGGCGTGTTCGCTCCGCACGTGCCGACGAGGTGGGGCGGGCACGGACTCGACCTGCGCGGGCAGGCGGTGGTGTTCGAAGCCGCGGGCTACTCGCTGCTCGGACCCCTGGCACTGAACTGCGCGGCCCCGGACGAGGGCAACATGCACCTGCTGGAGATGGTGGCCACCGAGGACCAGAAGGAACGCTATCTGCGCCCGCTCGCCGCCGGCGAGGTGCGGTCCTGCTTCGCCATGACCGAACCGGCACCGGGAGCCGGTGCCGATCCCCGCTCCCTGCGGACCACCGCGATACGGGTTCCCGGCGGGTGGCGCATCGACGGGCGCAAGTGGTTCATCAGCGGGGCCAACGGCGCCGGCTTCGCCATCGTCATGGCCCGCACCTCCGGCAGCCCCGGGGACCCGGGCGGCGCCACCATGTTCCTGGTCGACGCCGGTACTGCCGGCATGAGCATCGTCCGGGACATCGAGACCCTGGACGAAGGGCTCTTCGCCGGGCACAGCGAGATCGTCTTCGACGCGTGCGTGGTGGGGGACGACCAGGTGCTCGGCGAGGTCGGCCACGGCTTCGCGGGCGCCCAGGTCCGGCTCGGCCCCGCCCGTATGACGCACTGCATGCGCTGGCTGGGAGCCGCGCGGCGCGCCCAGGACGTCGCACTGGAACGGGCGGGCAGCCGCATGGCGTTCGGCTCCGTCCTGGGGGATCTCGGCATGGTGCAGCAGATGCTGGCCGACTCCGAGATCGACATCGAGGCGAGCCGCGCCCTTATCCTGCGTACCGCCTGGGAGTTGGACACCGGCTCCGCCGCCGCGCAGCTCACCTCCGTGTCCAAGACCTTCGTGGCGGAGGCCGTGAACCGGGTGGTCGACCGGGCGGTGCAGATCTGCGGAGCACTCGGCATCTCGGCCGCCGACGCCCCGCTGGCCCGCCTGCTCAGGGAAGTGCGACCGTTCCGGATCTACGACGGGCCGTCGGAGACGCACCGTTTCGCCATCGCGCGCCGTGCCGTGCGGCCCTACCGGCGGCCGGGTGAGGGTGGCGCCGACGCATGACGGCGCCGTCAGGCCAACTGCCCGGCCGACGCACGAGGTTGGAAAGGGCTCATTGAGTCCGGGCCACCGTTGCTACGTGATGGCCGACGTGCTCGTGTACCAAGCCTCATCGAGGCAATCCGATCCGAGTGGTGCGATCGACTTTCCTCGGCTGTGAAATGGGCGTAATTGAGCGGCAGCGCCGACTGGCGTACTGATCCGGCGCTGCCGCGAGGCCGAGGCTTTACGGCACGGGTGAAAGTGGTGCGGATGTGTGTGCCGTGCTAAACTGGTCAGTAGTTGCAGTTGTGGTTCCCGAAACTTCAAGTGCCTCGACGACTGTACGTCGTCGGGCATTTTTTGTATCTCCGGTGCTGTCCGGACGGGGTTCATTTGTGGCAACGCTAGGGTTCACACGGAGTGGGCCCGCGGGCACTGCCCCCAAAGGAGATGTGACATGGCTACTGGCACCGTCAAGTGGTTCAACGCGGAAAAGGGCTTCGGCTTCATCGAGCAGGACGGCGGCGGCCCTGACGTCTTCGCCCACTACTCGAACATCGCCGCCCAGGGCTTCCGTGAGCTCCAGGAGGGCCAGAAGGTGAACTTCGACATCACGCAGGGCCAGAAGGGCCCGCAGGCGGAGAACATTACTCCCGCCTGACGTCGAAGTATATGAGACAGCTGGGGCCCCGCCTTACGGCGGGGCCCCAGCTTGCTGTTTTTTCTGTTCCAATGAATTCTTTTGGTCTCACATTCGGCTCGTTCTTGCAATTCATCCGGCTCATTCCTGTCGGGAATTCCTCGATGCGCGCCCTGCCGAGGAAGGTTCTCCATGAGCCGTTCAGCTCGCACGAACGACCGTTTCCGGCCACAGGGCCAGGGGCGCCCCGGCGCCGGTCCAGGCGACACCGGGCGCCGTCCCTCCGCGCCACAGGGGGAGTTCGCGCTGCCGGTCACCGTCACCCCGGCCCTCCCCCCGGCTGCGACCTTCGGTGAACTGGACATGCCCGTCGAGTTGTTGAAGATGCTCACCGGTCTCGGCCTGAACGAGCCGTTCCCGATCCAGGCCGCCACGTTGCCGAACTCCCTCGCGGGGCGCGACGTCCTGGGCCGCGGGCGCACCGGATCGGGGAAGACGCTCGCCTTCGGTCTGGCGCTGCTCGTGCGCACGGCCGGGCAGCGTGCCGAGTCGCGGAAGCCGCTGGCCCTGATCCTTGTCCCCACGCGCGAACTGGCCCAGCAGGTCACCGATGCGCTCGCCCCGTACGCCCGATTGCTGAAGCTGCGCCTGGCCACTGTGGTCGGCGGCATGTCGATCGGCAGGCAGGCCGGCGCGCTGCGTGCCGGGGCCGAGGTGGTCGTCGCGACTCCCGGCCGCCTCGCGGATCTCGTCGAGCGCAAGGACTGCCGCCTGGACCGGGTGAACATCACCGTCCTGGACGAGGCCGACCAGATGGCGGACATGGGCTTCATGCCCCAGGTCACCGAGTTGCTGGACCAGGTACGCCCCGACGGTCAGCGCATGCTGTTCTCGGCCACGCTGGACCGCAACATCGACCTGCTGGTCCGTCGTTACCTCCATGACCCGGTGGTCCACTCGGTCGACCCGTCGGCGGGCGCGGTCACCACGATGGAGCATCACGTGCTGCAGGTGCACGGTGCCGACAAGATCGCCACCGCCACCGAGATCGCTGCCCGTGACGGGCGCGTGATCATGTTCCTGGACACCAAGCATGCTGTCGACCAGTTCACCAGGCACCTGCTGAGCAGTGGCGTGAAGGCCGCGGCGCTGCACGGCGGCAAGTCGCAGCCGCAGCGCACCCGCACTCTGGCACAGTTCATGAGCGGTGACGTCACGACGCTCGTGGCCACCAATGTCGCGGCTCGGGGCATCCACGTCGACGACCTCGAACTCGTCGTCAACGTCGACCCGCCGAACGACCACAAGGACTACCTGCACCGCGGTGGCCGTACTGCCCGCGCCGGCGAATCCGGCAGTGTCGTCACGCTGGTCCTCCCCAGCCAGCGCCGGGACATGGCCCGTCTCATGTCCGACGCAGGCATCAGGCCGCAGATCACGCAGGTCCGCTCCGGCGAGGCCGAGCTGAGCCGTATCACCGGCGCTCAGGCTCCCTCCGGTGTCCCGGTCAGCGGCAGCGGGCCGATCGCGGAGCGCCCGAAGCGCGGCGGTGCCCCCTTCCGCGGTCTGGGTACCCGCCCGGGGCGGGTCGGCGGCGGCGAGTCCCGCCGGTCTGCTGAGGCCCGCCAGATCGCCGAGGCCCGTAAGGCCGCCCGGGTCCGTCGCGGCGCATAGCCGCCAACGGCGCCCCCATACAACCGCGAGCTCCGGCCGTCGCGTCGGCGGTTGTCACCGATGGATGGGAGTCGTCCCTCCGGATGCCAGTGGTCGAGGTGTGTGGGCCCTGGCGCCAGTGCTCCGCCGGGCCGCCACCACGAACTCGGAGGCGTCCGACGCGGGGTCCGGCGCCCGCTCGGGAGTCGCGAGCGCGTTGTGACTTCTCCCACCTGCTCTTGCCGGGGCGAGGAACGCTTACCTACGTTCGGTCGCATGTCCCCCGATGGTCGCGCCCTTCCTGGTGAACCGGACGAATCCGCCGCAGAGAGCAACTGTGCGGCGGATCGGCCCGACGCTCTTCCGCTGGTCGACTTCGCCGTCGACCTGAGCTCGCACGAGATGCTCCGGCGTGCTCATGTCCTGGCCGCTCTCGGCTCCGACTGGGACCCCGGCGCGGCACTGCGCGGCGAGGAAGCGGCGTACGAGCTGCTCTATTCCGGCCTCAGCGCGGAGCAGCAGCGCGTGTACGACGAGCTCGTCTCGGCCGGAGTGCTTCCGCGAGGAGGGGGTGGCCATGCTGCCGCTTGATCCGCAGGCCGACGTCGGGCGTCGCGCCTGGGTGGCCTGCCCGAACTGCGCCGACCACCGCGGGTGTGCCACCTGTGAACAGGGGCGTACCTGCTCCGAGCACTGGCGCTACCTGCTCTCCAACGTCGGCAGCCTGCTCCACCTGCAGTGCCGCTCGTGCACCCACATCTGGACCCACGAGACGCACTTCGGTGCCACCCGCACCCCGTGGGAGCGCATCACCAGCGGCCTGCGCCGATGGTGATCATGCACTGCGGCTGACTGCTCGGCGAGCCGGGCCGCCGCGGGCGATTGCCGGTGACGCCGGACGGCGGATCGGCACGCGCTTTCGGATGACCTTGCCGTCTGTCGTCGGGGGACGGCGGACCGCCGTGGCGGAGGATCTCGGTCGGCGGTCATTCCTGCCTGCCGTTCGTCCGCCCGGAGGCAGCCGTGCACATCCTGCTCCTAGCCACCGCGTTCAACAGCCTCACCCAGCGCGCTCACGCCGAGCTGCGCGACCGCGGCCACAGTGTGGCGGTGGAACTCGCCCTCCCGGGCGGCTCGTTGCCGGACGCCGTGCGGCGGCACGCACCCCAGCTCATCGTGGCGCCGATGCTGAAGACGGTGATTCCCGAGGAGGTGTGGGCGGCGCACACATGCCTCGTCGTCCATCCGGGGCCCGTGGGCGACCGCGGACCGTCCTCCCTGGACTGGGCGATCCACGAGGGCGTCGACGAGTGGGGCGTCACCGTTCTGCAGGCCGACGGGGAGATGGACGCCGGTGACGTGTGGGCCTGTGTACCGTGCCGGATTCCCGAGGTGTCCAAGAGCGAGCTGTACCGGGGCGAGATCGCCGACGCCGCGATCGAGGCCGTCCTGCTCGCGGTGGAGCGTTTCGCCGGGGGGACCCACGTACCGCGCAGGCAGGACGCGGCAGGCACGGCCGACGCCCGTCCGCGTCCGTACCTCGACCAGAGTGTCCGGCGGATCGACTGGGACGAGGACTCCACGCGGACCGTCCTGCGCAAGCTGAGGGCGGCGGACTCGCAGCCCGGTGTGCTGGACACGCTGCTCGGCGGTGAGTGGTATCTGCACGGCGGTCATCCCGAGAGCGTGTTGCGTGGCCGGCCCGGCGAGCTCCTGGCCACCCGGGCGGGGGCGATCTGCCGGGCCACCAAGGACGGCGCCGTGTGGATCCCCGAGCTACGGCCCCGGCGTGTGCCCGGCCGGCCGCCCACGTTCAAACTGCCCGCCGTGTCGGCCCTGGGCGACCGGCTGCCGCCGCTGCCCGAGGACGACCTGCCCCGGTTGCCCGAGGTGCGGCACCCTACCTGGGCGGACATCCGCTACCGGGAGGACGGGAACGTGGGGTTCCTGTCGTTCTCCTTCCCCGGCGGCGCCATGAGCACCGAGCAGTGCCGACGTCTGCTGTCCGCCTACCGGGAAGCATGCGCGCGGCCCACGACCGTGCTGGTGCTGGGCGGCGAACGGGACTTCTTCTCCAACGGCATCCACCTCAACGTCATCGAGGCCGCCGACGACCCCGCCGCCGAGTCCTGGGCGAACATCGACGCCATCGACGATCTGGTCGAGGCCGTCCTGACGACGACGGACCGGCTGGTGGTCTCGGCGGTCGCGGGCAACGCCGCGGCGGGCGGAGTGATGCTCGCCCTGGCGGCCGACGAGGTGTGGTGCCGTTCGGGCGCCGTGCTCAACCCTCACTACCGTCTGATGGGCCTGTACGGCTCGGAGTACTGGACGCACACCCTGCCGCGCAGGGTGGGCCACGCGACGGCCGAACGGCTCATGGGTGAGGCTCTGCCGGTGAGCTCGGCGAACGCACTGCGCCTCGGGCTCGTCGACCGGGTGGTCGACTGCGGTCCTGACCAGTTCGCACGGCAGGTCGGCGGCCTGGCGGCGCGTCTGGCGTCCCTGCCGGCGACGGCGTCACGGATCACCGCGAAGAAGACGGAACTGGACCGGCTGGAGAGCACGACCCCGCTGGCCGGCTTCCGTGCGCGGGAGCTGGCCCGGATGCGCCGCACCTTCGACGACCCGGGCGCCCCGTATCACGCCCTGCGTCGCTCCTTCGTCCACAAGCAGCGGCCACCGTGCACCCCGCCGCACCTCGCCACCGCCCCGGTTGCGCAAACCGGTTTGCCCCCCTCTGCCGCCGCTGTCACCGGAACGGCCCTCGATGACATCTCGTCACGACCGGTCGGCTGATACGAAGTAGGTCGACGGTCGAAATGTAGGTCTTCATCCCTTACCTCCCCAGGAGGCGGTCCCATGACTCAGGCGACGCCGGGCACGGTCGATGCCGCGGACGCAGGCGGCGTACCCGCCGACGAGACACCCACGATCCACATTCTCTGGATCAACGCGGGGCTGAGCTGTGACGGCGACTCGGTCGCGTTGACGGCGGCCATGCAGCCCAGCATCGAGGAGATCGTGCTCGGTGCGCTGCCGGGGCTTCCGAAGATCGCCGTCCACTGGCCGCTCATCGACTTCGAGTGCGGTCCGGTCGGTGGCTCGGACACGTTCATCGAGTGGTTCTTCAAGGGGGAGCGGGGCGAGATCGACCCGTTCGTCCTGGTCGTCGAGGGCTCCATCCCGAACGAGGCGATCAAGCGCGAGGGCTACTGGTGCGGCTTCGGCGACAACCCGGAGACCGGCCAGCCGATCACCACCAGCGAGTGGATCGACCGGCTCGCCCCGAAGGCGCTGGCGGTCGTCGCCATCGGCACCTGCGCCACCTACGGCGGCATCCACGCCATGGCGGGCAACCCCACCGGCGCGATGGGCGTACCGGACTACCTCGGCTGGAACTGGAAGTCCCACGCCGGCATCCCCATCGTGTGCGTCCCGGGCTGTCCGATCCAGCCCGACAACTTCTCCGAGACGCTCACCTACCTGCTCTACCAGGCGGCCGGCGCCGCCCCGATGATCCCGCTGGACGACAAGCTGCGTCCCACCTGGCTGTTCGGGGCCACCGTGCACGAGGGCTGCGACCGCGCCGGCTATTACGAACAGGGCCAGTTCGCCATGTCGTACGACTCACCGACGTGCCTGGTCAAGCTCGGCTGCTGGGGACCGGTCGTCAAGTGCAACGTGCCCAAGCGCGGCTGGATGAACGGGATCGGCGGCTGCCCCAATGTCGGCGGCATCTGCATCGCCTGCACCATGCCCGGCTTCCCCGACAAGTTCATGCCGTTCATGGACGAGCCTCCCGGCGCCAAGGTGTCGAGCGGCGCCAGCGGAGCGTACGGCGCCGTGATCCGCAAGCTCCGGTCGATCACGGCCAGGACGGTGGACAAGGAGCCCAAGTGGCGCAGCACCGGAGACAAGATCACCACCGGCTACCGACCCCCGTGGTGAACCCCTGCCGACAGTGACCCGCTCCCCGCACGCTTCGTGCAACACCCCCACACGATCCGACCGCAACGAAGGGCACGGCACAGACGATGGCACCGACGACGAAGGCGGCCGGCGAAGGCAGCGGCCTGGTGGAGATGGCCTGGGACCCGATCACGCGGATCGTGGGCAGCCTGGGCATCCACACGAAGATCGACTTCAAGCAGAAGCGGGTCGCGGAGTGCTACAGCACGTCGTCGGTCTTCCGCGGCTACAGCGTCTTCATGCGCGGCAAGGACCCCCGCGACGCCCACTTCATCACCAGCCGCATCTGCGGGATCTGCGGCGACAACCACGCCACCTGCTCGGTGTACACGCAGAACATGGCGTACGGCGTGAAGCCCCCGCACCTCGGTGAGTGGATCATCAACCTCGGCGAGTCCGCGGAGTACATGTTCGACCACAACATCTTCCAGGAGAACCTGGTCGGGGTCGACTACTGCGAGAAGATGGTCAAGGAGACCAACCCCGGCGTCCTCGAACTCGCCGAACGCACCGAGGCACCGCACGCCGCGGAGCACGGCTACCGCACGATCGCCGACATCATGCGCTCGCTCAACCCCCTCGAGGGCGAGTTCTACCGCGAGGCCCTCCAGGTCAGCCGCTACACACGCGAGATGTTCTGCCTGATGGAGGGCCGCCATGTGCACCCCTCCACGCTCTACCCGGGCGGCGTCGGAACCATCGCCTCGGTACAGCTCTTCACGGACTACATGAGCCGCCTCATGCGGTACGTCGAGTTCATGAAGCGCGTCGTGCCCCTGCACGACGACCTGTTCGACTTCTTCTACGAGGCGCTGCCCGGGTACGAGGAGGTCGGCCGCCGCCGGGTCATGCTCGGCTGCTGGGGCGCGCTCAACGACCCCGAACACTGCGACTTCACCTACGCCAACATGACCGACTGGGGTCGGCGCATGTTCGTCACGCCCGGCATCATCGTCGACGGCAAGCTCGTCACCAACGACCTCACCGAGATCAACCTCGGCATCCGCATCCTGCTGGGCAGCTCCTACTACGAGGACTGGCAGGGCCAGGAGCAGTTCGTCACCCACGACCCGCTCGGCAACCCGGTGGACCCGCGCCACCCGTGGAACCAGCACACCATCCCCGCCCCGCAGAAGCGGAACTTCGACGACAAGTACAGCTGGGTCATGTCCCCGCGCTGGTTCGACGGCAAGGACCACCTCGCCCTGGACACCGGCGGCGGCCCCATCGCCCGCCTGTGGTCCACCGCCCTGTCCGGCCTCGTCGACATCGGGTACGTCAAGGCCACCGGCCACAGCGTGGTCATCAACCTGCCCCGCACCATGACCAAGCCGGAGACCACCTTCGAGTGGAAGATCCCGCAGTGGTCCAACGCCCTGGAGCGCAACCGCGCCCGCACCTACTTCCAGGCGTACGCCGCCGCCGTCGCCCTGCACTGCGCGGAGCAGGGCCTGGCGGAGGTCCGCGCCGGACGCACCCAGACCTGGGAGAAGTTCGAAGTCCCGGACGAGAGCATCGGCGTCGGCTTCACCGAGGCGGTCCGCGGTGTGCTCTCCCACCACATGGTGATCCGCGACGGCAAGATCGCCAACTACCACCCGTACCCGCCCACCCCCTGGAACGCCAGCACCAGGGACACCTTCGGCACGCCGGGTCCGTACGAGGACGCGGTGCAGAACACCCCCATCTTCGAGGAGAACACCCCGGATAACTTCAAGGGCATCGACATCATGCGCGCCGTCCGCAGCTTCGACCCCTGTCTGCCCTGCGGCGTCCACATGTACGTCGGCGGCGGCAAGACCGTGAAGTCGATGCACGTGCCCACCGGCCTGAGCGGACTGGGCGGATGAGCGCGCCGACGGTGGCGGCGCCGGTCGACGCGGAGCAGGCCGGACGCCGGGTCGAGGAGGTGCTGGACCGACTGGGCGCGAGCGGCGACCCGGCCGCCGCCACGGCGGCGGAGGAACTCGTCCGCACCCTCATGGACTTCTACGGTGCCGGCCTGGCCCGCATCCTCCACCTGCTGTCCTCCGCACCCGGCGAACCGTCGGCGGGACTGCTGGGCGACGAACTGGTCGCGAGCCTGCTCGTCCTGCACGACCTGCACCCCGAGGACCGCGACACCCGCATCGCCCGAGCCCTCGACAGCGTCCGGGAACACGCACTGGACGTCATGACCTTCGACGAGGAGAGCGGCACGCTGAGGGTGCGCGCCCGGGCGGGCGGTGGGTGCGGTTGCGGCTCCGGCGCGGATGCCCGGCAGGCCGCGGAGGCGGCTCTCGCCTGCTTCGCACCCGAGGTCAGGGCCGTCGACGTGGAGACGGCCCCGGTGGGGCCCCCGCTCCTCCAGATCGGTACGGCTCCGACGGGGACCCGATGAGCGCGACCACCGCCACCACCGCCGGGCTGCGGAGGTTCCTCACCGAGCGTCCGCCGCAGCCGGAGCGGTGCGAACTGTGCGCGGTGGTGGTGCCCGAGGAGCACCGCCATCTGGTCGACACCGAGCAACGCGCCCTCGTCTGCGCCTGCGCCCCGTGCGCGCTGCTGATGGAACAGCCGGGCGCCGCGGCGGGCCGCTTCCGCACGGTCCCGGCCCGCTACCTCACCGACCCCGGACACCGCCTCGACGACAGCGCGTGGGAGGCGCTGCAGATCCCGGTCGGCGTCGCCTTCCTGTTCCGCAACGCGGCGCTCGACCGGCTGGTCGCCCTCTACCCGAGCCCGGCCGGAGCCACCGAGAGCGAACTGGAACCGGCCACCTGGACGGCGGTGCTCGGCGGCAGCCGCCTCGCCGAAATGCTCGAACCCGACGTGGAGGCACTGCTACTGCGCCGCACCGACGGCCGCTTCGAGTGCCACCTCGTACCGGTCGACATCTGCTACGAACTCGTCGGCCGTATGCGCCTGTTGTGGCAGGGCTTCGACGGCGGGGCCGAGGCCCGCGCCGCGCTGGACGCGTTCTTCGCGGACGTCGCGCGACGCGTCCGGCCCGTGAACGAGTCCGGGCACCCGTTGGACGAGTCGCGGCACCCGTCCGACGAGGCGGTGCGCCCGTGACGGAGTTCTCCTTCGCCTGCACCGGCGTCCGCGCCGACCGGTACGCCGCCGGGCCGACCCTCGTCTTCCGGCTGCGCGTGACCGCCGCCGACAACGCACGCGTGCACGCCGTCGCGCTGCGCTGCCAGATCCGCATCGAACCCGCCCGCCGCGGCTACGAGCCCGCAGAGGCCGACGGGCTGGCGGACCTCTTCGGTGAGCGCTCACGTTGGGGCAGCACGCTCCAGCCCGTGCAGTTCGCCCAGGTCCCGCTCATGGTCCCGAGCTTCACCGGAGAGATCGAAGCCGACCTCGTCGTGCCCTGTACCTACGACATGGACATCGCCGCCACCCGCTACCTCACCGCCCTCACCGACGGCGAGGTCCCCCTGCTGATGCTCTTCTCCGGTACGGCGTTCACGGGAGCCGGCGGTTTCCGGGTGGAGCCGGTCCCGTGGGACCGGGAGGCGGCCTTCCGGATGCCGGTCGCCACCTGGCGGGAGATGATCGAGCAGCACTTCCCCGGCTGCGGCTGGATCCGGCTCCCGCGCGACACCATGGACGCCCTCCTCGCCTACCGCTCCCGCCACGCACTGCCCTCCTGGGACGCGACCCTCAAGGCCCTGCTCGACGACAGCACCGCCGCCGACCCGCCGGTGAGCGACCCGTTCCGCGCGCTCACCGGCACCACGGGAAGGACCGAACCGTGACTGTCACCGCGTTCGCTCCCGAGACCGAGGAGCGGTTCGCCCACGCCCGGCAGGTGGCCGACGCCGTCCTCTTCGAGGGCTATGTGCTCTATCCGTACCGCGCCTCCGCGGCCAAGAACCGGCTGCGCTGGCAGTTCGGGGTGCTCGTGCCGCCCGGCTGGGGCACAGCGTGGGAGGAACACGACTTCCAGCACACCGAATGCCTGATGGAACCGAAGCCGGGCGCGACCCTCTCGGTCGAGGTGCGCTTCCTGCACGCCCGACGCCGCACGGTGCAGCGGGCCCGCCCGGACGGCGGCTACGAGACGGTCGGCGAGCTCCGCCTCGACGACCGGGTGCTGGTGCCCTGGGACGAGGGGGCCGAGGAGCGCGTCGAGGTGGTCGCGTCGGTGGACGATCTCCTCGGTGACGGCGTCACCCATCCCTTCCGGCGCCCCGCCCGCGAGGACACCGCACCGGTCCTGGACGCGGCCGGCCGTACCGTCGGCCGGCTGGTCCGGCGGTGCGAGGAGATCAGCGGGACGATCCGGCTGTCCGCCCGTGAACTCGACGGCCCCTATCGGGTCCTGCGGCTGACCGCCGTCGTCGACAACACCAGCGACTGGACACCGCCCGAGGGCCACGGCGCCGACCGGGACGCGGCGCTGCCGCACTCCCTGGTGGCCACCCACCTCCTCATGGCCCTCAGCGCCGGATCGTTCCTGTCGATGACCGATCCCCCCGAGTGGGCGAAGGGCGCGGTCGCCGCCTGCCGCAACCTGCACACCTGGCCCGTACTCGCCGGTGAACCCGGCCGCGCCGACCTGGTGCTGTCCTCGCCGATCATCCTGGAGGACCATCCGGCCATCGCCCCGGAGAGCCCCGGCGCGCTCTACGACGCCACCGAGATCGACGAGATCCTCGCGCTGCGCACCGCGGCCCTCACCGACGAGGAGAAACGTGAGGCCCGGGGCACCGACGAGCGGGCGGCCGCCGTGATCGAACTCGCGGACTCGATGCCGGCCGAGGTTCTGGAGCGGCTGCACGGGGCGGTGCGGAGTCTGCGCGAGGTGACGGGTCCGGGTCCCGCCGCGCCGGACGGCGGCTTCCCCGACGAGTACGGGGTGCCGCGGCCCGACACGCCCTGGTGGGACCCCGCGAGCGACGCCGGCTTCGACCCGGCGCGGGACCGTGTGGTCGTGGACGGCCGGCAGGTGGGCAAGGGCACCCGCGTCGAGTTGCACCCGGGCCTGCGGCGCACCGACGCGCAGGACATCTTCCTGCGGGGCCGCACCGCGAAGGTCGAGGCCGTGCTGCACGACGTCGACGGCGGAGTGCACCTGGCGGTCACGGTCGAGGGTGACCCGGGCGCCGACATCCGCCGCGAGCAGGGACGGTTCCTGTACTTCCAGCCCGACGAGGTCACACCGCTGGAGGACGACGCGTGAACCTTCCCCCGCAGTCGGCCCCCAGGACCCTCGTCGCCGGCATCGGCAACATCTTCCTCGGCGACGACGGCTTCGGTGTGGAGACCGCGCGCAGGTTCGCCGAACGCGACCTGCCCGGACACGTCGAGGTCGAGGACATCGGGGTGCGCGGGGTACACCTCGCCTATCAGCTGCTGGACGGCTACGACACCCTCGTCCTCGTGGACGCCACGGCACGCGGCGAAGCCCCCGGCACGCTGTACGTGATCGAGCACGACGTCGGCGGCGGGAGCGCTGCGCCAGGCACCCCCGCGCTGGACGGCCACCGGATGACCCCCGACACCGTACTGGCGCTGCTGGGCACCCTCTGCGCCGGGACCGGCGCGGAGCCACCACGCCGCGTCATGGTCGTCGGATGCGAACCGGCCTCGGTGGACGAGGGCATCGGTCTCAGTGCGCCGGTGTCCGACGCCGTACCGGAGGCGGTCCGGCTGATCGAAGAATTGCTGCGGAACGGCGAACCGTCCGTGGCGCAGGCCTCAACCGCTGAGGCTTCTACATGAGGAGAGACGGGATGAAGAAAATCGTCATCGGAGGAGCGGCCGTCGCCGCCATGGCCGTCGTCGTCGCCGAGGTGCTTCCCGACCTCAGGCGCTACCTGCGGATCCGACGGATGTGAACCGGGGGCGCCACCCCGTGGTGCCGCGCGGTTGCGGCGAACGGCGTACCTGCCGACCGGTGACGGCGTGCCGGGCCGTGCGAACGGGGTGCGCACGCCTCTAATGAACCCCGGTGGGAGGCAGGCAGCGGAAGGACAAGGACCCATGCACGAGATGTCCGTCGCGCTGGCCGTCGTCGACCAGGTGGCAGAGGCCGCCGGCCGGGCCGGAGGTGTCACGGCGGTGCGATCGGTACGACTCCAGGTGGGCGAACTCGCCGGTGTCGTACCGGATGCGCTCGCCTTCTCCTTCGAACTGGCCTGCGCCGGAACCCTGCTGGAAGGTGCCGAACTGGTCACCGAGGCGGTGCCGGCGTGGGCCCGCTGCACGCCCTGCGCACACGAATGGGCCGCCGGCATGCCGCCCCGGCTGACCTGCCCCGCATGCGGCGGGACGCGGACCGACCTGCTCGCGGGCCGGGAACTGCAGATCGTCGACGTGCACTGGGAGGACGGCGGCCCCGCGCACCCGCCCACCCGCGAACCGATCTCCGAGGAGCGCTGAACCATGTGCCGTGTCGTCGACCTGCGGCAGGCCGTACTCGCGAAGAACGACGAGAGCGCCCACGAACTGCGCGCACACCTCACGGCCCGAGGCACCGCGGTCGTCAACCTGCTGTCCAGTCCGGGCAGCGGCAAGACCGCGCTGCTGGAGCAGGAACTGCTGCGGGCACGGGAGCGGTCCGTTCCCGTAGCGGCGCTGAGCGCCGATCTCGCGACCGAGAACGACGCGGTCCGCCTGGCGCGTTCGGGTGCCCCCGTGAAGCAGGTGCTCACCGACGGACTGTGCCACCTGGAGGCGGGGATGCTCGCCGGGCACCTGGACGGGTGGCTGCCCGAGGACACCCGGCTGCTGTTCGTGGAGAACGTCGGCAACCTGGTCTGCCCTGCCTCCTACGACCTGGGGGAGACGCTGAGGGTCACCCTCGCCTCCGTGACGGAGGGCGAGGACAAGCCGCTCAAGTACCCCACCGCCTTCGGCCTCGCCCACCTGGTCGTGGTCACCAAGACCGACATCGCGGAGGCCGTCGAGTTCGACGAGACCGCGTTCCGCGCGCACGTGGAGCAGGTCAACCCCGGCGTCGAGGTGGTCCTGACCTCGGCACGCCGGGGGCAGGGAGTCGGCGTACTGCTCGACAGGGCGCTGGCGGTCGCCGACGGCGCACCCGTCCACTCGCCGGTCATGGCCCGTCGGCCCCACCACCACGGTCACACCCACGCGCATCCGGAGGCCACCGACGCCATGGCCCACAGCCACCCATGACCGGTCCGCAGGCCCCGGCCGCCGTCGCCGAGGACACTCCGCTACGCCGCCGGGTCACCGTCCGGGGAGTGGTGCAGGGAGTGGGCTTCCGCCCCTACCTCTACGGTCTCGCCACCGAACTGGCCCTGGCCGGACACGTGACCAACACTCCGGAGGGCGTCGTCGTGGAGGTCGAGGGCACGGCGTCGGCCGTGGCCGGGTTCTGTGACCGGATCGCCCTCCAGGCACCCCCGCTGGCCCGCGTCGATTCCGTCGACCACAGGGAGATGCCTCCCGTCGGCGGCACCGCGTTCACCATCCTCGCCTCCCGTGCCGACGGACCGGCCCGCACCCTGGTCTCCCCGGACTCCGCCACCTGCGCCGACTGCCTCGCCGAGCTGGCCGACCCGGCGGACCGGCGGTACCGCCATCCGTTCGTCAACTGCACCCACTGCGGCCCGCGCTTCACGATCGTCACCGACGTGCCGTACGACCGGGCCAACACCACCATGGCCGGCTTCGCCATGTGCTCCGACTGCGCCCGGGAGTACGCGGATCCGGCCGACCGGCGGTTCCACGCGCAGCCGGTCGCCTGCCCGGCCTGCGGGCCACGACTGCGACTCGTCGTCGCCGAGCGGCCAGGGCTCAGGAGTGTCGACGGGGCGGACCCGGTCACCGAGGCGCGCGCACTGCTGACGCGGGGCGCGATCGTCGCGGTGAAGGGCCTGGGCGGCTATCACCTGGCCTGCGATGCCACGAACCAGGCGGCCGTTGGCCTGCTGCGACGAAGGAAGGCGCGCGGGGACAAGCCGTTCGCCGTCATGGCGAGGAACGCGGACGACGTGCGGCACCTCGTCAGGCTGAGCCCCGAGGAGCGGAGCCTGCTCGAGAACCGGGCCAGGCCGGTCGTACTGCTCAGGTGCCATCCGCACGTTCTCGGGGATCCGGGGCCCGCCGAGGCCGTCGCGCCCCGCAGCCCGGACCTCGGCGTGATGCTGCCGTACACGCCCCTGCATCACCTGCTGCTCGGCCTGCCCGGCGACCCGGACGGCCCCCGGCTGCTCGTCATGACCAGCGGCAACGTGTCCGGTGAGCCGATCGTCACCGACGACACCGAGGCGCTGGAGCGGCTCGCGCACCTGGCCGACGCCTGGCTCACGCACGACCGGCCGATCCACGTCCCGTGCGACGACTCCGTGGTCCGCGTCTGCGACGGGGAGCCGCTGGTGATCCGCCGCTCGCGGGGCTACGCCCCGTTGCCGCTCTCCCTCCCGCTGCCCGTGCGGCCGGTCCTTGCCGTCGGCGGAGACCTGAAGAACGCCTTCTGCCTGGGGTCAGGTCGCCGCGCCTGGCTGTCGGCGCACATCGGTGACATGGACGACGTCGGCACCCAGCGGGCCTTCGAGCGCGCGGCGGCGCAGCTGGAGTCCATCACGGGGGTGCGGCCGGAGACCCTGGTGTCCGACCGGCATCCCGGCTACCGCTCCGCCCGGTGGGCCGACCGGAACGCGGCGCACCGGCCCGTCGTGCGTGTCCAGCACCATCACGCGCACGTGGCCGCCGCGATGGCCGAGCACGGGCTGGACGGCACCCGGGCGGTGATCGGCGTCGCCTTCGACGGCACGGGCCACGGCGACGACGGCGCCGTGTGGGGCGGGGAGTTCCTGCTGGCCGACTACGACCTCTTCACCCGGTTCGGGCACCTCGCGTACGTGCCGCTGCCCGGTGGCGACGCGGCGGTGCGCCGGCCGTACCGCATGGCACTGGCCCATCTGAGGACGGCCGGGATCGACTGGTCCGACGACCTCGCCTGTACGGCCGCCTGCCCGCCCGACGAACTCCGGCTTCTGGGAAGGCAGTTGGAGCGCAACCTGAACTGTGTCCCCACGTCCAGCATGGGCCGGCTCTTCGACGCCGTGTCCTCTCTGGCCGGAGTGTGCCACCGAGCCGGATACGAGGCACAGGCCGCCGTCGAGCTGGAGGGCGCGGCTCTGCAAGCGCCCGCCGAGGACACCACGGCGTACTCCTTCGCCCTTGACGTGTCGGAGGGGGACGGCGGCGGTGTCGTACGGGCCGATCCGGCACCCGTGCTCACGGCGATCGTCGGCGATCTGCGCGCGGGTGTCGGGCCGGCCCTGGTCGCTGCTCGTTTCCACCGGGGGGTGGCCGGTCTGGTGCGCGGGATGTGTGTGCGGGCGCGGGAGCGGCACGGGTTGGACACGGTCGCCCTGACGGGAGGGGTGTTCGCGAACACGCTGCTCTCGTCGGCCTGCGCCGCCGGCCTGCGCGAGGACGGCTTCACGGTCCTGCGGCACCGCCTGGTGCCGCCCAACGACGGCGGTCTGGCGCTGGGCCAGCTGATGGTGGCCGCCCGGGCCACTTCCACTCCCACCGACTGAGCGACGCGTGACCCACAGCGAGGAGAGGCTCATGTGCCTGGCGGTACCCGGCAGAGTGCTGGACATCGAGGAACGGGACGGCACCCGGATGGCCACCGTCGACTTCGGCGGCGTGGTCAAGGAGGTGTGCCTGGAGTATCTGCCCGACCTCCAGGTCGGCGAGTACGCCATCGTCCACGTCGGATTCGCCCTGCAACGGCTGGACGAGGAGTCGGCGCGCCAGACGCTCGAACTCTTCGCCGAACTCGGCGTGTTGCAGGAGGAGTTCGGCGACCCCTGGGAGATGGCGGCGGTCGAGGCGGGCGTGGACCCGGTGGAAGAGGTGCGCAACCAGTGAAGTACATCGACGAGTTCCAGGACCCGGAGCTGGCACGTCGGCTCCTCGACGACATCCACGCCACGGTGACCAGACCGTGGGCGCTGATGGAGGTGTGCGGAGGGCAGACGCACAGCATCATCCGCCATGGCATCGATCAACTCCTCCCGGATCAGGTCGAGTTGATCCACGGTCCCGGGTGTCCGGTGTGCGTGACCCCGCTGGAGGTCATCGACAAGGCGCTGGAGATCGCCTCCCGGCCGGAGGTGATCTTCTGCTCCTTCGGGGACATGCTGCGGGTGCCGGGCACGGGACGGGACCTGTTCCAGGTCCGGGGCGAAGGCGGTGACGTGCGTGTCGTCTACTCACCCCTCGACGCGCTGCGCATCGCGCAGCAGAACCCGGACCGCGAGGTGGTGTTCTTCGGCATCGGCTTCGAGACGACGGCTCCCCCCAACGCCATGACGGTCCATCAGGCCCGAAAGCTGGGCATCGGGAACTTCAGCATGCTGGTGTCGCATGTCCGCGTGCCTCCGGCCATCGAGGCGATCATGTCCTCGCCGAGCTGTCGGGTGCAGGGCTTCCTCGCGGCCGGGCATGTCTGCAGCGTGATGGGTGTGGGGGAGTACCCGGAACTGGCGGAGCGCTTCCGCGTCCCGATCGTCGTGACGGGCTTCGAGCCACTGGACATCCTCGAAGGCGTGCGCCGGGCCGTCCGCCTGCTGGAACGCGGTGAGCACACCGTCGACAACGCCTACGCCCGTGCCGTTCGGCCGGAGGGCAACCCGGCCGCCCGGGCCATGCTGGAGGACGTCTTCGAGGTCACCGACCGTGCCTGGCGCGGCATCGGGGTGATCCCCGACAGCGGCTGGCGGCTGTCGTCGAAGTACCGCGACCACGACGCCGAGCACCGCTTCGCGGTCGGCGACATCCGGACGGCCGAACCCGCCGAGTGCCGCAGCGGAGAGGTTCTGCAGGGGCTGCTCAAGCCGCACGAGTGCGAGGCCTTCGGCACCTTGTGCACCCCGCGCACGCCGCTGGGCGCCACGATGGTCTCCAGCGAGGGGGCCTGCGCGGCGTACTACCTCTACCGGCGGTTGGACATGCCCGCCACCACGACGGTTCGGGAGGCGAGCCCCGTTGTCTGACACCACCGATCTCCCCGTTCTCGACGTCGAGGGGTGGACATGCCCGGCGCCCGTGCGTGACCGCCCCCGGGTCGTCATGGGCCACGGCGGCGGCGGAGTCCTCTCCGCCGAACTGGTCCAGCAGATCTTCGCCCCCTCGTTCGGGGGCGAGGTGCTCGCCCAGATGGGTGATGCCGCCGTCCTCTCCCTGGGCGGAGCCAGGCTCGCCTTCTCCACCGACTCGTACGTGGTGCGGCCGCTGTTCTTCCCCGGCGGCAGCATCGGCGACCTCGCGGTCAACGGAACCGTCAACGACCTCGCCATGAGCGGCGCCCGCGCCGCCTACCTCTCCTGCGGATTCATCCTGGAGGAGGGCGTCGAGCTGGACGTGGTGACACGGGTGTCCCAGGCGCTGGGTGCGGCCGCTCGCACCGCCGGTGTGGAGGTGGCCACGGGTGACACCAAGGTGGTGGAGGCCGGCCACGGCGACGGGATCTTCATCAACACGGCGGGCATCGGTCTCGTCCCGGCGGGTGTCGATCTGCGTCCCCAGCGGGTCGTCCCCGGCGACGTCGTGATCGTCAGCGGTGCCATCGGTGTCCACGGGGTGGCGATCATGAGCGTGCGCGAGGGCCTGGAATTCGGCGTGGAGATCAAGAGCGACTGCGCGGCACTCGGCGGCCTCGTCGACGCCATGCTCGCCGTCACCCCTGATCTGCACGTACTGCGCGACCCCACCCGAGGCGGCCTGGCGGCCGCGCTCAACGAGATCGCGGTCGCCTCCGGGACCGGCGTCGTCATCCGCGAACGCGACGTCCCGGTCCCGGCGACCGTGGCCAATGCCTGCGCCATCCTCGGCCTGGACCCCATGTACATCGCCAACGAGGGCAAGCTGGTGGCCTTCGTCCCGCGCGAGCACGCCGACGCCGTCCTGGAGGCGATGCGAGCCCACCCTCTGGGCGCGGACTCCGTGATCATCGGCGAGGCCGTCGAGGAGCATCCCGGCATGGTCGTGGCCCGGACCGGGCTGGGGGGAACGCGGGTGGTCGATCTGCCGATCGGCGAGCAACTGCCGCGGATCTGCTGATACGGCTTCTCGCGCGGCGAGAAGCCGTATCCGCGCCGAACGGAACGCCGGGGTCTGTCCGAACGGCAGGTCCTAACCCCGTCGGCGCCCGGACGGCGGCGGGTCCTGCGGGTCCACGCCGGTCTTGGCAGAAGCGTCCTTGGCGCCGCTGGGACGCTGGGAGCGGCCCCTGCGTCCGGTGTCGCGCCTGCCCTTCTCGTCCGCGTCGCCGTACTCCTCGCCGCGTGCACCGCCACTCTCGACCGTGTCACCCGGAACGGACTTCGTCTCCTCCGCGGACTTCGTGCGGCCCCGGCCCTTTTCGCCGGCGTGCTCAGCCGCATGGAAGGAGCGGTGAGCGCTCGGGTTGTCCTGCTGACGTGTCTCATCCACATCGGGCGACCAGCCGTGCTGGCTGGTGCCCTGGTGACGGCTCGGGCCCTTTCCGTGCGGTGGCTCGGACGAAGGTGTTTTCTTCGACATGGTCCGACCTGCCTGTTCATGGTCATTGGGGACGACGGCCATGCGTCGCCACGATGGGTAAATCATCCCCTCTTATGGCATTTCAAGCATGTTGAGACCATTTCCGGCCCGTCGAGCCGGGGACGTCACCGCCCCGGGGCCGGGACCGGCCGTCGAGGGGAACGGCCCGTGACCGCTTCGGTGAACGGGTCGTACCCGCGGGTGTCGTGGAGCTTGTGGTGACCTGCCGCGACGGCGAGAAGGGGACGGCGAGTGTGGCGAGATCCCGCTGTAACGCTCGCGATAATGAGCGGCCATGGTTTAGAGCAACGTAAGAGCGGGCACCGGCGGCCCCGCGGCCGTGTCAGCGTTCGGGTGCTTCCAGGGGAACGGGTGTGGCGGTCCGAAAAGGGCTTGATACACACACCCGGTGTGGCGTGAAATTATTCCGAACTATCGAGAAATGTGGGCGGAGCACCGGTTGTTTGCAATGGCTTTCGGGCAAATTTTGCTTGGGTTCCGTGGAACAGTCCGGCCGGTCTTGTTAAGCTTCTGACTATGCGGCTGGGCTCATTTATGCCTGCCGTGGAAGCGCTTACTTATCCCCCTTCGGACAACCGGTCGAAGGGGGATTCGAAGGGGGGGCTGGAATGCGTGTCCTTGTGGTCGAGGGCCGGGACGAGGAAGCGAAGCCGCTGATAGACGGCCTCCGGCGGCACGGTCATGACATCGTCGCCGTCGGATCCGGAGCGGAAGCGCTGGCCGAGCATATGAGTGTCGATTTGATACTGCTCGACCTGAGTCTGCCTGATATCGATGGGCTCGAAGTGTGCCGACGTATACGATCCGCGAGTGAGACGCCCATCATATCCTTTGTCGACCAGGCAACCGAAGTCGATAGGATCCTAGGGCTTCAAGCGGGCTCCGACGACTGTCTCGACCGCCCTTATGTCTTTCGGGAGCTGATGGCTCGAATCGATGCCGTCATGCGAAGGAGTAAAACGCAGCGGATGACCGCCGTTGCCCGTGGCGGGCTATTGATCGACAGCGAGTCACGGGAAGTCAGACTTCACGGGAAACTTATCGAGGCGACCCGTAAGGAATTCGACCTGCTGCACTATCTCGCGAGCCGGCCCGATGTGGTGGTCTCCAGACAACGGCTGATGATCGACGTGTGGGGCCATCCGTCCCAGGCCGTACTGAGCGCGCAGGCGAGCCGGACGATCGACACGCATGTCAGCTCGCTGCGCGGCAAGTTGCGTGACCCCGACTGGATCATCACGGTGCGAGGCGTGGGCTTCCGGTTCGGGCGGAACTGAACCGCACCGACAGCCCGTACCGGCCTCGAGTGCTCGGCCGGCGATGCCTTCAGACACGTGGTGGGCTCTCCAGCAGACCGTCCAGGACAACGGGGTCCTGGACGGCGGAGACCGGCGGTCCTCCGTCGACGACGAGGGTGGGCACGCCCCGGATCCCGCGCTCGACGGCACTGCGCTCGTCGGCGCGTACGTTCCGGGCGAACGTGTCCTCGGCCAGCGTCTGGCGCACCTCGTCCGGATCGAGGCCCGCCGAGGCGCCGAGCGCCACGAGGACATCGGGGGCGGCGATGTCGAGGCCTTCGGTGTGATAGCCGTGCAGCAGCGCTTCGAGCGACTGGTCGGCCAGACCGTGGGAGGCGGCCAGATGGACCAGACGATGGGCGTCGAAGGAATTGACCGGCCGCGCCTTGTGGAGGTTCAGTTCCAGACCCTCCGCCGCACCGAGAGCCTGGATGTGCTGCACGCGGGCGGCTGCCCGCTGAGGGCTGCTCTGGTACTGGGCGATCACTTCCGCCGCCGTCGGACCTGCCACCGGGCTGCCCTCGGGGTCGAGTTCCAGACTGCGCCAGACGACCTCGGCGTCGCTCCGGTTCGCGAGGGCGGTGGTCAGTCGTCGCTTCCCGATGTAGCACCAGGGGCACAGGATGTCGAAGTACACCTCGACTCGCATGAGGAGCCGTTCCTTTCAGTCGGTGACCGGTGTGGGTGCCGCTGCCTGATCGGTCCGGTCGGCCTCCTCCGGCTGGTTGCGGCGGCGGAGCGTCAGTGTCAGCAGCGCCAGGGCCACGAGGAGCGGGATCAGGATGAAGCCGTGCACATGGACGCTGTGGGTGAACGCGTCACGCGCGGTCTCGGCCAGCGAGGTCCCTCGCGTGCCGGGAAGCTGACGGGCGGCCTCAAGCGCCCCGGCAAGCGTCTCGCGGGCGGATCCGGCGAGGTCGGGCGGCGTTCCTTCGGGCATGTGGTCGGCCATGTAGCCGCCGTAGACGGCGGTGGCGACACTGCCCAGGATCGCGATGCCCAGGGCGCCGCCGAGTTCCCCGCCCGTCTCGGATATGGCCGATGCGGCCCCGGCGCGCTCCGGAGGTGCCGCGCCCACGACCAGGCCGGTGCCGAGGGCCATGAACGGCGTCAGACCGGCGAACAGCAGCACTGATCCGGCCACCAGGAAGCCCGGACTCCGGTTCGCCTGGGTGAGCATGACCGGCCCCAGGACGGCGAAGGCCGCTCCCGCGCTCATGAGCACCGCCGGATGGAACCGGGCGGCCAGACCGGACACCCACAGCGCCACGACGGTCCCGGTCACCGCGCTGGGCAACTGCCACAGGCCTGCCTTCAAGGGGCTGAGACCGACCACCAGTTGGAGGTACTGCGAGGTGAGGAGGCTCGTGCCGAAGAGCAGTATGCCGACGACCACCATGCCTCCGGCCGAGACGGCGAAGGAGGGGATGCGGAAGAGGGCCAGATCGAGCAGCGGCGAGGCGAGCCGCCGCTGGCGCCGCACGAACGCCGCGCCGATCACCAGCCCGGCGGCGATGAAGCCCAGGGAGGTCAGCCCGAAACCGTCGACGGCCAGGCTCTTGATCCCGTATACGATCGCGAGCGGTGTCAGCAGGGACATCGCCACACTGACCAGGTCCAGCCGCCCGGAGTCCGCGGAGCGGAACTCGGGCATGAGGAACGGGCCCGTGGCGAGCAGCAGCGCCATGGTGGGTACGGCGACCAGGAACACCGCGCCCCACCAGAAGAACTGGAGCAGGGCACCGCCGACGAGGGGACCGAGCGCCCCGCCGCCCATGAAGCTCATCATCCAGATCGTGATGGCGAGCGTGCGCTGTCCCGGATCCCGGAACATGTTCCGGATGACCGAGAGCGAGGACGGCGCCATGGACGCGGCGGCGACGCCCTGGACGGCGCGCGCCGCGATGAGCATGCCGGCGCTGGTGGAGTACGCGGCGAACACCGAGGCGGCGGTGAAGGCCACGGCACCGATCAGCAGGACCCGCCGATGTCCGAGGCGGTCGCCCAGCGTGCCCATGGTGATCAGGGAGCCGGCGACCATGAACCCGTAGATGTCGGTGATCCACAGGAGTTGGGAAGCGCTGGGGTCCAGATCGGCGCTGAGGGTCGGCAGCGCCAGATAGAGCACCGACATGTTCATCATGACCAGGACGGCCGGAACGCCCAGCACGGCGAGCGCGATCCACTCACGGGCGCCGGCTCTCTCCGGAGCCTGGGGAGCCAGGGAACTCATCGGGCGCCGCCGTCCCTGCCGTCGGGGACGAGCAGCGTCTTGCCGACGGTGGAGCGGTTCTCGATCGCCGCGTGGGCCGCGGCGGCTTCGGAGAGCGGGAAGGTTTGACCCACGATCGGCCGCAGTTTCCCGTCCGCCGCGAGCTGCAGCGCCTCTCCGATCAGGGCGTGGGTCTCGGCGGGGCTCGGCGCCGAGAACAGCCCGAGCACACGGATCGACCGCTCGCCCAGCTTCTCCATGTCGAGTTCGGCGTCCGAGCCGCTGGCCATCCCGTACACGCTGATCCGACCGCCGGAACCCAGTGCCCCGGCGGCGTCGGTGCCGATCACACCGCCGACCCCGTCGAATACGACATCGAGATCGCCACCGCCGGCCGAGTCCCCGACCTGCTCGAGCCAGTCGGACTCGGAGTAGTCCACGAAGGCGGCGCCCAGTGAGGTGATCAGCTCGGCCTTGTTCGCCCCTCGGGCCGCGCCGATCACTCGTGCCCCCGCGCCCGCCGCCAGCTGGACGAGGAGACTGCCGACGCCGCCGGCGGCCGCCTCGACCAGGACACGCTCACCCGGCTTGATCTCCGCCTGCTTGAACAGCAGCAGTGCGGTGCGTCCGTCGGCCAGCAGCGCGACCGCGTCCTCGAGGGCCAGGCCCGGGGGGACCGGCACCGTCTCATCGGCCCGTGCCAGGGCGAGTTCGGCGTATCCGCCCACTCCGCCCGTGGTGGTGACCACGACCGTGCCCGTCAGGGCCGGGTCCGCACCGGGGCCGACGGCGAGGACACGGCCGCCCACGCCATTGCCCGGTACCCGGGGTAACGAAGGCCTGCCGAAAGGACCGTTGCCGGAACGGACCTGGGTCTCGACGAACGTGACACTCGCGTACGCCACCTCGACGAGTACCTGCCCGGGGCCGGGGACGGGATCCTCCACCTGCCTGACGCGCAGGACTTCAGGTCCTCCGAACTCCTCCATCACCACGGACAGCACGGCTCCTCCAAACGGATAGTTTCACTTCGTTTGGAGCGTATAACGGAGTGATTTGCTTCGCAAGCGGCTAGGGTGGGCGCATGGCTCGAAAAGCTCCCCGGCACGCAGAAGCCGAACGCAATGACCGCGCCCTGCTGGAGGCCGCCAAGAAGGTCCTCGCCAGGGACGGCGCCCACGCCTCGGTGGCGGCGATCGCCGCTCGTGCGGGAGTGGGTATCGCCAGCCTCTACCGGCGTTACCGCACTAAGGAGGAGCTCTTCCAGCACCTGTGCGCGCTGTCGCTCGGGCGGTGGATCGAGGCGGCGGAGCGCGGACTGAAACATGACGACGCCTGGGAAGGGCTCGTCCACTACGTCACCGCGACCATCGAGTTCGGCGGCGGCGCGCTCGGGCCGCTGGCCGGCACGATCTCCGTCACCGACGAGATGGCGGAGAAGTTCACCAGGTCCGATCAGTTGATGCAGGCGCTCGTGGCCCGCGCTCACGAAGCCGGTGTGCTCCGGGCGGACGCCATGGCGGTGGACATCTCGCTCCTCATCGAGCAGCTCGGCAGGTCCTCACTGGTGGAGCATTTCGAGGAGCGGGGGTCCGAGGATCTCGCCGTCGAAGCCGTGAACGCCCGCAACCGCACCATCGCCATCGCCCTCGACGGACTGCGGGCGGGGCACCCGCCGCTGCCGGGGCGCGTGCCGGACGCCGACCTGCTCGCCGAGCGCTGGGAGCACGACCCCGGGCGGTGAGCCCCCCGCCCCGGGCCGATGCTCAGGCGGAGCGGGACTCGCGGTCGCCCAATGCCCGTACGACGTCGGCCTCGTGATAGCGCGTACGGCCGCCATGGCTTCGACGCCGCCAGGCGCGCTGACTGGCGAGCCGGTAGACGCTACCGGGCGGAACACCCCACAGCCGGGTGATGTCGGAGGCCGTGAGCCATACGGCCGAGGCCGCCTGTGCGTCGGGCGTCTCGCCCGGGGCGGGTGGTGCCGACGGGTCGGGTGCCGCGGTGTGAGTCGGGCGCATTCGACGCTTGAGCAGGATCAGTTCGTGCCCCGCCCACCGATGAGCCGACTCGGTCCGGCACCGCACCTCCAGCAGGGGTTCATCGGCGTCCGGACGGACCGAGGCCTGAAGCGCCCCCGCGCATCCGGGTTCCGGGCACAGACCGACAGTGATCAGACGCCGGTCTGCCGGGTCGGACACCTGGGCGGCCCGGCGGGTCAACCGCTCGACCTCGCGCGAGGCGTCCCCTGCCGCACTGCAGGCGGTGAGCCAGCCCGCGTGCCGCAGCAGAAAGGCCGCCAGGGTCTCCACCGTGCGCGGCGGAGGCGGCAGCCGGCGGCCCTCGGCGACCATTCCGGCCCATGAACCGAGCAGCGCGAGGATCTCCGAACGCACCTCGGACGCGGCGGTGTTGAAGGGGATGCCGGGTGATGACCCCCCTGAGGTGCGCGCGAGCGGCCCGCTCACGGCCCTGCTGCCGTCGAGGGCCTGACCGCAGGCCCGGTACAGCGAGGGAAGTCGGCGGAGGTTGGCGAGAAGCTCGTTGCGGCAGTCCCGGCAGAGGGCGGATCCTTCCGTGGCTCTTCTCCCGTGCCCGGGTGCTGTGGCCTGTCCCCGCCGGCACCCGGCGCCCGCGCATGGGCGAAGTACCCGGGTTGTGCGACCCCCGCCGAAATTCATGTCCGTTTGCCTCCCGCAGTGGATTCCGCTCATCCGGCTTTACCGGCGCAGGAAGCCTAAAAGGCGGTGGTGGTGAGGGCAAGAGGGTTTTGTCGTGGGCCGTCGGTCGTCCCCTTATTAACGCAATTCTGTCGACTTTACGTTTAATTGACACTCTCTTGTAGGTAACTTTAAGGTGATTGCTTGACGTTGGGGCGGTGTGGCGAAGAAGCTGTTGGCTACGTTCCACAGGAATGTGCCCAGCCCCCGGCCGCTCAGCGAGCCGGTGCGGGCGGCATGAGGCGTAGGCCTCTCAGTTCCGGCGTCTTCCCATTTCAGAAGGTCAGTGCCGCGCCTCTGGCAGGGCGCGGGCGCAGTGCGAGGACGCTCGCCGAGGGGAAGCGGGCCGGGGAAAGCGGCCCCATCCGAACCCATGAAAGGACGAATATGCCTTCCGAAACCGAGATCTTCGACGTGGGTGACCTGAGGAGAATTCTGCGAGAAGGGGCCGGTGCGGACGAAAACGTCGACCTCGAAGGTGACATACTCGATGTCGACTTCGAGGCGCTTGGCTATGACTCGCTCGCGAGGCTGGAGACCGGCGGACGTATAGAGCGCGAGTTCAGAATTAAGCTCGCGGACGAGACTCTTACCGAGGTCGCCACACCGCGCGAGCTGATCGACGCTGTGAACGCCCAGTTGCGTTCCACGCCGGCCGGCTGAGTGGCGTCGGTGCCCCCGAGGCGGTGCGCCCTCACCGCGGGTGTGCGGCGCTGCGGCCGCCCCGCCCACCCGCGCTGCCGTCGTGGTGGGACGATGCCCCACCCGGCCGTGCCAGGTGATGCCTCATGACCCGGACGCGCCTGGAGGTGTGGCTCGTACGACCACGGGTGCCGCGGCCTGATGACGCGCCGTTCGCCCTCGCGGAGCTGGATCACGCGGAGCGGCGGCAGGCGGACCGGTTCGTTCATCCGGGCGACCGGCTCCGCTATGTCTCGGCCCGCATCGCGCTCAGGCGTGTCCTCGCGCGCCACACCGGAACCGCCCCCGGCCGCCTTCGGTTCAGGCGTGCGTCGTGCACCCGCTGCGGCGGACCTCATGGCAGGCCCGAACTCGCGAGCTATCCGCCGCCTGTCCGTTTCTCCCTCTCGCACAGCCACGGGCTGGTCGTCATCGCTGTCGCCGCCACCGCTGTGGGTGCCGACGTCCGGCGCTCGCCCGGCGGCGGCACCGTCGAGGCCTGTCTGCCCGCGCTTCACCCCACCGAACGGGCGGAGCTCGAGGGGCTTCCCGAGAGTGCGCGGCCCAACGCGTTCGTACGCCTGTGGACGCGCAAGGAGGCTTATCTCAAGGGGACCGGCGCGGGTCTCGTCCACGGGGCGGCCGCCGACTACCTCGGCGCCGGCGCCCCCGGACGGCCCCCGGGATGGACCGTCATCGATCTGGACCTGGCGGGAGACAGGGCGTACGCGGCCGCGGTCGCGGTCCGCTCCGAAAAGATCGGTTCGGTGGAACTGCGCGAGTGTTCCGCGTCCTTCCTGAGCGAAGAGGCCCCCGCCGAGTGACCGGCGCGAACCCGCGGAGCAGCCGAGCCGCCGACACAGCGGCCTGGTCGGCGTCTTCACCGCGGATCTCGCGCGGAGAACGGCTTGGAGCCGGATAGCGACGAGCCGCCCCACCCACGCGACGGGCACCGGCCGGGAAACCGTCCGTGCCCGGCGGGCACGCCGTCCTCCGGCGGACGGGGGAAAAGGGCGTCCGACGCCGACCGGAGGACGCGCCCGCCCGGCCGCCGAGCACCCCGATCGCCGAGAACAAGGAGTTGAGCATGACCTCGCACACCAGCGCGGCGACCTCCCACGAGATCACCGTGCTCGCCACGGCCGAGCGGCTCTACGACCTGATCGCCGATGTGGGCAACTGGGCCTCGGTCTTCCCGCCGTCCGTCCACGTCGACCATGTGGAGCGTGGCGGGACCGAGGAGCGCATCCGCATCTGGGCCACGGTCGACGGACAGGTCAAACACTGGACGTCCCGGCGCACACTCGACCGTGGAGCACTGCGCGTCGACTTCCGTCAAGAGGTCCCCAGCCCGCCGTTCGCGGCGATGGGCGGTGCCTGGATCATCGACCCCACCGGGCCCCAGGAGTGCACGGTGCGACTCCTGCACGACTTCGAAGCTGTCGGCGACGACCCCGAGACCCTGCGCTGGATCGAGCGCGCCGTGGACGCCAACAGCCGTGCGGAACTCGCGGCTCTCAAGCGCCATGCCGAACTCGGCACCGCGACCGCGGACACCTTCCTCACCTTCGAGGACACCGTGCGCGTCGACGGTGCGGCGAAGGACGTCTACGACTTCATCAACGAAGCCCAGCACTGGGCCGACCGGCTGCCGCACGTCACCGCGGTGTCCCTGAAGGACGTCGGCCCCGGGGTACAGATCCTGGCCATGGACACGCTCACCAAGGACGGCCGCCCCCACACCACGGAGTCGGTGCGCATCTGCTTCCCGTACCAGCGGATCGTCTACAAACAGACCACCCTGCCGCCGCTCATGTCCCTGCACACCGGTGAGTGGCGTTTCGAGGAGGACGGGACCGGAACCACCGTCGTCACCTCACGGCACACAGCCGAGGTCGAGACACGCAACATCTCCCGGGTACTCGGAGAAGGCGCGGGCCTCCCCGAGGCGCGCCGCTTCCTGCGCGAGGCCCTGGGCGGCAACAGCCTGGCCACCCTGAGCCACGCCCGAGAGTACGCCGCAGCACGGCGCTGACGTCCCCTGAGGGAGGACGGCAGGCAATCCCGTATCGGTACTTCAGAAGGAGCACTATGACCACCCACGTCTGGGACTACCTCCCGGAGTACGAGGAAGAGCGCGAGGACATCCTCGACGCGGTGGAGACCGTCTTCCGCTCCGGTCGGCTGGTCCTCGGGGCGTCCGTCCGCGGCTTCGAGGAGGAGTTCGCCGGATACCACGGGCTCGCCCACTGCACGGGCGTCGACAACGGCACCAACGCGGTGAAACTCGCCCTCCAGGCGGTTGGGGTCGGCCCCGGCGACGAGGTCATCACCGTGTCCAACACCGCCGCACCCACCGTCGTGGCGATCGACGGAGCCGGCGCGACCCCCGTCCTCGTGGACATCCGCGAGGAGGACTTCCTCATGGACACCGGCCAGGTGGCAGCCGCGATCACCCCACGGACCAAGGCCCTGCTGCCGGTGCACCTGTACGGGCAGTGCGTCGACATGGCCCCGTTGCGGGGTCTCGCCGAGCAGCACGGGCTGAAGATCGTCGAAGACTGCGCCCAGTCCCACGGCGCCCGGCACCACGGCCGGACGGCGGGCACCATGGGGGATGCCGCCGCCTTCTCGTTCTACCCGACCAAGGTCCTGGGCGCGTACGGCGACGGCGGCGCGGTCATCACCGGCGACGCCGACATCGACGCGCATCTGCGGCGGCTCCGCTACTACGGCATGGAGAAGGTCTACTACGTCGTCCGGACGCCCGGGCACAACTCCCGGCTCGACGAGGTGCAGGCCGAGATCCTCCGCCGTAAACTCCGGCGGCTCGACGCCTACATCGCCCGTCGACGCGCCGTGGCCCGGCGCTACGAAGAGGGGTTGGGGGACCTCGTCGGACCCGGCGGCCTCCGTCTGCCGTCCGTCAACGAGGGCAACGAGCACGTCTACTACGTCTACGTCGTGCGGCATCCGCGCCGCGACGAGATCATCGAGCGGCTCAAGGCCTATGGCATCGAACTGAACATCAGCTACCCGTGGCCGGTGCACACGATGACCGGATTCCGGCACCTGGGATACGGCGAGGGTTCGCTGCCCGTGACCGAGAGGCTGGCCGGGGAGATCTTCTCCCTGCCGATGTATCCCTCGCTCCCTCCGGACCTCCAGGACAAGGTGATCTCCGCCTTGAGGGACGTCCTCGCCACGGTCTGACGCCCACGAGCCGCGCACCGATGTGAGAGAGGACTCCGCATGAAGGCTCTGGTTCTGGCCGGCGGGGCAGGTACCCGCCTGCGCCCCTTCAGCTACTCCATGCCCAAGCAACTGATCCCGATCGCCAACAAACCCGTACTCGAACACGTCCTGGAGAACATCCGCGATGTGGGTGTCACCGATGTCGGCGTCATCGTCGGCGACTGGGCCCAGGAGATCTCCGAGGCCATCGGCGACGGTTCGCGCTTCGGTCTGCGCATCACACTGATCCCGCAGGAGAAACCGCTCGGCCTCGCCCACTGCGTGGCCATCGCGCAGCCCTTCCTGGGAGACGACGACTTCGTCATGTACCTCGGTGACAACATGCTTCCCGGCGGTGTCGCCGACATCGCGGCCGACTTCACCGCCCGGCGTCCCGAGGCCCACATCGTCGTGCACAAGGTCAGCGACCCGCGGGCCTTCGGGGTGGCCGAGCTGGCACCCGACGGCGCCGTGCGGCGGTTGGTGGAGAAACCCCAGCAGCCGCAGAGCGATCTCGCCCTCATCGGGGTGTACTTCTTCACCGCGGCCATCCACCGCGCCGTCGCCGCCATCGAGCCCGGGGCCCGCGGCGAGCTGGAGATCACCGACGCGGTCCAGTGGCTCGTCACCCACGAGGCCAGGGTCACGGCCAGTGAGTACGACGGCTACTGGAGGGACACCGGACGCGCCGAGGAAGTCCTGGACTGCAACCGGCAGTTGCTGGGCTCCCTGAGCGCCCGGGCCGACGGAGAGGTCGACGGGGCGAGCGAGCTGACGGGCCGGGTCGTGGTCGAGGCCGGCGCACGCGTCGTGCGCTCCCGCATCGACGGGCCCGCTGTCATAGGAGCCGGAACGCTCGTCGAGGACAGCGCCATCGGCCCCGGCACCTCCATCGGCCGTGGCTGCGCCCTGCGCCGCACCACACTGCTGGACTCCATCGTGATGGACGGCGCCTCCATCACCGCCGTCACCGGGCTGCGCGGCTCCCTCATCGGCCGCAACGCCGTCGTCGACACCGGAGCCGAGGGCGAAGGCCACCGGCTCGTGGTCGGCGACCACACCCGTGTCGAGGTGGCGGCATGAGAGTGCTGGTGACCGGCGGAGCCGGATTCATCGGGGCGCACTATGTGCGCTCGCTGCTGGCGGGCCGCTACCCCGGTTTCGAGGACGCGCGGGTCACCGTTGTCGACAAGCTCAGCTACGCGGGCAACCGCGACAACCTCCCGGCGGACCATCCGCGCCTCGAGTTCGTACACGGCGACATCTGCGATCTCCCGCTGCTGCTCGACGTGTTCCCGGGACACGACGCCCTCGTCCACTTCGCCGCCGAGTCGCATGTGGACCGCTCGGTGGAGTCCGCCGCCGAGTTCGTCCGTACGAACGTGGGCGGCACCCAGACCGTCCTCGACGCCTGTGTGGAGACGGGCGTCAGCAGGGCCGTGCATGTCTCGACCGACGAGGTCTACGGCTCCATCGACGTGGGCTCCTGGACGGAGGACTGGCCGCTGCAGCCCAACTCCCCGTATGCGGCGTCGAAGGCGGGCGCCGATCTGGTGGCCCGCTCGTACTGGCGGACCCACCGGCTCGATCTGTCCATCACCCGATGCTCGAACAACTACGGCGCCCATCAGCACCCTGAGAAGCTTGTCCCGCTGTTCGTCACCAACCTGCTGGAGGGAATCCCCCTTCCGCTGTACGGGGACGGCCGGAACATCCGTGAGTGGCTGCATGTCGACGACCACTGCCGGGCCGTACAGATGGTGCTCACCGGCGGCGGCGCCGGCGAGACCTACAACGTCGGAGGCGGGAACGAGATCACCAATCTCTCGCTCACGCACCGGATTCTGGAACTGTGCGGAGCCGACGAGTCGATGATCCGTCCTGTGGCCGACCGCAAGGGACACGATCTGCGCTACGCCCTGGACGACACCAAGATCCGGGAACAGCTCGGGTACGAGCCCCTGGTCCCCTTCGACCGGGGCCTGGCCGAGACCGTCGCCTGGTATCGCGAGAACCCCCAGTGGTGGAAGCCGGTCAAGCACCGTTCGCAGTCCGGTCCGGGCCGGGCGGTGGCCACGTGAGCGTACGCACGGACAAGGCCCGGGTCTCGGCTGCCGACACCGCCCTGCGCCGTCGCGCGGACGCCGGCCTGCCCCAGCGCCTGGCCCGGTCCGCGGCCGCCCGGGAGGGCGCCCAGCTGCGTACGGCGGAGGTCCCCGACTGGCTCGCCGCCCGTCGGCGGGCGCACAGCTTCCGCGTGGACAGGATCCCCTTCGCCGACCTGGACGGCTGGTCCTTCGAGCGGCGAACCGGGAACCTCGTCCACCGCAGCGGCCGCTTCTTCACGGTCGAGGGTCTGCGGGTCGCCGTCGACCACGGTCCCTTCCGGCAGTGGCAGCAGCCGATCATCCACCAGAGCGAGGTCGGCATCCTGGGCATCCTGGCCAAGGAGATCGACGGCGTCCTGCACTTTCTGATGCAGGCCAAGATGGAGCCGGGAAACCGGAATCTCCTCCAGCTGTCACCGACCGTCCAGGCCACCCGCAGCAACTACACCAAGGTGCACAAGGGCGCGGACGTGCGGTACCTGCGGTACTTCACCGAGGCGCGCCCCGGGGATGTGCTCGCCGACGTACTCCAGTCCGAACACGGCTCCTGGTTCCTGCGCAAGGCCAACCGGAACATGCTGGTGGAGACGGACGAGGAGGTGCAGCCGCACGACGACTTCCGCTGGCTGACCCTCGGACAGATCGGCGAGCTGCTGCGCGTGGAGAACGTCGTCAACATGGACGCGCGCACGGTTCTGGCGGGCCTGCCGACACCGCACTCCGACGACTCCCGGGCCCCGGCGCTGCACACGGACCTCGAACTGCTGTCCTGGATCACCGCCCAGCGCGCCCGGCACGACGTGCGCGTCGAGCGGATGCCGCTCGACGAGGTCCGGGACTGGCACCGTGGCCCCTGGGCCGTCGAACGGGAGGACGGCCGCTACTTCCGGGTCGTGGCCGTCGCGGTCGAGGCCGGGAGCCGCGAGGTCACGGGCTGGACCCAACCGCTGATCGAGCCGACGGGCCGAGGCGTGACCGCCTTTCTCACCCGGAGGATCGGCGGAGTTCCCCATCTGCTGGTCCACGCACGGGTGGAGGCCGGCCTGCTCGACGTCCTGGAGCTCGCTCCGACCGTCCAGTACACACCGGAGAACTACACCCATCTCGACGGCGCGGACCGTCCGTTGTTCCTCGACGAGATTCTGGCCGCCGACCCGGAGCGCACGCGCTACGCGGCGGTCCACTCCGAGGAGGGAGGCCGCTTCCTCAACGCCGAGAGCCGCTATCTGATCGTCGAGGCCGATCCGGAGAGCCCACCGACGGCCCCCGAGGGCTATCTCTGGATCACGCCGGGCCAACTGGGCGCCCTGGCCCGCCATGCGCGCTATGTCAACGTCCAGGCCCGCACCTTGCTGGCCTGCCTCAACGCGGGCGCGGTCCCCGGCCTGTGACCGGCGAGCCCAGCCCTGCTGCCGTTGCCCGCAAGCCCTCTCCACGCCCCCTTCGCGAAGGACAACCATGTACGGGAACGACTCGTCCGAGGTGTACGAACTCCTGCACCGAGCCCGCGGCAAGGACTTCGGAGCCGAGGCCGCCGAGGTCGCACAGCTGATCGACGACCGGCTGCCCGGCGCCTCCTCCCTGCTCGACATCGCCTGCGGCACGGGAGCGCATCTCGCCTCCTTCCGTGAGCGGTACGACCACGTCGAGGGTCTGGAGCTGTCCGATGCCATGCTCTCCCTCGCCCGGTCGCGGCTGCCCTCCGTCCCCTTCACACAGGGCGACATGCGCGACTTCGACCTGGGACGCCGATTCGACTCCGCCGTCTGCCTGTTCGGCTCCATCGGATACGTGGACTCGGCCGACGAACTCGATGCCACCCTGCACTGCTTCGCCCGTCATCTGACACCCGGCGGCGTCCTCGTCGTGGAACCGTGGTGGACCCCGGAGGCCTTCACCCCCGGGCATGTCGCAGGAGACGTGTTCACCATCGACGGCACCACCATCGCGCGCGTCTCGCACGCCTCGCTCGCCTCCCCTTCCCAAGAGGCCTCGCGCATGCAGGTCCACTATGTCGTCGCGCACCCCGACAAGGGGGTGCGCCACTTCTCCGAGGACCATGTGTGCCGGCTGTTCGGCCAGGACCAGTACGAGGCGGCCTTCATCCGTGCGGGCTTCGACATGGAACGGGTGGACAGTTCCCTGTCGGCCCGCGGCTTTCTCGTCGGAGTACGCAAGTGACGCCCGTCCCGCCGGGGGAGGGCGGGCGTGCCGGGGTCGTCGTGCTGGGCGGCACCGGCTTCGTGGGGCGCAGGGTCTGCGCAGACTTCCACGCGGCGGGCTGGGCCGTCACGGCGGTGGCGCGGCACGCGCCGAAAGATCTGGACGGGACGCGGTTCTTGTCCCTGGACCTGGCCGAGACCCCCTCCGGGGCACTCGCCGAGATGCTGGAAGCACAGCGCCCCGATGTGGTCGTCAACGCCACCGGGAGTATCTGGAGCCGGGAAGACGCCGCGATGGAACGGATCTGCACACTTCCCGCCCTGCGGCTCCTCGAGGCATTGGGCTCGATGAGCCGCAGGCCCCGGCTCGTCCACCTCGGGTCCGTACTGGAGTACGGTCCGGTCCCGCCAGGCGCCGCCGTGGGCGCCGAGCGGACCCCGGAGCCGACGACCGCCTACGGCAAGGCGAAACTGGCCGCCTCCCGCGCCGTTCTTCAGGCCGCGGCGAGAGGCGCCGTCCACGGGCTCGTCCTGCGCGTCGCCAATGTGGCGGGCGTCGGTACCCCGGACGTGAGCCTGCTGGGCAAGGTCGCCGCGTGTCTGCTGGAAGGTGCCGCCGGGGCGGAGCCGGTGACCGTGCGGCTCGCGCCCTTGCGGGCCCACCGCGACTACGTCGACGTACGCGATGTGTCCGAGGCCGTCCTCGCCGCGGCCCGGTCGCGGGCGAGTGGCGCTGCCGTCGACATCGGCCGCGGCGAGGCGGTGCCCGTGCGGCGCCTCGTGGACCTGCTCGTCGAGGTGAGCGGGGTGCCGGCGCGCATCGTGGAGCGGCCGCGGGAGCCCGGTGTCCGAGCGGAAACCGACTGGATCCAGGTGGACCTCGGCCCCGCTCGCGACCTTCTGGGGTGGCGGCCGAAGCGGAGCCTGGAGGAATCGGTCAGGTCGTACTGGACGGACGTACACGCCCGTGCCGCGTGAGCGCGCCCCTGGCGTCACCACCTTCTCGGACCACCTGGAGTGCATGTGCGTATCGCGGTGACAGGATCCATCGCCACCGACCACTTGCTGACGTTCCCCGGCAAGTTCAGGGATCAGCTCATCGAGGGGGAACTGGACAAGGTCTCCCTCTCCTTCCTCGCGGACGAACTGGAGGTACGCAGAGGCGGCGTGGCGGCGAACATCGCCTTCGGGCTCGGCGTTCTCGGCCTGAGCCCCGTCCTGGTGGGGGCCGTGGGGCGGGACTTCGCCGAGTACGGGCACTGGCTGAACGCACATGGCGTCGACACCGGCTCCGTACGCGTCAGCGAGACCCTGCACACCGCCCGGTTCATCTGCACGACCGACGACGACCTCAACCAGATCGGCACCTTCTACGCCGGTGCCATGAGCGAGGCCCGGCACATAGCCCTGCGCCAGGTGCTTTCCAGGGCCGGGGGAGTGGACCTGCTCCTGGTGTCACCGAACGATCCGGAGGCGATGCTGCGGCACACCCGCGAGGCGGTCGCACTCGGCGTGCCGTTCTGCGCCGACCCCTCCCAGCAACTGGCCCGGATGGGCCGGGACGACGTCCGTTCCCTGCTGCGGGGGCCGCGGTATCTGTTCACCAACGAGTACGAGGCCCACCTCGTCCAGGAGAAGACGGGATGGACCGAGGACCAAGTGCTGGAACGCGTGGGAACCTGGGTGATCACCCGAGGAGCGCGGGGAGCGCGGATCGTGTCCGAGGACGGAGCCACCCTCGACGTGGCGGCCGTTCCCGCCACCGGCCCCGTGGAACCGACCGGAGCCGGGGACGCCTTCCGCGCCGGGTTCCTCGCCGCCATGGCCGGGACGGGTGACCGGGAGCACGCGGCGCGCCTCGGAGCCACGCTGGCCACCAGCGCACTGGAGTCCGTGGGCCCGCACTACCGGGTGACCGGCGAACGGCTCCTCGCCCGGCTTCGCGACACCTACGGGGCCGACGCGGCGGCAGCCCTGGCCCCGGGGCTCGAAGCCGTACGGCCCACCGCGCCCCTCTCGGCGGTCAGCCCCTGAGCGGACGCCGGCCCGGGATGCCCACCCGGGCCGGCGCCCCGGTCACGCCGGGGTGCGGAAGTCCCTTCGGTACCAGAACAGCGGAGCCGTGCTGCCGTTGACACAGACTTCCGTCGGCCGACCGACCAGCAGATCGTGATCGCCGACCCGGATCCGGTCGGCCGCCTCGCAGTGGAACGCGGCGTGCGCGTCCGCGACGAACGGCAGCCGGGACCCGGGCCAGACGGCGAAGTCCTGGCCGTCGAACCGGTCGATGCTGCTGGCGGCGAACCTTCGGGCGAGCCCCCGGTGCTGCTCGGCCAGCACATTGATGACGAACTCGGGTGCCTCGGCGAACGCCGCGGCGCAACTGGAGGTGCGGGCGATGGCGACGATGATCAACGGCGGGGTGAGCGAGGCGGAGGTGACCGAGCTGGCGGTGAGCCCCCACCGGCGTCCGTCCTCGTCCTGTGTCGTCACGACCGTCAGCGGCGCCGCGAGCATCGACAGCGCGTTCTTGAACGTCTGGTCGTCGAGTACGGGCCTGATGGCTGCCGGTCCGATCACGTTGTGCCCTCTCGTCGGGTCGTGCGTGGAACCATCGGCCGCCTCATCCCGCGCTGCCGGGACCGGCGGCCGCCTCGAGCGCCTCGAGAACCGCGACGTGCCTGCGGTCGCGCTCCCGCGCCAGCTCCGCGTAGCTCTTCGCGCCGAAGAGCCGTTCGGCCTCACCACCGAGCGAGGCGATGGTCTCCTCCGTCATCCGCGGACGGCCGAGCTCGGCCCAGCTCGTCTCCAGACCGACGCCGAGATGGCTCAGCCACTTCAGCAGACCTCCCTCGCCGCCACCGAGGTGGAAGGAGTGGAAGGGACCGATCGTGGACCAGCGCAGACCGATCGACTGGGTGACGACGGTGTCCAGTTCCTCCATCGTCACCACGCCCTCACGGACCAGATGAATGCTCTCCTGGAGCAGCGCCGACTGAAGGCGGTTGGCGACGAAACGAGCGATCGGCTTGCGCAGTACGACGGGCACCTTGCCCACCGAGCGGTAGAACTCGACGGCCTCGCTCACGGCGTCGGCGGCCGTCCCCTCATCGCCGACCACTTCCACCAGCGGGACGAGGTGCGGGGAGTTGAAGGGATGCCCGACCACCAGCCTGCCCGCATCGGCCATCCTGGCCCCCATCGCCTCGGGGAGCAGCGTGGAGGTGGACGACAGCAGCAGGGCCTTGTCGGGAGCGGACGCCCCGATGATCTCGAACAACCTCTGCTTGAGCGCCAGGTCTTCCGGCGCGTTCTCCTGAACGATGTCGGCGTCCTCGACCGCGCGCGCCACGTCGGGTTCGAACGTGACGCGCTCCAGGAGCTCCTCCGGGTCCCTGGGGCCACCGAGGAGCGTGGGGGCGAACGTCCGCAGGCCCTCGGCCACCACGCTCCGCGCGTCGGGAGCACGACTGTTGACCCGCACGTTCAGCCCGTGCCCCAGGAACAAGGTGATCCACCCGAGGCCGATGGTCCCCGCGCCGATCACGACCACGGTGGGCCGGCCGGTTCCACTCATCGCTCTCGTTCTCCCGTTCTCGTGTTCCTTCGAGGGGTCCCGCATGCGGGCATGCTGCGCCGTCGTGCTCGGCGGGTGGTCGATCCGCACTCGAGGCGCACTCGACCGGTCGTGAACGTCCAGGTCGTCATCGCGCCCTCGCGCCCACGGCATCGTCCATGCCGTTCACAGCCTCTTGATCCACGCAAAGACAGGACGAAAGACGCTCAGTGACATCAATCCGCTTTTTCGGAAAACGAGACGCCGAGGTCAAACCGTGAAATTCAATCTGCTCGGCCCTTTTGAAATCAGCACGGAAGACGGTCGGTCCTACACTCCGCCCACTCCGAAGGTGTGCCAGGTCCTCGCGCTGCTGCTGACCCGCCCGAAGGAAATAGTTCCGGTGGACTCCTTCATCGAGGAGCTGTGGGCAGACAATCCGCCGCGCAGTGCCCTGACCACCTTGCAGACGTACATCTATCACGCCCGGAAAATACTTGTCTCCGAGGCTCTCGCCGACCCCGGGGAGAAGATCCTTATCACCCGGAGTCCGGGCTATCTCATCGACCTGACGGGCCATCGGCTGGACACTCGGGAGTTCGAGGAGCTGGTGAAAGCCGGACGGAGGGCGGCGGACCAGGGATCCCTGGAGGCCGCCGCCCGCACCCTGGGTGACGCCCTGGACATGTGGTGCGGACCCGCCCTGGCCAATATCTCGACGGGCAGGGTTCTCGCCGGTCACAGGACCTATCTGGAGGAGCTGCGGGTCCGCGCCGTGGAAAGGCGCATCGAGACGCTCAAGCTGCTCGGGAACGAGCGTGACCTCATCCCCGAACTGCGCGCGCTCGTCCAGCAGTACCCGCTCAACGAGTGGTTCCACGCCCAGCTCATCGAGTCCCTCAACAGCTGCGGCCGCCGTGCCGAGGCGCTCAAGGCCTACCGGGAACTGTGGCGCTCGCTCGCCGACGAACTGGGCATCGAGCCGTCCCCCGAGGTGCAGCGGCTGCACTACGAGGTGCTCAACCCGGTCGTGCGATCCGGACGGGCCGCCTGACCGGCGGCCGTCCATCGCCGGACCGCCCGGCCGGCCACCGGGCCGACCATCGGCCGACCTTCCAAAGGAGAGAAAATGTTGAACACCCAGTCCGCGAGTGATCTCTACGCCAGGGTGCAACAGTTCCACGCCGAACAGATGCAGGCGCTCGACAGCGGTGAGTTCGACGCGTACGCCGACACCTTCACCGAGGACGGAGAATTCCGGCACTCGCCCGGCCGGCCCGCCGCACACACACGTGCCGGCATAGCCAAGGAACTGAAGGAATTCCACCGGGAACGTTTCGCGGGCGAATCAGTCCAGCGAAGGCACTGGTTCAACATGCTCAACGTCCAGGAACAGGCCGACGGCACCATCCATGCCACCTTCTATGTGCTGGCAATTCTGAGCCGCCCCGGAGAGCGCGTGCCCGAGATCGCGCCGAGCTGTCTGGTCCGCGATGTCCTGGTCATCGAGAACGGCCGCCTGCTCACCCGGTCGCGCCGGGTCGACCACGATCACCTGCCGCCGTCGTGAGCCCGGCCGACCGTCACTCGCCCCTTGTCCCAGCCCCATCGTCGGCGGAGGAATGCCATGCGTGCTGTCCGAATCCATGAGTACGGCAGGCCGGACGTACTGCGTACCGAAGAAGTACCGATACCGGAACCGGGGCGCGGCCAGGTGCTGATCGCCGTCGAGGCGGTCTCGGTGGGCTTCGCCCAGACCCAGATGAGACGGAACATCTTCCCTGCCCCGATGTGGCGCCCCGAATTCCCGATCACGCTCGGTGGCGACGTCATCGGCGAGGTCGTCGCCCTGGGCCCGGGGACGACCGGTGTCAGGACCGGCGACCGGGTCGGGGCGTTCACCCTCCACGGTGCCTACGCGGAATACGTCGTCGTGGACGCGGACACCCTGCTGCCCGTGCCCGCCGGACTCGACGCGGCCCAGGCGACGGCGCTGCCCGCCCCCGGACCGATCGCCATGGGGACGATGGGCACGGCCGCGCTCGCGGAGGGTGAGAGCGTCCTGATCCACGCCGGAGCAGGCGGTATCGGCCATCTCGCCGTCCAACTGGCCCGGCTGGCCGGAGCGGGACAGGTGATCGCCACGGCCGGCACGGCCGAGAAGTGCGCCTACGTACGCTCCCTCGGCGCGGACGTGGTCGTCGACTACAGCCGGGCCGACTGGTCGCAGACCGTGCGGGAAGCGACCGGCGGCCGCGGCGTCGACGTGATACTCGACGGCGTCGGAGGTGAGGTACTGCGGCAGGGAGTGGGCCTGCTCGCCCCGCTCGGCAGGCTGGTGTTCTACGGTTCGGCCGGCGGCGGCCTGGGCATCCCCTCCGTGTCTCCCATGGACCTCATCGGTCTGAAGTTCGTCACCGGCTTCGCCCTGTCCGCCTGGCGGGCCGCACGGCCCGAGCGGTACCGCTCGGACCACGAGACTCTGACCGCTCATCTGCTCGCCGGTTCCGTCCGGCACACCGTGCACATGACGTTGCCTCTGGAGGACGTCGCCAAGTCGCACGAGATCGTGGAGAGCCGAGCGCACATCGGGCGTCTCGTCCTGCTCACCGGCCGCACGTCCCGAGCTGTCGGGGAGGGGGCATGAAGGTGCTGTTCGTCGCCGGGCCGAGCCCGGCGACCGTCTTCGGACTCGCCTCACTGGCGAGCGCTCTGCGCAACGCGGGACACCACGTGATCATGGCGGCGACCGAGGAACTGTCGTCGCATGTCACCGGCATCGGTCTGCCGACAGTGGTGGTCACCGACCGCACCTGGCAGAGCCTGATCACCACGGACCGCGCCGGACGGCCGGTGCCGCGGATGACCAGAGGCGTGGACAGTGAACGCCGGCACCACGGCGGCTGGTTTGGCCGGCTGGCCGCGGAGAGCCTGCCCTCGCTGCTGGAGGTCTCCGCGAACTGGCGCCCGGACCTGGTGGTCGGCGGCAGCATGTCCTACGCGGCACCGTTGCTCGCCGCGCATCTCGGCGTCCCCCATGTGCGCCAGGCCTGGGACACGTACGACACGCGTGGGGTGGACGCGTACGCGGCGCGGGAACTGGCCCCGGAGCTGGACCGTCTGGGGATGTCGGAGCTGCCCGAACCGGAGCTGTTCATCGACGTCTGCCCGCCGAGCCTGCGGCTGCCCGACGCCGCTCCGGCGCAGTCGATGCGGTGGATCCCGGGCAACCGCCAAGAGCCGCTCGAACCATGGATGTACACCCGTGATGACCGGCCCCGGGTGTGCGTGACCTCGGGCAGCCGGGAGACGGCGGCCAACCAGGACTTCTTGTACCGGCTGGTCGAGGACCTGGCCACCTTCGACGCGGAGATCCTGGTCGCGGCACCGGAGGAGGCCGTGTCCCGGCTGCGCGGCGTCACCGGTCGGGTGCGCGCCGGGTGGATGCCGCTCGACGTGGTGGCTCCCACCTGCGATCTCGTCGTCCACCACGGCGGTGGCGTCACGGGCCTGACCGCGATGAACGCGGGGGTGGCTCAACTGCTCCTTCCCCGCTGGGACATCTTCGCCGCGTCGATGCGCCGGACGGCCCAGTACGGTGCCGCCCGCGTCCTCTTCCCCGAGGACGCCGACCGCGAGGCCCTCCCCAAGGCCTGTCACGAGCTGCTCGAGGACCCCGTGCACCGGGAGTCGGCCCGTGCGCTCGCGGCGGAGATCGCCTCGCTGCCCGGGCCCGCGGAGGTGGCCGACGTCCTGGAGTCACTTGTCGCCGGCTGAGAGGCGGGCACGACAACGGCCGCGGCGGCCACGGGAGTTCCCGTGGCCGCCCCGGCTCTTCTTCTGTGCGGGCCCGGCTGGATCAGCCGACGGCCGTCGTGCTGAAGACCACGGGCTTCGCCGGGTCGGCGTAGCACTGGAACGGGTCCCACTGGTCGTTCGCCGGGTGCAGACGGTTCCAGCCGAAGGACCGCTTCTCGAAGCTCGACCCACCGGGGCCGGTGGTGACGGCACCCTGGCTGGGGGCGCGCAGCGTGACGACCAGGCTGGGCAGGTCGAACTCCACCCCGCCGGGGATGCTGTCGGGCGAGGTGACGACGAACTCGGCGCCGCGGCGCTCTACATGGAAGGCGGCACTGCCCAGGTTCTTGCCCCCGACCAGCTTGTAGCCGAGGACCTGGGCTTCGGGGGACACCTTGTAGGCGACCTCGATGTCGGTGAGTTCCTTGTTGTACTCGCCGAGCGCGACGATGGGGGCCGGGTCGAACGCCACGTTGAAGCCGGCGCCGGGAGAGACCTTCGACGGGGCGGTGGTGGAGAAGCCCCGGGAGTACCCGTTGATCGGGAACCAGCTGCCGTCGAAGCGGCTCTGGCACACATAGCCGACGGTCGACGAGGTGACCGCGCCGGCTTCGCCGGCGCTCGCCGGGGCCGCGAAGGCCAGGAGCGCGGCGGCGGCCGACATGCTCGCGGCGGCGGCCGTCGCGGCGGTGGCCTTCTTCTTCGTCTTCTTCACTCTTCGTACTGCCTCTCTCGCTGCGGTCCGTGACGCCCTTGCTCCGCAACAGGGAGCAGGGAGACCGGTGTTACCGATGTGACTGAAAGCATCGCCATGTCGCTCGAGCCGTCTTCGACGCCAGGTCGGGTGGAACTCGAACCTCCGCTCGGCCCGTGCGGCCCCAGCCGCCCTCGAGCGAACCTCGATCGCTGTTCGAGGCCAAGGAGCGACGGTCGGCCGAGTCCGTGCAGAGATCACACTCTTGGAGGCTCCATGACTGAGGCGACCGGCCGCGTGGCCGTGGTCACCGGCGCGACGAGCGGCATCGGACGCGAGATCGCCGGCCGTCTCGCGGAAACCGGCCACCGTGTCTACCTCTGTGCCCGCTCGGCGGACGGCCTAGCGGAGACGGTGAAGGAGTTCCAGGAACGCGGCCTGGACGTCGACGGCAGTACCTGCGACGTCTCCGACCCCGACCAGATCATCGCGTTCGTGGCCGCCGCCGTGGCCCGCTACGGGCCGGTCGACATCCTGGTCAACAACGCGGGACGCAGCGGCGGCGGCATCACCGCCGAAGTCACCGACGACCTCTGGCTCGACGTCGTCAACACCAACCTCACCAGCGTCTTCCGGATGACCAAGGCCGTCCTCACCACCGGTGGCATGGGGGAGAAGAAGCGCGGGCGCATCGTCAACATCGCCTCCACCGGCGGCAAGCAGGGAGTACTGCACGGCGCTCCCTACTCCGCGTCCAAACACGGCGTCGTCGGCCTCACCAAGGCATGGGGCCTGGAGTTGGCGAAGACCGGCATCACCGTCAACGCGGTCTGCCCCGGATTCGTCGAGACGCCCATGGCGGAGAAGGTCCGCGCCCACTACGCGGGCATCTGGGGAACCACCGAACAGGAGGCGTTCGAGCGGGTGACCGCCCGCGTGCCCATCGGCCGCTATGTCGAGCCCTCCGAGGTCGCGGCGATGGTCGAGTACCTCCTCGGCGACGGAGCCGCGGCGGTCACCGCCCAGGCCCTCAACGTCTGCGGCGGCCTCGGCAACTACTGACCGGCCGCCACCCGCCTCACCAGGATCGTAGGGAGCCCCGATGCCATCCACCCACCTGACATCCCTGTCCTCGGACGCCGTGCGCGAGGCCGTCGCCTCGGCCGCCAAGCACGCGGCCGAGGCCGAGGCCGGCCGGCGGCTGTCGCCGGCCGTCGTCGACCTGGTCGTGGAGGCCGGCTTCGCCCGGCACTTCGTACCGGCTCGATGGGGCGGCTGCGCGGGCACGTTCGGCGCGCTGCTGCCCGCGGTGGCGCTGCTGGGCGAGAGCTGCGCCTCCACGGCCTGGTACGCCTCGCTCGCCGCCGGCGTCGGCCGCCTCGCCGCCTATCTGCCGCAGGAGGGACAGCACGACATCTGGCGGGACGGCCCCGACACCCTGATCGTGGGAGCCCTCGCGGCCTCCGGCACCGCCGAGCGCGTGCCCGACGGCTGGCGGGTACGCGGACAGTGGCCGTACGTCAGCGGGGTCGGCTCCTCCGCCTGGGCCCTGGTCTGCGCCCGCGCGACGGACGGCGACCGGCAGGGACCACGCTTCTTCGCCGTGCCGCGCGACACGTACGGCGTCACGGACTCCTGGTTCAACGTCGGGCTGCGCGCCACCGGAAGCAACACCCTGACCCTGGACGAGATCACCGTGCCGGACACCCACTCCGTCGCCCTCGCGGACCTCCTCGCCGGTGACGCCCCCGAGGCCGAGGCCGCCTGCCACCGCGTACCCATGAAGGCGGCCAACGGACTGACCCTCGCCGCCCCGCTCCTCGGCGCCGCGCGCGGTGCCCTGCGCCAGTGGTCCACCCTGGTCCGCGCGAAGCTCCAGGGACCCGGCGCCGCCATCACCGGCGCGGCGGACAGGACACCGTACGAACTGACGCTCGCCCGCTCGGACGGGGAGATCGACGCGGCGGCACTCCTCCTGGAGCGGGTGGCGGCTGTCGTCGACCGGGGTCCGGTGGACCCGAGGCTGACAGCCCGCAACGGCAGGGACTGCGCGCTGGCCGTGGAGACGCTCGCGGGCGCCGTCGACCGTCTGTTGCGCTCCTCCGGCAGCCGTGGTCAGTCCGATTCGGAGGACCTCCAGCGCTTCTGGCGGGACGTCAACGCCGGAGCGGGCCACAGCGGCCTGCAGTTCCCGTCCGCCGCGACCGCTCTCGTCCGTGAGTCGCGTGCCATCGACGCCCCATGAACGAGCCCGTACGAAGAACGAGGAAGGAAACGCACCCCATGCCGTGCACCCACCGTACGTCGGTCACCCCCCTGGGCCGTGCCCGGTCTCCGCACGCGGCGGGAGGCCCGCGATGACCCGCCGTGTAGCGATCACGGGGCTGGGAGTGCGGGCCCCGGGCGGCTCGGGAACGGACGCGCTCTGGGACCTGCTCAGCTCCGGCCGAACCGCCACCCGCAACATCACCTTCTTCGACGCCTCCGCGTACCGGTCACAGGTGGCCGGCGAGATCGACTTCGATCCCGTGGCCGAGGGCCTGACGCCCCGCGAGATACGCCGTATGGACCGGGCCGCGCAGTTCGCCGTGGTCTGCGCGCGAGACGCGGTGGCCGACAGCGGTCTGTCCGTCGAGGACCTGCGCCCCGAGCGCGTCGGCGTCAGCGTCGGCAGCGCCGTCGCCGCCGCGATGTCCCTGGAGAAGGAGTACCTGGTCCTTTCCGACCGGGGACGCGAGTGGGAGGTCGACCCCTCCTATCTGAGCCCTCACATGTACGACCACATGGTCCCCAGCGTCCTGGCGGCGGAAGTCGCCTGGACCGTCGGCGCCGAAGGGCCGGTGTCGATGATCTCCGACGGCTGCACCTCCGGCCTGGACTCCGTCGGCTACGCCTGCCGGCTGATCCAGGAGGGCACCGTCGACGTCATGTTGACCGGAGCCACCGACACCCCCCTGACGCCGATCGTCGCGGCCTGCTTCGACGCCATCAAGGCGACCACGCCCCGCAACGACGACGCCGCGCACGCCTCCCGGCCCTTCGACCTCACCCGGAACGGATTCGTCCTCGCCGAGGGCGCGGCCATGTTCGTCCTGGAGGAGTACGAGAGCGCCGTCCGCAGAGGGGCGCCGATCTACGCCGAGGTGACCGGGTACGCCACACGCCTGAACGCGTACCACATGACCGGGCTCAAGACCGACGGCAGGGAAATGGCCGAGGCGATCCGGGTCGCCCTGGACGACTCCAGGATCGACCCGAGCGGCATCGACTACGTGAACGCCCATGGCTCGGGCACCAGACAGAACGACCGCCACGAGACGGCGGCGTTCAAGCGCAGCCTCGGCGATCACGCGTACAAGGTGCCCGTCAGCTCCATCAAGTCGATGGTGGGCCACTCGCTCGGCGCCATCGGCTCGATCGAGATAGCCGCGAGCGTACTGGCCCTCAAGCACCAGGTGATCCCGCCCACGGCGAATCTGCACACCTCGGACCCCGAATGCGATCTGGACTACGTGCCGCTGACCGCCCGCGAGGCGCGGCTGCGCAGCGTGCTGACCGTGGGGAGCGGCTTCGGAGGATTCCAGAGCGCGATGGTGCTTCGACGACCGCAGGAGGCAGTGGCATGAGCCGCAGAGTGCTGATCACCGGCATCGGCGTGGCGGCCCCCAACGGGCTCGGCGTCAAGGAGTACTGGAACGCCACCCTGGAGGGGCGCGGCGGTATCGCGCCGCTCACCAGGTTCGACTCCTCCCGCTACCCCTCGAACCTGGCCGGGCAGATCCTGGACTTCGACCCGGCGGAGCATCTGCCCAACAGACTGCTCCCGCAGACCGACGTCTCCACCCGGCTGGCGCTGGCGGCCGCCGACTGGGCCCTGGCCGACGGCGGGGTGGACCCGGCCGACATGGTCGACTACGACATCGGCGTGATCACCTCCAACGCGGCAGGCGGTTTCGCCTTCACCCACCAGGAGTTCGCGAACCTCTGGTCCAAGGGGCCGGAATTCGTGAGTGTCTACGAGTCCTTCGCCTGGTTCTACGCGGTGAGCACCGGACAGGTGTCGATCCGGCACAAGTTGCGGGGTCCGGGCGCGGCGCTGGTGGCGGAGCAGGCCGGGGGTCTGGACGCGCTCGGACACGCCCGCCGGACCGTCCGCCTCGGCACACCCCTGGTGGTGGCCGGAGGAGTCGACTCGGCCTTCGACCCCTGGGGCTGGGCGGCGCACCTGTCCAGCGGTCTGACCAGCGACAGCGACGACCCGGACCGGGCCTACCTGCCCTTCGACGGCGAGGCCGGGGGCCATGTGCCCGGCGAGGGCGGCGCGTTCCTGGTCATGGAGGACGAACAGGCGTACCTGAGCCGGGGAGTGGACAGTGCCTACGGTGAACTCGCCGGGTACGCCGCGACCTTCGACCCACCGCCCGGCTCGGGCCGCCCCCCGGGGTTGCGCCGTGCCGCCGAACTGGCGCTCGCGGACGCGGGGCTCACCCCGTCGGACATCGGAGTCGTTTTCGCCGACGCCGCCGGTACGCCGGCCCTGGACCGGGCGGAGGCGGCGGCCATCACCGGGATCTTCGGCCCCCACGGGGTGCCGGTCTCGGCCCCCAAGGCGCTGACCGGCCGTCTGCTGGCGGGTGGCGGGCCGCTGGACGTGGTGTCGGCGTTGCTCGCCCTGCGCGACGGTCTCGTCCCGGCCGTCCCGTACACCGGGGAGACCCCTGCGGAGTACGGCCTCGACCTGGTGCGCGGGGTGCCCAGGGAGACGGCGGCGCGCGCTGCCCTGGTGCTCGCACGGGGCCGCTGGGGCTTCAACTCCGCCGTGGTCGTCAAGGCGGCCGGACATGGCTGATCCCGCCGTGGTCGCCGCCCAGGGCGTGGGAGCACCGCGGCTGGAGGAGGTCGCCGACGGTGTGCACGCGTACATCCAGCCCGACGGAGGCTGGTGCCTGAACAACGCGGGCGTGATCCGCGCGGGGGGCTCGGTGGTCGTGGTCGACACGGCGGCCACCGAGCGGCGGGCACTGCGGCTGAAGGAGGCCGTCGACTCCCTCGCCGCCGGCCCCGTGAGGACCGTGGTCAACACCCACTTCCACGGGGACCACACCTTCGGCAACGCCGTCTTCGGGCCTGCCGCCACCGTGGTGAGCCATGCCGGCACGCGCACCGAGATGGCGGAGACCGGACTGGGGCTCACGGATCTGTGGCCCGAGGTGGAGTGGGGAGACGTGCGGGTCGTCCTTCCCGATGTCACGTACTCCGGCGCCATGACCCTGCACACGGGCAGTCGGCGTGTGGAGCTGCTCCACTTCGGCCCCGCACACACCCGCAGCGACACAGTGGTGTGGCTCCCGGACGAGAGGGTCCTGTTCACCGGCGACATCGTGATGCCCGGATGCACACCGTTCGTGCTGATGGGGACGGTCGAGGGTTCGCTGGCCACCCTGGAACGGCTTCGCGGACTGGGAGCCGCCACGGTCGTGGGCGGGCATGGACCGCTCGCCGGTCCGGAGGCCTTCGACGCCACCGAGGAGTATCTGCGCTGGCTCCAGCGGCTGGCCGCCGACGGGGCGAAACACGGACTCACCCCGTTGGAGACGGCCAGGGAGTGCGACCTCGGACCGTACGCGGGACTGCTCGACCCGGAGCGGCTCGTCGGCAACCTGCATCGCGCCTGGCTGGAGCTGGACGAGAACGAACTCGCCTGTCCCCTGGACGTCGGCGGCGTCTTCCGCGAGATGGTCGAGTACCACGGCGGACTTCCGGCCTGCCACGCCTGAGCGCGACCGGCCCCTTCCCTGCTTCGGGCGGTCGGGGCCGGGCCCGATTCAGTCGAGAACGGCTGCTTCGGGAGCCGGGGGTTTGCGGAGCAGGAGCAGCGCCGCGTCGTCGTGCAGTCGGCCTCCCACATGCGCCAGCAGTTCGTTGTGGAGCCCTGTGAGGGTATGTGCCGGCTCGTCGGACAGATGGCGAGCCAGCCGCTCGGCGAGGGGATAGAACTCCCGGCCGTGGTCGCGGGCCTCCGTGACCCCGTCCGTGTAGAGCAGCAGCTGATCCCCGTCGGCGAAGGGCAGTACCTGGAGGCTGGGGGTCTCGCCCGTCAGGGCGCGCAGCCCGAGGGGCGGAGCCGGACGATCGGGTTCCACCGGTACGACCCCGGATCCGCGCACCAGCAGGGGAGGTGTGTGTCCGCAGTTGACCACCTCCAGCAGGCCCGGCCGGGGGTGGCCGGCGACCACGGCCGTGACGAAGTCGTCGCAGCCGAGGTTGCGCGCCAGGCTCCGCTCGATCCTGTCGACGACGGCGAGGAGATCGGGCTCCTCGTAGGCCGCCTCACGGAAGACCCCGACCACCAGCGCGGCGATGCGCACCGCCGGCAGCCCCTTGCCGCGCACATCGCCGACGATCAGCCGAACCCCGTACGGCGTCGGCACGAGGGCGTAGAGATCCCCGCCGATCCGGGCCTCCGCGGCGGCGGCGCTGTAGTGGACGGCCACCTGGAACGGGCCGACGGTCGCCGGTACCGGCTGGAGCAGCGCGTGCTGTGCGGCCTCGGCGACCGAGCGGACGGCCGCGAGCACCCGCTCCCGGCGCCCGCGCAACGCGCTGGCCAGGGCACTCGCCAGGGTGACTGCGGCCAGGGCGGACAGTACGGCGGCCAGCTCGCGACCCGGCGCACCGTCACGGATGCCGAGCGGCGCGCCCAGCGCCCCGGCGAGGAGACCGACACAGAGGACTCCGCGCGGTCCGCTGGTGGTCGCGGCCAGCGCGGGCCCGGCGGCGAGCAGCGGCAGCCAGGTCAGCCCGGCCCCGCCGAGGAGGTCGACGGCCACGACGACGGAGACGATCAGCACGGGCAGTACGGGCGTGGCGGCGGCCAATTGCGCGGTGACGCGTTTCCCGTGGTCGCCGGCGTGGTCTCGGGGGTGACTCATGTTGTGCCCGCAGTCCTCACCTGTGCGTGGAGCATGTGCTCCGGAAATGTCTGTTTGATCCAGGAAAGAGGATGTGGGTCGGGCGCCACAAGGACATGATTTTCAGATAGTGAGCGAGAGGCCCCTGGTCACGCGGCCGGCGGTCGGGAGCAGCCGTGTCCGGATCTCCTGGAGTCGGGAGAGCCGGTCCGCCCGCAGTGAGACGCCGAGCGAGCCGAGCGTGTCCCCGCTGTACACGGGCACCGCGATACAGACCGTGCCGAGGGCGTACTCCTCCAGATCCGTCACGGCCGGCGCCACGGGCGAGGAGTCGAGTCTCCGGAGCAGCTCCGGAGCGTCGGTGATGGTCCGCGGTGTGAGATCGGTCAGGTGGTGCCGGGAGAGATAGTCCCTGCGGGACTCCTCGTCCAGCTCGCGCAGCACGGACTTGCCGAGCGCGGTGGCGTGGCCGGCGTCCTCGAAGCCCACCCAGAGGTCGACCCGGGGCGTGCGGGGGCTGTCCACGATCTCGGCGACCCGGATCTCGCCGTCCTCGTAGAAGGTGAGGTAGGCGGCGGTCGCCAGCTCGTCCCGCAGTGCGGCGAGCGTCGGGCGGACCCGGCTGAGGAGTGCCTGCCCGCGGCCGGTGGTGTGGAGCGCCTGCACCTTGTCGCCCAGGACGAACCCGCCGTCGTCCAGCTTCCGCAGATAGCCGTCGTGGACCAGGGTCCGCAGCAGGTGATAGGCGGTGGCCAGGGGCAGCTCCGTCTCCCGCGCCAGTTGCTTCGCGGGCGCGCCGTTCTCGTGCGCGCTCACCGCCTCCATCAGACGGAAGGCCCGCTGCACGGAGGTGATGAGCGTGGGGCCGGGACTGTCGTGACCAGCCATACGACCAGCGTGCGCCGGGTGCGCGGCACAGGCAAGGTCCGCCGGGCTCACGCCCATCTCCGCACGGTCCAGTCTGTGCGGAACCTTGCCTACCGTGACTCGTGTTCCTTCTGCCCGTATCCTCGTCAATGCCAGATATTTCCGAAAAGCGGATTGTCGAAGGTGTGAGTGAGGCGAGCGTGGTTCGGTCCGACGGCGAGCCGATCCGCACGGAGCGTATGGCAGGCGGCACAGGGCCTGCCCGCTTCCGTGAGCGGTTTCTGCAGGGTGAGCAGCTGGACACGGGCGTGCGCACCTCGATCCTGAGCTCCTGGCGACGCTGCCGGTCCCTCGGCCTGTCGCCGGACCAGTCCGACCTTCCCTACCGGGAGGACTGGGATCAGGACGACCGGATCGTCCGCGCCGCCGCGCCGGTGCTCGACCGGCTGCAGTCCCGGTTCGCCGGCAGTGCGATGAACATCTCCGTCGCCGATGCGAGCGGGACGGTTCTGCTGCGCCGGTTCGGCGAGACGTCCATGGCCAGAAGCCTCCCGGCGATCCAGACCGTCCCGGGCTTCGTGTTCGCCGAGCGGGTCGCCGGAACCAACGGCATCGGTCTCGCCCTCGCGGAGCGGCAGCTCATCCGGGTCTACGGCGCCGAGCACTTCGCCGAACGCTCCCAGGGCAGCGCCTGCCGGGCGCTTCCCGTCCGCGACCCGCTCAGCGGCCGTATCGAGGGCGTCCTGTGCTTGGGGTACCCCCGCAGCGCGGAGGACCCGGCGTTGACCTCCGTGATACGCCAGGCCGCCGAGGCCATCGAGCGGCGCCTGCTGGGGCAGAGTTCCGCACGCGAACGCTCCCTGCTGCGGGCCTACCTGGACGCCGGAGCCGAAGTCGGCGCAGCCCCCCACCACAGCGTCGGGGTGGACGAGCTGGCCCTCGGGCTGCGCCCGGGCGACCGCGCCACCCTCATGGAGAAGGCGGCCGAACTGATCTCTCGCGCGCAGCGGGCCGCCGTCGACGTACCCCTCCTCGACGGCCGTCGGGTCACGCTCGTGAGCCGTCCGATGACCAGCGTCTCGGGAGTGGAGGGGTTCGCCGTCGAGGCCATCCTCCCCGGCGTCTCGCGGCGCGAGCTCCTCGCCGTCCCGAACCGCTTCGACGAGCCGACGGGCGCCACCGCCGCGTCATCCGCCGTCCTGCGGTTCGAGGGCGTTCCCGTGGGCGCGGGTTCCGGACGGCTGCCCGCGGCTCTGGAGCCCGGTCGACTCGGCAGAACCGCTGTCGGCGTCGAGGGCCTCGCGGCAATGGGGTCCATGGACGCGGACGGCGTCACTCCGGCCGGCATCGACTCCGCCAACGCCTTCGATGTCGAGGGTGCCGACGGTCACCTCGGCTCCCGGACTCCCGCGCGAGGGCTCCTGATGGTCGGCGAACCGCACGTGGGGACCTACGCCCTGGCCGCCCGCCGCCGTCTGGAACTGCTGTCCGAGGCCAGCGCCCGAATAGGCACCACCCTGGACGTGCGCCGCACCGCCCGGGAACTCGCCGAGACGGTCGTGCCGCGCCTCGCCGACTTCGTCACCATCGACCTCGCCGAGCCCGTACTGCGCGGCGAGGAGGCCGCCGATCCCCGCAGCGACCTGCGCCGAACGGTGGTCCACGGCATCCGCGACGACCTCCCCTTCAGCCCGGTCGGCAAGCAGGTCGACTATGGACCGACCGCGCCCCAGCTGCGATGTCTGACCGACGGGCGGGCCGTGCTGGAACCGGACCTGAAGACGGCCGCGGGCTGGCTCGCACAGGACCCCGAGCACACCGACGAGCTGCTGGGCCACGTCCACTCCCTCATCGCGGTGCCTCTGGTCGCCCGCGGTGTCGTCCTCGGCGTCGCCGCCTTCTACCGGGCGCAGGACCCCGCCCCCTTCGGCGACGACGACCGTTCACTGGCCCAGGAACTCGCCACCCGCGCCGCACTGTCCATCGACAACGCCCGCCGCTACACCCGCGAGCGCACCATGGTCCTGGCCCTGCAGCGCAGCCTCCTCCCGCACGGCCTGCCCGACCAGGACACCGTCGAGGTCGCCCATCGCTATCTGCCCGCCGAGTCCGACGTCGGCGGGGACTGGTACGACGTCATCTCGCTCTCCGGCGCCCGGATCGGCCTCTTCGTCGGTGACGTAGTCGGCCACGGCATCCTCTCCGCCGCGACCATGGGCCGGGTGCGCACCGCCGCCCGCAGCTTCGCCGAACTCGACTTCCCCCCGGACGAGGTCCTCACCCACCTCGACAACCTCATGGGACGGCTGGACCGCGAGGACCCCGACTCCGACGGCGCCGGCATCATCGGAGCGACCTGCCTGTACGCCGTCTACGACCCGACCACGCAGCGCTGCACCATGGCCCGCGCCGGTCACCCGCCGCCCGCCCTGGTCCTCCCCGACGGCACCGTCTCCTTCCCCGACCTGCCGGCCGGGCCCCCGCTCGGCCTCGGTGGCCTGCCCTTCGAAGCAGTCGAGACAGACCTCCCCGAGGGCAGTCAGCTGGTGCTCTACACCGACGGACTCATCGAGGACCGCAGCCGCGACGTCGATGTGGTCCTCGATGAACTGCGCGTGGCCCTGGCCCACCCCGAGCGCGCACCCGAGGAGACCTGCCGGGTGGTCCTGGACACCGTGGCGCCCGCCCGTCCGGCCGACGACATCGCCCTCCTCGTCGCCCGCACCCATGCCTTCGACCCCAGTCGGATCGCCACCTGGGACCTGCCCGCCGACCCTGCCCGCGTCAGCGAGGTCCGCGTCTCCGCCGTCCGGCAACTGGCCGACTGGGGGCTCGAAGAGGCCTCCTTCGCCGCGGAACTGATGCTCAGCGAGCTGGTCACCAACGCCGTCCGCCACGGCGCCGGGCCCATCCGGGTACGGCTGCTGCACGACCGCAACCTGATCTGTGAGGTCTCCGACACCAGCAGCACCGCCCCGCATCTGCGTCGGGCGGCCACCGACGACGAGGGCGGCCGCGGACTGTTCCTCGTCGCACAACTGGCCCGGAGCTGGGGCACCCGCTACACCCCGGAGGGGAAGGTCATCTGGGCCGAATGCGGGCTCGACGGCGTCTGACGCGCTCAGCACCCGGGCGTCGGGGGATCACCGAGCCGTTCATCCATTGGGGTCACAGAGGTGGCTGAATGTCTGAAATGCTCTGATATGCACGGCTAGTATCGCTGACGCGAGTCGGGACGAACTCGCCAGGCCGACCCCCGGAGAGGTCCGTGCACGACGCCCACGACACCTCTGCGCAGGCGCTCCCGCCCAGCGGGACGCGGCCACCGCTGGTCCGTGTACGCGGGCTCGCCAAGCGGTTCGGCGGGACCCTCGCGCTGGCCGGAGTCGACCTCGACGTCCACGCCGGCAGCGTGCTCGCGCTGCTCGGCCCCAACGGAGCCGGGAAATCCACCCTCATCAAGGTGCTCGCCGGCGTCCACCGCGCCGACTCGGGACGGATCACGGTGGACGGACACCCGCTCGGCAGCCACGCCGCCACCCACCGCATGTCCTTCATCCACCAGGATCTCGGCCTCGTCGAGTGGATGACGGTCGCCGAGAACATCGCCCTGAGCACCGGATACGCACGCCGCGCCGGACTGATCTCCTGGCCGCGCACCCGGGAGCGCTGCACGGAGGCTTTGCGGCTCGTCGGCGGACACCTCGACCCCGGCACAACCGTGGCCCAGCTCGCCCCGGCCGAGCGTTCCCTCGTCGCCATCGCGCGAGCCCTGGCGGCACGGGCGAGGCTCATCGTCCTCGACGAGCCGACCGCCCGCCTCCCGACCGCCGACTGCGCCCGGCTGTTCCGCGTCCTGCACGCCCTGCGCGACCGCGGCCACGGCATCCTCTACGTCAGCCACCGCCTGGACGAGGTCTACGAGGTCGCCGACACCTTCGCCGTACTGCGCGACGGCCGCCTCGTCAGCCACGGCCCGCTGGCCGGCCACAGCCCCGCCCGACTCGTGCACGACATCACCGGCGAGGAGCCCTCCGGCCACCGCCCCGCCACGGCCGCGAAAGGCCGAAGCGCCACCACCGCCCCGGCCGTCCTGACCCTCGACGCCGTACGGACCCCCGGCGCCGGACCGGTCGACCTGGAACTCCGGGCCGGGGAAGCCCTGGGCCTCGTCGGCCTCTCGGGCGCCGGACACATGGACCTCGGCCGAGCCCTCGCGGGCGCCCGGCCCCTCCTCGGCGGACGGGCGCTGCTCGACGGCCGACCGTACCGCCCCCGTACGGTCGCCGAAGCCGTCGGACGCGGTGTCGCCCTCGTGCCCGGCGACCGGCAGCGGGAGGGCTGCCTCGCCGAGCTGACCGTACGGGAGAACCTCCTGGCCAACCCCGGCGCGGGAGACCGACCGGCGCCGCGCTGGATCGGCCCCCGCCGCGAACGCGCCGAGGCGGCCGCACTGATCGAACGGTTCTCGGTGCGTCCCCGCGACGGCGAGGCGGCCATCGCCACCCTCTCCGGTGGCAACCAGCAGAAGGTCATGATCGGCCGCTGGCTGCGGACGGGCCTGCGCCTGCTGATCCTGGAGGAGCCGACGGCGAGCGTGGACATCGGCGCCAAGGCCGCGATCCACCGTCTGCTCGACGAGGCACTCGCCGACGGCCTCGCGGTCCTGCTCATCTCCACCGACTTCGAGGAGGTCGCGGGGGTGTGCGGCCGCGCCCTGGTCTTCGTCCGGGGCTCCGTGACCGCCGAACCGAGCGGTCCGGCCCTCACGGCCGCGGGCCTCACCCGGGCGGCATCGGCCACGCCCCTTCCCGGAAGCACGACCAACCGGTGACCGCCGTACCGCCCTCGCCCCGGCCGCGCCGCCCGGGCCCACGGAGCCGACTCGGCCCCCACGGCGGCCAGGCCGGGCACCTCGTCGGCGCCTACGGTCTCCTGGCCCTCACCGTCCTGCTCTGCCTGATCTTCTCCCTCACCCTGCCGAGCACCTTCCCCACCTCGGACACCGTCGACTCGATCCTCTCCACCCAGTCCATCCCGGCCGTCCTCGCGCTCGCCGCCATGGTCCCCATCGTGACCGGCGCGTTCGACCTGTCCATCGGGTACGGCCTCGGCCTGGCGCACGTCATGGTGCTGTACCTCGTCGTCGACGGGGAGTGGCCCTGGCCGCTCGCCTGTCTGGCGGTGACCGCAGGAGGGCTGGTCGTGGGTGTCCTCAACGGCGTCATCGTCGAGTTCGGCCGGATCGACTCCTTCATCGCCACGCTCGGGACCGGCAGCATGATGTACGCGGTGACCGGCTGGATCACCGACGGAGGCCGGATCGTCCCCGGCCCACAGGGCCTCCCCGCCGCGTTCACGGACCTCTACAACTCCACCTTCCTCGGCCTGCCGGTCCCCGCCTTCTACGTGCTCGCGCTCGCCGTCGCCCTCTGGCTGGTGCTGGAACGCCTGCCGCTCGGCCGGTACCTCTACGTCGTCGGGTCGAATCCGCGCGCCGCCGACCTCGTCGGCATCTCCGTCCGCAAGTACACCGTCTGCGCCTTCGCCGCGTCGGGGCTGATCGTCGGCTTCGCCGGAGTGCTGCTCGCGGCCCAGCAGCAGATCGGCAATCCGAGCGTCGGCCTCGACTACCTGCTGCCCGCCTTCGTCGGCGCCCTCCTCGGCTCCACCGCGATCAAACCCGGCCGCCCCAACGCCCTGGGCACCCTCGTCGCCGTCGCCGTCCTCGCCGTGGGCCTCACCGGCATCGCCCAGATGGGCGCCGAGTTCTGGACCGTCCCCCTCTTCTACGGCGGCACCCTGCTCCTCGCCGTCGGCCTGGCCGGGTACTCCGCCCGCCGCCGGGTGCGCACCGGAGTCTTCGCCGCCCGCGACGCGTCGGCCGGGACGTCGTCGGAGCCCCCGTCCGCCCCGACGCGGGACGGCGACTCGGCGGGCGGCGCTCCATGACCCGGCCCGTGGGCACCACCACCGCTCCCAGGCCGCTCGTCCCTCCGCGAGGAGTCCCTGTGCACCGCACCCGCAAGGCCATGCCCGGCGTTCGCAACGCCCGGTCCGCGATCGCCACGCTGCTGGCCGTGGCCACCGTCCTCCTGTCCGGTTGTGATCGCGGCTCGTCGAACGACGAGGGGGACACCGCCTCGGGCCGGAGCGGCTGCCCCGCCGTCCAGGCAAAGGCCCAGGCCGCCGTCAGCCGGGCGGATCGTACCGACGTCCCCTGGGGCGGACCGACCAGCGGCCCGAAGGCGGTGACCGGCAGAACGCTCGTCTATGTCGCCCAGACCATGACCAACCCCGGAGTCGCGGGCGCCGCCGACGGCGTCCGGGAAGCCGCGAAGGTCATCGGCTGGAACGTCCGCGTCATCGACGGCGGCGGCACCCCCGCCGGTATCCAGGCGGCGATGAGCGAGGCCGTGGCGCTCAGGCCCTCGGGCATCGTCATCGGGGGCTTCGACCCCAACGCGACCTCGCAGCAGGTCGCGCGGGCCGACGAGGCGGGTATCCCGCTCATCGGCTGGCACGCGGTCGCCTCCCCGGGCCCCAGCACACGCCCCCGGCTCTTCACCAACATCACCACCCAGGTCGAGGACGTGGCCAGGATCAGCGCGCAGTGGGTCATCGAGAACTCCGACGGCAACGCCGGGGTCGTCATCTTCACCGACGCCTCGATCCCCTTCGCCAGGAACAAGTCCGAGCTGATCAGGAAGGAACTCGCCACCTGCGCGGGCGTGGACCTGCTGGCGTACGAGAACATCCCGATCCCGGACGCGAGCAGCCGCACACCCCGCGAGATCTCCTCGCTCCTGTCCCGCTTCCGGAATCGGTGGACGCACTCCGTCGCCATCAACGACCTGTACTTCGCCGACGCCGCCCCGGCGTTCCGCGCGGCAGGCAAGGAGGGCGCAGGACCGCCCTTCAACATCGGCGCGGGTGACGGCGACCCCTCCGCCTTCCAGCGCATCGACAACGAGCAGTACCAGGCGGCCACCGTGCCCGAACCGCTCACGCTGCAGGGCTGGCAGATCGTCGACGAGTTCAACCGCGCCTTCGCAGGCCGCCCCGCCAGCGGCTATGTGGCCCCCGTCCACATCTCCACGGCCGACAACAGCGACGGCGCCACGACCTGGAACCCGTCGGGCTACCAGGAGGCCTACCGCGAGATCTGGGACAGGTGACGGCACCCGGCGGTACCCGTTCCGCGTCCGAGGTGCCGGGCGCCGTTCGCCGGGTACCCGGAAGCCGGCGGCGGTGAGGGACACCGCCGGGTGCCGGGTGAGGGAGCGTCGTACATGGCTCGGTCCAACGACGAGATCGCCGAGCTGTTCCAGGAATACGCGGATCTGATCTCGATCACGGGAGGAGACGCGTTCCGGGTACGCGTCTACGAGAAGGCCGCCCGCTCGATCGGCGGCCACCACGCCGATGTGTCCACGCTCGACGTCAAGGGCCTCACGGAGATCCCCAACGTCGGCAGATCGACCGCGGAGAAGATCGTCGAGTACCTCCGCAGCGGCCAGGTGTCCGCGATCGAGGAACTGCGGGCAAGGATCCCGGCCGGCGTCCGACGACTGACGGCCATCCCCACACTCGGCCCGAAGAAGGCGCTGACACTCTACGAGGAGCTGGGCATCTCCTCGGTCGACGAACTCACCGACGCCATCCACGAGGAGCGGCTGCGCGACCTCAAGGGCTTCGGGCCGAAGACGGAGGAGAACATCCTCCACGGCATCGGTCTGCTGAAGTCCGCCGGCGACCGTGTCCGGCTCGACACCGCCATGGACCTCGCCGAGGACATCGTCGCCGAGCTGTCCCGGGTGACCGGCTGCCGCCGCTGCGCGTACGCCGGATCGCTGCGCCGCCTCCGCGAGACGATCGGGGACATCGACATCCTCGTCGCGGCGAAGAGGTCCGCGCCCTTCATGCGGGCGTTCACCGAACTGCCGTACGTCACCGAGGTCATCGCGCACGGCGAGACCAAGACATCGGTGCGCACCGGCAACGGCCTGGCCGTCGACCTGCGCGTCGTACCGCCCGATTCCTGGGGCGCGGGCCTGCTGTACTTCACCGGTGCGAAAGCACACAACATCCGGATCCGGGACATGGCCGTACGCCAGGGGCTCAAGCTCTCCGAGTACGGACTGTTCGACGTCGAGAGCGGCGAGAAGATTGTCTCCGCGACCGAGGAGGACGTGTACGCGCGGCTCGGTCTGCCGTGGATCCCTCCGACGCTGCGCGAGGACCGCGGCGAGATCGAGGCCGGGCTGCGCGACGAGCTGCCCGACCTGATCACGGAGACGGACATCCGGGGCGATCTGCACACCCACACCGACCTCACCGACGGCCTCGCCCCGCTGGAGGAGATGGCCGCCGCGGCCGCCGAGCGCGGCTACGCCTACTACGCGATCACCGACCACGGCCCGAACCTGTACATGCAGCAGATGACCGACGAGCGGATGCTGGCCCAGCGCGCACGCGTACGAGAACTCGACGGCGCCCTCCGGGCGCGCGGCGGTCGGCGTGGGATGCGGCTGCTGCACGGCGCGGAACTGAACATCGACCCCGACGGCGACGTGGACTGGCCGGAGGAGTTCCTCGCCGGGTTCGACCTGTGCGTGGCCTCGGTGCACTCGCACTTCAACCAGGGACGCGAGGCACTGACCCGTCGGCTGGTCCGGGCCTGCGAGAACCCGTATGTGAACATCATCGGCCACCCCACCACCCGCCTCATCGGCAGACGGCCGGGCATCGACGCCGACCTCGACGAGGTCTTCGCCGCCTGTGCCCGGACCGGCACGGCCCTGGAGATCAACGCCCACCCGGACCGGCTCGACCTGTCCGACGAGCACATCCTGCGGGCCGGCAGGCACGGGGTGCGGTTCGCCGTCGACACCGACGCCCACTCGGTGCTCCACCTGGCCAACCTGCGCTACGGCGTCGGCACGGCCCAGCGCGGCTGGCTGACCAAGGGCGACGTGATCAACACCTGGCCGGAGACCCGGCTGCGGCGCTTCCTGCGCAAAGGCCGGCCCGGCTGATCGGGCCCTCTCCACCGGCGTGTCGGGAGGACGAGCCGGTCGGCCTCGGCCCCCGTCACCGGGCTGCCCCGCCCGCGGTGGGTGCGGGCGGGGCCGTGCTCGTCATCCGGTGTCCGTCAGCCGCCGATCCTGGCCGCGATGATCGGGGCCAGGCGGTCGGCGACGACCCGGTGGCCCTGGTCGTTGGGGTGGACCGAGTCCGTGAGGTCGCCGGAACCCAGCCAGCCCGTGGTGTCGACGAAGGAGACCCGGGAGTCGCCGCCGCTCACCGCCGCTTGGACGGCCGCCTCGGTCTGCGGGACGTACCGTCCCCGGAAGGTCTCCAGAGCGAAGATCCAGGCCTGCGGATGGGCGGCACGGACCTTGCGCAGCAAGCTGCTGTAGGCCGCCTGGAACTGGGCCGAACTCACGCCGTGGCCCACGTCGTTGGTGCCGAGGTTGATGACGACCGCGTCGGCCCGGTAGCGGGTCGGGTCCCAGTCGGGGGTCGCCGCGTTGGGGTTGAGCTTGGTGAACTGCCGTTCCAGGCCCACGCAGCCGTCCGCCGCGGCGACGAGACAGGCGCCGCCCTGCGCGATCTGGGTGTGCTCGGTGCCGAGCCGTTCGCCGATCAGCCAGCCGTAGGCGGTACGGGCGTTCTGCGAGGTCGTCGTGCCCACGGTGATCGAGTCGCCGACGAACTCGATCAGCTTGGACGGCGCGGGCGGGGCGAAGGTCGTCGCACCGCTGTCGAGGACCAGCCCCTGGAAGACGGCGTCGCCACGGTAGGAGCCCGCGACCACCTGGTAGTTGACCTGGAGGGTGTGGCGGCCGGCCGCCAGCGCGGCCGGCGTCAGGTTCACCGTGCCCTTGACGTCGTCGTAGAACTTCACGGGCCCGTCGTCGATCCGGGCCCAGAAGTCGATGGTGCCGCGCTGCTTCAGCTGGACGGTCCGGCCGGTGAAGCCGACGCGGTAGTACGCGCCCGCCCAGTACGGCGTGTACGCGGTGGTGGAGCCGGCGGTGTCCCAGCGTCCGACGAACCTGATGTTCGGGTCGCCGGGCTGCCCGGGAGCCGCGGCCTTCACAGCGGCACCGGCCAGGGCCGTGCTGACGACGGGAGCCAGCCGGTTCGCGAACTTGGTGTGTCCCGCCTCGTTGGGGTGACCGTTGCCGTCCTCGTAGTCGGTGCCGTCGGTGAGCCAGCCGCTCGTGTCGACGTAACGGACCTTGGTGTCACCGGCGTTCGTGCGGGCCGTGACGGCGGCCCTGGTCTCGGTGACATAGCGCTTCTTGAGGGTCTGGACGGCGAAGAGGACCGCGTTCGGGTACTTGGCGCGGATGTCGCGCAGGAACGTGGTGTACGCCGACTGGAAGGCCGCGCCGGACACCCCGTGCCCGATGTCGTTGGTGCCGAGGTTGATGACGACGGCGCTCGCCCGGTAGCGGGAGAAGTCCCAGTCCGTGCCACCCGTGCCGGCCGACTTGAAGAACTGGCAGCTCAGCCCGGTGCATCCGGACTGGGCGACGAGGCAGTACCCGGCGCGGGCGACCTGGGTGTGCCGCATCCCCAGCCGCTCGCCGGTCTTCCAGGCGTACGAGTCGAGCGCCAGCCGGTCGGTGAGGGCGCCGGCGGTGATGGAGTCGCCGACGAACTCGATCAGCCCGGACGGGGTGTCGGGTGCGATCGTGCGGGCGCCGGAGTCCAGGACCAGTCCCTGGAAGACGGTGTCGCCGGAACGGTAGGTGATCCGCAGGGTGTGGGTGCCCGCGGGCAGGGGCTGGGGGGTGAGGTTCACCGTGCCGCGTACGCCCGCGTGGAAGACGTCGGGGCCGCCGTCGACGCTCACATAGAAGTTGACCGCGTCTCTGGCCTTCACCTTGACCGTGGTGCCGGTGAACGCCGTCTGCAGGTACGCGCCGGTCCAGTTGGCCACGGCCGTCGTCCCCGAACTCGTGTCCCAGCGGCCGACGTAGGCGATGTGGGGGTCGGACACCGAGCCGTCTCCGGGGGCGGCGTTGGCCCGGGTGACGCCGGTCAGGGACAGCAGACAGGCGACCAGGACGGCTGTGAGGGCGGTTGCGAGGCCTCGTCCGGACGCGTGAGAGCGGGCCGGGTGGGGGGAGGTCTGCATGGGTTTCCTTTCGCACCGATGGTGGGAGCGCTCCCATGAGCAGCCTTCAAGAAAGCAGTGAAACGATTTCGAGGTCAAGGGGTCGTGCGCATACGTCACTTGGTCGCCTTGCGCGGTCCGTCGGCCCATACGAATCGCCGCGGTCCGGCAGGGGCCGGACCGCGGCGAGGAAGCGTGTGCGGCAGGGGTCAGCTGCCGGTGAGGCTGATGGCCAGGTCGGTGATGTTCAGGGGGAACTGTTTGATGAAGCTCGCCTCGCCGGTGAAGACATTGATGCTGTACAGCGAAGGATTGCCGGCACCGTACGGGGTGAGGGAGGCGAAGGCGGCGTTGTCGACCGTCTTGCCGCCGCTCAGGGTGCTGTAGATGTCCATGCCGGCCTTGAGCTGGGCGTCGATGCCGAGGCTCCCGGTCGGGGCGAGCGTGCCGTTGTTGGCCGGGGACTGGATGACGACCTGGTCGCTGTTGGTGTTGATGTCGAACAGCGTGGTCGCTGTGGCCCCGTTGAGGTCGTTGTTCGTGTAAGCGGCGGCGGTGACGCCCTTGGTCGTGCCCTCGGTCGGCGGGGTGGTGAGGTTCAGGTCCTGGATGGTCGAGTGGTCGTTGAGGTTGTGTCGCAGGTTCTGGCCGTTGTCGCTGATCACGCGCAGCCGGTCGGCCGCCGGATTGAAGTCGACGCCGAACTGCGTGCCGGTCAGCGCGTACTGGAGCTGGGACACCTTGGTGACCACGACGTCCTGGGTGGCCGGCGGGGTCTTGATGGTGTAGATGCCGCCCTTGTTGCCGACGCCGTACAGCAGACCGTCCTGCACCCGGAAGTCGATGCCGACCAGGGCCGTGTCGCCGCTGAGATTGGTGATGGTCCTGACCCAGTTGAGCACGTCCGGCCGGTCGGTCGTGAACGTGGCCATCAGGGTGCCGTCACCGCTGATCCCGAACGCGCGCAGGCTGGGGGTGGCGGCGGGGGCGGCCGAACCGGTGCCCGGTGTGCTCAGCATGAGCGCCGTCGAGGTGGCCATGACCGCCAGAGCCGCCGCGATTCTCTTTCTTGTGCCTGCCTTCATCGGTGTTTCCCTCCCGTGTGAACAAACGCCGACGCATGGCGCGCCGATGAGAAATTCCTGTACCCCGTATCCGCGCCCGTTGCCCGTACCGAATTTCCGGCAACACGTGTTCATTCGGGCCGAATGCTCGGCGCGGTTCCCCCATGAGTGTGTAAGCGGTTCCCATTAAGCCCACTTCACAGGACCCCCACAAGCGGAACACGTGGCGAGAACGCCCCGATCCGGGAATTTTGCGCACTGTGACAAAAGCGCCACAGATACACTTGTCGTCGATTTATGAGAGGTGATAAACGCCGTCCGGTTTTCGTCTGTCGACCTGTTCGAGCGGAATGGCATGCTCATCCTCCATGGGGAGCCTCTTCGCCGAACTGGCCCGGCAGGCGTCGACCAACGCCCGCCGGGAGGTCGATACTTACGTACGCGAGATTCCGGAGTTCGCATTCCTGGACAGCAACCCTCGGGCGAGGGACGAGACACTCGAGTACGCGGTGTGGTTCCGCCGCCGCACGGTCGAACTGTCACCGGACAACAGTGAGTTGACCGAGGGCGATCTCGACTACGTCTCGTCGATCGGCGAGTTACGGGCCGGGGCGGGAATATCGCTCGACGCACGCCAGCGGATCCTGCGCGTGCACACCGCACTCATGCTGCGCGAGATCAACGAGGCGACCGACGCCCAGCGCGGCGGCGGTGTCGACGAACTCATGCGGATGATGAGCTGGTTCGCCCCGCAGGGAGAGCGCGGCATCGGCGCCTACACCCAGGGATTCGTGACGGTACTGCGGCGTCGGCTGCCGTACGTCGAGCAGGTCGCCCTGCTGGCCCGGTCCTTGCTGACCGGGGACTCCATGGCGGCGGAACTCGCCCTGGTCGTGGGCATGGAACTGCCCGAGTGCTGCGCGGTGACGGTGATCCGCGTGCCGGACCGCCCCGCCGGCGACCGTGCCCTGGACGGCGAGATCGAAGCACTGGTGAAGAGTCATCAGGTGCCGGTCGCCTGGTGCCCGGAGGGCGGCGGCCGCGGTGGTGAACTGATCGCCCTGGTCCCCGTGCGGCCCGGCGCCGAGGAGACCGTACCGCCGCACACCGGGCCCGATCCCGTTTCCGATCTCGTACGGGACTTCGCCCGGGCGCTCGGCCGCCCCTGCGCCGCCGGCACGGCCATCGCGCCGAGGTCCGACCTCGCCGACGCCCTCGACCGGGCCCGGCGGATCAGCCGGGCGGCTCCGCTGCGCCGGGCCTCCGCACGATTACGCCCGTACACCGTGGCGGACGTGTTCGTGGAGCTCGCCGTCGCGGACCTGCCGTTCGTCGACGCATGGCTGCGCGCCGTGGCCCGGAGCCTGGAACCCGGCCCCGACCTCCTCGTCACGCTCGATGTGTACTACCGCCACGACATGCACCGCGGTGCCACGGCGGCCGCCCTCAACGTCCACACCCGCACCCTGGACTACCGCCTGCGCCGGGTGCGGGAACTCACCGGCCTCGACCCGGGCTCGACCCACGGCGTACGGGCCCTCAGCGCGGTCGTGACCCGGAGCCTGTCGGAGGCGTGGCGCTGAGCGTGGACCGGGGGAGCGTGGACGGGGGGCCAGGTGGGGAGGGAGCCGGATGATCGGTCCGCGCCGCCGATAGGGCAGGCTGGGACCGTGAGCAACTCCAGTGACTCCCTCTTCATCAAGATCTGCGGCCTGAAGAACGAGCAGGACGTCGACACGGCCGTCGAGGCGGGCGCCGACGCCATCGGCTTCGTCTTCTCGACCAGTCCGCGCCGCATCGACGCCGCCACGGCCGCCCGGCTGTGCCGCCGGGTGCCGGAGCACGTCCTGACGGTCGGCGTCTTCCGCGCCGAACCCCTCGACCACGTGCGAGCCGTGGCCACCGAGGCCGGAATCGGGGCCGTCCAGCTGCACGGCCCCGAGGACCGCGGCTACTACGACGACCTGGCCACGGGCGGCTGGACGCTGATCCGCGCCGCCGCGTTCGGTGACTCCGTGCCGCGCTGCGGTGAGATGGGCGAGGACATGCTGCTCCTCGACGCCCCCGTGCCGGGCTCCGGCATCGCCTGGGACTGGTCGAGGAAGTCGCTGGCGGGCGCGGGCGAGAGGTGGCTCCTCGCCGGCGGCCTCACCCCGGAGAACGTACGCAAGGCCGTCGAAGCCACCCGCCCATGGGGTGTCGACGTCTCCAGCGGGGTGGAGCAGAGCCGAGGCGTCAAGGACCGCGCCCTGATCAGGGCGTTCGTCGAGGCCGCCCGCGCGGCGCGCTGAGCCGCGCCGGCCTGGCCCGCCGTGTGGACACGGACCCGGGCCGTTTCCTGTCGATGGCCGAAACCTGACGTGGGCTTTGCCGCCCTGAGGTTGTAGCTGCAAATACCTTGCAGAAACCTTGGCGGCGCGGCTGAAAACAGTCGCTCGCCGAGAAGTGAGGCCCACGTCCCCATGACGGCCACATGGCAACGTATCCGCACGTCGATGACCCGCAAGGAGTGGGCGAGCCTCGGCGGGATGGCCGCGTTCGTCCTGGCGCTGCATGTCATCGGCTGGTTCACGCTGGTGGTGATCGTCGCGCCGGAGCACTACAGCCTGGGCGCCAGGACCTTCGGGATCGGCATCGGCGTCACCGCCTACACCCTTGGCATGCGGCACGCCTTCGACGCCGATCACATCGCGGCCATCGACAACACCACCCGCAAGCTGATGAGCGAGGGGCAGCGACCGCTGTCGGTCGGCTTCTGGTTCTCGCTAGGCCACTCGTCCGTGGTCTTCGCCCTCACCTTCCTGCTCTCCCTCGGCGTCAAGGCGCTGGCCGGACCGGTCGCCAACGACGACTCCGCGCTGCACGACATCACCGGCTGGATCGGTACGACCGTCTCCGGGACCTTCCTCTACGCCATCGCGATCATCAACCTCGTGATCATGGCGGGCATCTGGAAGGTCTTCCGTCGGATGCGCACCGGCCACTTCGACGAGGCCGCGCTGGAGGAGCAGTTGAACAAGCGCGGGTTCATGAACCGCCTCCTCGGCCGCCTGATGAAGTCGATCACCAAGCCGTGGCAGATGTACCCCCTGGGCCTGCTCTTCGGCCTCGGCTTCGACACCGCGACCGAGGTCGCCCTGCTCGTCCTGGCCGGCTCGGGCGCGGCCTCCGGGCTGCCCTGGTACGCGATCCTGTGCCTGCCCGTACTCTTCGCGGCCGGCATGTCGCTGCTCGACACGATCGACGGCTCGTTCATGAACTTCGCGTACGGCTGGGCCTTCTCCAAGCCCGTCCGCAAGGTCTACTACAACCTCACCGTCACGGGACTGTCGGCGGCCGTCGCGCTGATCATCGGCACGGTCGAACTCCTCGGCCTGATCGCCGAGAAGGCCGACCTCCACGGGCCGTTCTGGGACCGGGTCTCCGGCCTCGACCTGAACACCATGGGGTACGTCGTCGTCGGCCTGTTCGTCGTGACCTGGGTGGTGGCCCTGGTGGTGTGGAAGGCGGGCCGCATCGAGGAGAAGTGGACGGCGGACCTCGCCGGTGTGAACACGCCAGAGCGGCGATCCGTACCTCGTGCCACACGACCCCGGTGCCCCGAAGCCGTCAGGGGCTGCGGCACCGGCCGCTGAGGACAGGAGCTACCGCCATGGCCGAGAAGTACTTCACGGTGCCCGGGATGAACTGCGGCCACTGCGCGGTCGGCGTCACCGAAGAGGTGGTGCGGACAGCCGGCGTCACAGAGGTCGACGTGGACGTACGGTCGGGTCTCGTCATCGTGGGCGGGGAGTCGGTCGACGACGAGGCCGTCCGGGCGGCGATCGTCGCGGCGGGCCACGAGGTCGCGGAGATCGTGCGGCAGGCCGCCGCCTGATCGGAGTTGAAGCCAGGTCAGAACGGGCCCGTCTCGCCGTCGTTCGGGTGAGGCGGGCCCGTCTCGCCGATACGGATGTGCGGCGTGAGGTAACCCCATTTGACCCATATATTAATGATTGTGCGATTGTCCTTTTTTGGATTGCGCTAGAATCCTTTACCGAGGGCTTACGCTCTGTTGAGCACTCATTGGCTCAGTCGTTGGGGGGGCGTGGCATGGGGCGAGTCGTCCACGTGCGCGTCGACAACGCCGCTCGCGACCGCGTTCCGGATACGGACGGCACGACGGACCCGGACGAACGCACCGCGCGCTGACGCGACGTTTCGTCGGAATTCCCGCGCCACGGCGTGCGGTTGACCGCCCCATGAGGGGCACCCGCGTGCCTGTGGAGCACCGACCCGCCCGACCGGCGCGCGCCGGCCCGGCTGCCCGTACCCGCGACAGGCACAGACGCCGCCACCGCACTCGGCAACGGAGGACAGACGCCCGTGCACGACACCACCGCCATGCTCATCGAACTCGGGGCGATCATCCTCGCCCTGGGCCTGCTGGGACGCCTCGCCGGACGAGTGGGCTTCTCGCCCATACCCCTCTATCTGCTCGCCGGGCTCGCCTTCGGCCACGGCGGCATGCTGCCGCTGCGGGCCAGCGAGGAGTTCGTCGCCACCGGTGCCGAGATAGGCGTCATCCTCCTGCTGCTCCTGCTCGGCCTCGAATACAGCGCCTCCGAACTCGTCACCAACCTCAAGACCCAATACCCCTCCGGCGCCGTCGACTTCGTCCTCAACGCCGCTCCCGGCGCCGCGACGGCCCTGCTGCTCGGCTGGGGCCCGGTCGCCGCGGTCGCCCTGGCCGGCGTCACCTGGATCTCCTCCTCCGGCGTCATCGCCAAGGTCCTCGGCGACCTGCGCCGGCTCGGCAATCGCGAAACCCCGGTCGTGCTCAGCATCCTGGTCCTCGAGGACCTCTCCATGGCCGTCTACCTGCCGATCCTCACCGCCCTGCTCGCCGGGGTGAGCCTCGCGGGCGGCGCCGTCACCCTGCTGATCGCCCTGGGCACCGTGGGCGCCGTCCTGTACGTCGCCCTGCGCCACGGCCGGGTGATCAGCCGCGCGGTCTCCTCCGACAACGCCGAGATGCTCCTCCTGGTCGTCCTCGGCCTCACCCTCCTCGTCGCCGGGATCGCCCAGCACCTCCAGGTCTCGGCGGCCGTGGGCGCCTTCCTTGTCGGCATCGCGCTGTCCGGCGAGGTCGCCGAGGGCGCCAGCAACCTCCTCATGCCGCTCCGGGACCTGTTCGCCGCCGTGTTCTTCGTCTTCTTCGGCCTGAGCACCGACCCCGCCGACATTCCGCCGGTCCTTCTCCCGGCGCTCGCCCTGGCCGCCGTCACGGCCCTGACGAAGGTCGCCACCGGCTACTGGGCGGCGCGCCGGGCCGGCATCTCCGTCAAGGGCCGCTGGCGGGCGGGCGGAACGCTGGTCGCGCGCGGCGAGTTCTCCATCGTCATCGCCGGGCTCGCCGTCGGAGTGGAACCCCGCATCGGGCCACTGGCGACGGCGTACGTCCTCATCCTGGTCGTCCTCGGCCCGCCGGCGGCCCGCTGGACCGAACCCCTGGCCCGCAGGCTGACCCCCCGCCGACGGCGGCCCGGGACCCCGGACACGACCACGCCGGAGACCGAGCCGGCCGAGGCCGTGCACGTCTGAGGGCGGGAGAGCGGTGTCGGGCGGCGGTGGGATCACTCCCGCCCGAGGATCGCCGCCGCCGACTCCACGCCCTCGCGGGTGCCGATCACGATGAGCGTGTCGCCGCCCACGAGGCGGAAGTCCGGGGCGGGGGAGGGGATCGCCTCCGAGCGGCGCAGTACGGCCACGATCGACGCCCCCGTCTCGGTCCGCATCCGCGTGTCGCCCAGCAGCCGTCCGTTCCAGTGGGACGTGGACGCCAGCTCGATCCGCTCGGCCACCAGCCCGAGTTCGGTCGTGGACAGCAGGTTCGGGCTGTGGTGATCCGGCGTCAGCGCGTCGGAGAGGGCGGTCGCCTCGCCCGCGCTCAGCCGAACGGACAGCGCGCAGGCGTCGGGATCGTCCTCGCGGTACGCGCTCAACGTCCGCCCGCCGTCACGATGGGCCACCACCGAAATGCGGCGCCGTTCCCGTGTGGTGAGGTCGTAACGGACACCGATCCCCGGCAACGGCGTACTGCTCAGGCGCGGAGCACCCACGACTGTCCCCCTGTCTCATTCGGATATTCCTTCGGACAACCGTCGATGTCACCCTAGCGAGCACTCGAAATCCGGCCGATGGGGGCGCGGTCGAGGGTCCGGGGGAAAATTCCCGCGTACGGGCCCGCGCCGACGGGGCGACCCCCCCCACCTCTCATCGGCACCGGGCGGACCGGAAGGAAATTCCAGCATGATCCAGTGGGTGTACCTCGGCATCGGTGCCCGCCCCGTCCCACAGCCCGTCGCCACACCCCTGGTGTGGGCCTCGGCCTTCGGTGGCGCCATGGCGCTGGTGGCCCTCCTCAACGCCCTGGTCGGCACGGACCGTCCCGGCCTCGCCCTGGCCGCCCTGTCCCTGTTGGCCGCCCTCCTCGGTCTGCACGCCCGCTTCACCGCCGCCCCCGGTACGGCCGCCCTGTGCTGGCTCTTCCTCAACGGTTTCGCCATCCCGCCCGCCGGCACCCTCACCTGGGCCCACCAACGGGACATGCTCTGGCTGGGCTGTCTCCTCACCGCCGCCGTCGTCGGCACCACCCTCGCCCGCCTCGTCCAGGCCCGCGCCGCCTACCGTCGCCTCACCGCGGGCACGACGGCCACGGCCGACCCCACCGACTGGCCGCCGACCGACCTCTGACGGCACTCGGGCGGGGAACGGCGTGAGGCCGCCACGCCGTCCTCAAGGACACCGTCCCCGGTACAGCCCCTGGGGGACGACAGCCCGGCCGCCCGCGACGTACGAACGACAACGGCTCGGTGTCGGCGACCGTGACCCTCGGAACCCGGCGTTCACCCTCAAGTGACCCTGGGGTAGGGTCCCCACGGTTCCGGCTACCGGCTGAAGGTGTACCGGTACGGGGAGTGTCGAAGGGGCGGCGACATGGCGATGGAAGCGCACTGGGGCGAGGGCGGGCCCGTGGGGCTGGACGACACGCGGTTGGAGGATCTGTCTCCCGAACCGCTGTTGACCCGGGACTACGAGACACGTCCCTCGCTCGTGTACGAGCGGCTGCGGCAGCGGCACGGCGCGGTCGCCCCGGTCGATCTGCTGGGCGTGCCCGCCTGGCTGGTCCTCGGCTACCGCGAGTCGCTCGACGTGCTCCAGGACGACGCCGGCTGGCCGAAGGGGCTGGAGAACTGGCGGGCCCGTACGGAGGGCCGGGTGCCGTCCGACTGGCCGCTCGGCCCGTCGCTCGAGGTCAACCACGTGCTGATCCAGGGCGGTCCGGGCTACCGGCCGTTGCGTACGGCGTGGGACGCGGCCCTCAAGCCGTTCCAGGACCCGCGCCACCCACAGGCGAAGCGGCTGAAGGCCGCCGTCACCGTCTACGCCGACGAGCTGATCAGCCTGGTCGGGGAGGCCGGCGGCACCGGACTCGCGGACCTGTCCGCGCAGTTCTCCCGGCCGCTGCCGCTGATGGTGGCCAGCCACCTGCTCGGCTTCCCCGGCTCCCAGGGCGACGACGCGCTGATGGACATGTGGCGGGTACTGGACGCGGGCCCGGACGCGGAACCCGCCCTGGAGCGGCTGCTCGCGGCGCTCGCCGAACTCGCGGCGGTGAAGCTGAAGACCCCGGGTGACGACTTCCCCTCGTACCTGCTGGCCGCCCACCCCGGCCTCTCGCTCGACGAACTCGCCCGTGAGCTGTTCATGCTGCTGGGCATGACCTCGGATCATGTCGGCATCCTCATCTCCAACACGGTCGTCGAGGTCCTCTCGGGCGAGGGCAGCGTGCGCGCCACCCTGTCCGCCGGGATGGTCCGGGAGGCGATGAACCGGGTGGTCATGCGCAAGCCGCCGCTGGTGAACTTCGTCCCGCGCTTCGCGGCCAGGGACACCCCGCTCGGCAAGTACACGATCCGCGCGGGCGACCCGGTGTGGGTCTCCTCCGCCGCGGCGCACGCCGACCCGCTCTTCGCCAAGCACGTGGCGTCGAGCACCACGGTCAGCACCCGGGCCCATCTGTCGTGGGGCGCGGGCCGCCGCCAGTGCCCGGCACGCGAACTCGCCTCGACGGTCGCGGCGGTCGGTGTGGGCCGGCTCTTCGAGCGGTTCGCCCATCTGGAGCTGGCGCTCCCCGTCGACCAACTGCCGTGGCGCTCCTCACCGTTCATGCGGGGCCTGCGCTCACTGCCCGTACGGTACGAACTCGTCCCGATGCCCGTGCGGCCGACGGTCGCCGGCCCGGCGTCGTCGCCGGGGGCGGAGCTGGTGCCCGTCGAGACGGTGGTGCCGGACCCGTCCGCCCGCCAGCGCTCCTCGCTGTGGCGCTATCTGACGGGGCTGATCCGCTCCGGCCGCTGACCTCGTACCGCCACCGGCCTGACGGCTTCGGGCCGGCCGTCAGGCTGTGAAGGCCCTGTGGCGGTACGGGAGTTACCGTTGGTACGTTGCGTGCGCACGACAATCCTGTGGTCCGGGTTCCAGGGCCTGGACTCCGTCCTGTGGAACGCCACCGCTCGAAAAAGCGGCCCGCGTTCCGGCCCCACCAGGAGGAACGCTTGCCGCGCACCAGACGTGCGGCGGGTTGCCTCGTCCTGCTCACGCTCACTCTGAGCATGCTTCCGGGACAGGCCCCGTCCGCAGCGACATCCGCATCTCCCGCTCCCTCTTCATGGCAGCCGGGCTCCGGCCCCGCCCCGCAGAGCGCCCGCACGGTCACCCTGTTGACCGGTGACCGGGTCGCCCTCGCCGGCGACGACGTCACCATCACCCCCGGCGAGGGCCGCCGCGACATCGCCTTCACACGCTACGAGGACTCCGGCCACCAGTACGTCGTCCCCGACGACGCCCTCGCCCTCGTCGCCTCGGGCGCCCTCGACCGCCGTCTGTTCGACGTGACGGGGCTGGCGGACGCCGGGTACGACAGCGCGTACGGCGTCCCGCTCATCGTCAAGTACCGGGCTCGGAAAGGCAGTTCGCAGCGGCTGCGGGCCGGTGTGCGGGAGGCGGGCGCCCGGCTGGCCCGTACCGTCCCCGGGCTGCGCCTGGCCGCCGTACGGGCCGCCCGTGGCGGTGCCGCCCCGCTGTGGTCGGAGCTGACCGAGCGGGCCCCGGACGGCGCGGGACCACGGCTCGCCGCCGGGGTGTCCCGGATCTGGCTGGACGCGAAGGTGAAGGTCAGCGACGACGTCAGCGTGCCGCAGATCGGCGCCCCCACGGCATGGGCGGCCGGGTACACCGGCACCGGTGTGAAGGTCGCCGTCCTGGACACCGGGGTCGACGACACCCACCAGGACCTCGCCTCCCGCATCGTCGAGAAGCAGAACTTCACCACCGCGCCCGACACCACCGACCTCGTCGGCCACGGCACCCATGTGGCGTCGATCGTCGCGGGCGACGGCGCGGCGTCCGGCGGCAGGTACACGGGCGTCGCCCCCGACGCCTCCCTGCTCGTCGGCAAGGTCTGTGTGGACCGCGACTGCGAGGAGTCGGCGATCCTGGCCGGCATGGAATGGGCCGCGCCGCGTGCCCGCGTGGTCAACATGAGCCTCAGCGGCACCGACTTCCCGGGCATCGACCCGCTCGAGGAGGCCGTCGACACGCTGAGCGCCAAGTACGGCACGCTCTTCGCCGTCGCGGCCGGGAACACCGGCCGGACCCAGGACGTCGGCAGCCCCGCCACCGCCGACGCGGCGCTCGCCGTCGGCGCGGTCGACGCCCACGAGGCGCTCGCGGACTTCTCCAGCCAAGGGCCGCGCGTCGGCGACGGGGCCACCAAGCCCGACATCACCGCGCCGGGCGTCGCGATCGTGGCCGCCCGCTCCAAGGACAGCGCGCTCGAACCCGCCGGCGACGACAAGGCGTACGCCGCGCTGTCCGGCACCTCCATGGCCACCCCGCATGTCGCGGGCGCCGCCGCGCTCCTCGCCCAGCAGCACCCCGACTGGACCGGCGAGCGGCTCAAGGACGCGCTGATGGGCTCGGCGAAGCCCAATCCCGCCCTGGGGCTCCACCAACAGGGCGCCGGTCGCGTGGACGTCGCCCGTGCCGTCGGTCAGAACGTCACCGTCGGCCCACCCAGCCTGTCGCTGGGCACCACCTCCTGGCCGCACGGCGACGACGAGCCGCTCACCAGGGCCCTCACCTACCGCAATCCCGGGTCCTCGGACGTGACCCTCGACCTCACCACGACGGCCACAGGACCGGACGGCGCCACGGCACCCGACGGCCTGTTCACGGTCAGCCCGGCCCGGCTGACCGTCCCCGCCGGGGGCAGCGCCGAGGCCGTCCTCACCGCCGACACCCGCGTGGGCAGCGCCACCGGACTCTTCACGGGCGCCGTGGTCGCGGGCTCCGGCTCCACCACGCTCCGTACGGTCTTCTCCGTCACCAAGGAACACGAGACCCAGCCGCTCACCGTCAAGGTCCTGGACCGCGACGGCCGGCCCGCCGCCGCCAGCTTCGTGACGGTTCTCGACATCGACCGCGGCGAGGGACGTTTCGTCTACGCCCCGAGCGGCACCGGGACGATATCCGTGCGCCCCGGCCGCTACCACCTCGACGTCCATGTGGCGACCGCCGCCGCAGACGGCGGCTACGACCACACCGTGCTGGTCCAGCCACTGACCCGGGTCACCGGCGCGAAGACCGTGGAACTGGACGCCCGCAGGGGAACACCCGTCAGCGTGGCCCCGCCCCGCAAGGGGGCGACCAGCGCACTTGCCGCTGTCAGCGTCCTGCGGACCGCCCCGTCCGGCGTGAGCGTCTCGTCCCTGGCGACCGCCGGCTCCTTCGCGCGGCTCCGGACCGCCGACCTCGGCACGGGAGCGCTGCCCGCCGACGCGGGCACCCTCACCTCCGTGGTGCGCAGCTCCTGGGCCCGGCTCGGCGAGGACGGCACCTTCACCGACACCCCGTACGACTACGAGCTGGCCTGGGTGGTGCGCGAGCGCTTCCCCACCGACTTCCGGGCGCGGGCGAAGCGCGGCGACCTGACCAAGGTCACGCACCACCTCTACAACGACCGCGAAGACGTACGCACCGCGTACTTGCGGACGTACGCGTTCCCACCGGAGGGCGGCAGCGCGGCCGGCCCGGGCATCGGGTTCAGCGCGACGGGCAGACGCACCGTCTACTACTCGGCGCGCGGCGTGCAGTGGCACCTGGCGTTCAACCGGGTCAACGAGAAGGGCCAGGGCGAGTTCCAGCAGTGGGGCGCACCCGTGACCCTGAAGCCGGGCGCCGAGTCGGAGATGCGCTGGGGCAACGGCCCGCTCGGCCCGAGCTTCGCCGACCAGCGGGGGCGGACGTTCGGGAGCGTGCGCCGTCGCGGGGACACGCTGATGTTCCACACCCCGCCCTTCGCCGACCAGGACCCGAGCCACACCGGCTTCTCCCTCGGCGACTTCGGCCGCACCCGCCTCTGGCGCGACGGCCGACTGCTCGCCGACGTGCCGTACCCGTTCTACGACGCGCAGGGCCCGGTACCGGCGAAGGAGGACTCCTACCGGCTGGAGACCTCCGTGGACCGCGGCGGCTCGGGATATGTCACCTCGACCTCCGTACGCGCGGCATGGACCTTCCGCTCCGGGCACGTCGACACCGCCGACTGGACGTCCCTGCCGGTGACGGCGATCCGCTTCACGCCCGCACTGCGCCTGGACAACTCGGCACGGGCCGGTCACCGTCTGCGGCTGCCCGTCGTTCTGCAACGTCAGCCCGGCGCACCGGAGTCGAGAGTGCGCGAGCTGACCGTCGACGTGTCCTACGACGACGGCACCACCTGGACCGCGGTCGACGTACGCCGCACGGGCGACCCGGCCCGGTGGCGGGCGGACCTGCTGAACCCGCGTGGCAAGGGCTTCGCCTCCCTGCGGGCGAAGCTGACCGACGCCGACGGCGACACCGCCGAGTACACGGTGATCCGCGCGTACCGGCTGCGCTGAACAACCGGCGCTGTCCGCCTGCCTCTCGTGCGGCCGAGGGGCAGGCGGTGCCCGTTCGGGAAGCTCTCTCACCAGCGCGGCGACCTGCTCCACCTCGATCGGGAAACCGTCGTGGCCGCCCGGGCGACGCGAGCCGCACGCCCGGGAGTTCACCACCCGCCCCTCCAGGGACAGCGGCTTCTCCCGGGCGCACGACTGGCGCCGCCCGGGCGGGTCCCCCTCCCGCCAGGCCCCGGAGGCCGACGGGAGAGGACCTCCGACGGGATCAGGACGATGTTCGGGACGCGCCCTCGGCCGCCTGCTCAACCGTGCCCTCGGCCGCGCGGAAGTCGGCCTCCGGATCCGCCTTCAGGCCGCGGCGAGGTTCTCGATGCCGACGGACAGCCGCACCGGGCCGGGGGAGGTGCCGGTGGCCGCCGACTGCTCCTCGTCCTGCTGACTGTGGGTGGTGGACGCCGAGTGGATGATGAGGCTGGGGACGTCACCGATGTCGGTGAGACGGCTGAATCCGTGTCGCCGGACCCCTCCCGAGCAGTCCGGCGCCGGCGCCATCAGCCCTGCCCGGTCAGCAGCCGCCGGGGATTGGCGATGCGGAAGGCGTACGCGGCGGCTCCGCCCAGCCCGAAGCCGGGATGGTGCGGCGGCTCCGCGTACGGCCGGTCCGAGCCCTGGACGACGGCGTGCACCCCGAGGGCGCGGACGACCGCGTCGACGGAGACCGGGCCGTACGACGACGTCTCGACGAAGACACCGGGGTCCGCCCCGACGCCGGTCCCGTCGCCCCGGGCGGCGAACCGCTCCCCGTGCAGCGGGGCCAGCCCGGCCAGCAGCGCGAAGCACACCCGCAGCCGTGGATGGCGAGGCCGGCCGAAGGCACGGAAGGCGAACCAGGCGGCGTGCATCTGCTGCACGTACGGAACCATCGCGGGCCACCAGCCCGGCCCCTCCGCCCCGCCCGGCGCGGGCCCCGGATGGACGAACAGGGGCAGGTCGCGCTCTTCGAGCAGATCGAGGAGCGGGGCACAGCGCGTGTAGCCGGCCGCGTCGGCGAGCGCGTTCGCCGGGAGCTGGAGTCCGGCGAAGCCCTGGTCGAGGTCCTTGGCGGTCGCGTCCGCGTCGATGTCCCGTACACAGGCGGCGGCCCAGGCCCCGAACGGCTCGGGGAGTGCGGCCGAGCCCTCGTGGTAGGCGTCGAGCAGGGGCCGGGCCTCAGCCGCGGGCAGCCACTCCACGCCGATCGGGGCGGACATCGACACGAGCGCCCGGCCCAGACCGTCGGCGGCGGCGAGGTCCGCGCGCCGGGCGATGTCGTGGTCGGCGGGCGGGATGTCATAGGGCGGCTCACCGTCCAGGAACAGCGTCCAGCCGTCCAGGTACGGCGGTTCGCGGCGGGACCGCAGGGCCGCCACCAGCGAGGGGGTCCACAGATGCTGGTGCACGTCGACATTGGTCATGACGCTCCTTCGGCCACTGTTCCCCCGGGCGAGGATCCTTCGGGCGAGGTTCCTTCGGCCGAGGACGCTTCTCCCGCCAGGGCACACAGGGTGCTCCGGACGCCATCGGCCCCCAGGATGTCGTGGCTCACCGCCTCCACGTCCACCCCGCACGGCCGGTCGTCGTCCGGACGGGCCGGATCGCGTGCCGCCTGCGCGAGCGGAGCCACATCGCCGCGCCGGACGTCGCAGTGGCCGTCGAACGCGAGGTCGGGCACGAGAACCGGTTGCATGGCGTGTCTCCCCACGTCTGAGCTGGCCATTCTGAACGGCACATCAGCCGCAGAACACGGACATCTCGGTCATCTCCGGCCGGTTTCTTGTGAACGTAACGTGCCGTTCACGGAAGGCCATTGACTGTCATTCAGTCACCGATAACTCTGCATGACCATATGCAGTCGGGTAAGGGGCAGCTTTGATCAGATTCGACGCGGTGAGCAAAAAATATCCAAACGGCACGACAGCAGTGGACGATTTGTCCCTGGAACTGGCCGAGGGTGGCATCACGGTCCTGGTCGGCCCCTCCGGCTGCGGCAAGACCACCACCCTCCGCATGATCAACCGCATGGTGGAGCCGACCTCCGGCACGGTGAGCCTGCACGGCCGGGACATCCGCGAGGTGAACGCCCCCGAGCTGCGCCGCGGCATCGGGTACGTGATCCAGCACGCCGGGCTGTTCCCGCACCGCACCATCCTCGACAACATAGCCACCGTTCCGCTGCTGCTCGGCTGGGGCAGGAAGAAGGCACGGGCCCGGGCCGCCGAACTGCTGGAACTGGTCGGGCTGCCCGCCGAGATGGCCAAGCGGTACCCGAACCAGCTCTCCGGCGGGCAGCAGCAGCGCGTCGGCGTGGCCAGGGCGCTGGGCGCGGACCCGCCGGTGCTGCTGATGGACGAGCCGTTCAGCGCGGTCGACCCGATCGTCCGGGCGGAGCTCCAGGCGGAGTTCATCCGGCTGCAGAAGGAACTGCACAAGACGATCGTCTTCGTCACCCATGACATCGACGAGGCGATCAAACTCGGGGACAACATCGCCGTGTTCCGAACCGGCGGCAAGCTCGCCCAGTTCGACACCCCCGAACGGCTCCTCGCCCACCCCGCCGACGACTTCGTGGCCGACTTCGTCGGACAGGACCGGGGCATCCGCCGGCTGTCCTTCGTCAGTGCGGCCGATGTACCGCTGCGCGACGGGCCGGTGCTGTCGGCGACCTCGACCGTGGCGCGGGCCCGCACGGCGGACGAGCCCTGGGTGCTCGTCGTCGACGCCGAGCGGCGCCCGCTCGGCTGGACCGCCGTCGCCGAACTCCCGGAGAGCGGCACGCTCGCGGACGCGCCCCTGACCCCGCTCGGCCACACCTTCAGCCTCGTCGGCGACTCGGCACGGGCCGCCCTCGACTCGGCGCTCCTGTCACCCGCCCGGCTCGCGGTGGGCGTGGACGCGGACGGGGCGGTGGTGGGAGTCGCGGACGCGTACGAGCTGTCGGCGGCCGCCTCCGAGGGGACGGAAGCCGGCGAAGCCGTCGGGACGGCCGCGGCTGCCGAGCCGGGCGTGGCCACAGCCAAGGCCGACGTCGACAAGACCGCCGCCGCCGACGGCCCGGCCGGTGGTGACCGATGAGCGACGGTGAACCGCTGGTCCGCTGGGGCTGGATCGCCGACCACGCGGGTGAGCTGGCCGACTACACCGGTGTCCACCTCAGACTCGGCCTGCTGCCGGTGCTGTTCGGGCTGATCGTCTCGGTCCCCCTCGGGATTTTGTGCCACCGCTGGCGCTGGCTGTACGCGCCGGTGCTGACCGTGGCCAACATCCTGTACTCGATCCCGTCCCTGGCCCTGTTCATGATCTTCGTCCGGTACACGGGGCTGACCGAGCGGACGGTGATGATCCCGCTGACCCTCTACACCCTGTCGGTCCTGGTGCCCAACGTCGTGGACGGCCTCGCCTCGGTTCCCGAACCCGTCCGGCTCGCCGCCACCGCGATGGGCTTCGGCACGGCACGCCGGGTCGTCCAGGTCGAACTGCCCATCGCCGTACCCGTCGTCATCGCCGGTGTCCGGGTCGCCGCCGTCTCCTCCATCAGTCTCGTCGCCGTGGGCCAGCTGATCGGACAGGGCGGTCTCGGCTACTACATCACCCGGGGCCTCCAGCTCGACTTCCCGACCCCGATCGTCACCGCGATCGCCCTGATCATGCTGCTCGCGCTCGCCACGGACGCCCTGCTGGTGCTGGCACAGCGGCTGCTCACCCCGTGGTCCCGGAACAAGGTGAGGGTGGCATGAACGACTTCCTGAACCAGATCCGGCTCGTGGGCGACTGGCTCACCTCCTCCCAGCAGTGGCACGGCGACGAGGGAATCCCCCGAAGACTCCTCGAACACCTCACCTACAGCGGTCTGTCGCTGCTGTTCGCCGCCCTGATCGGGCTGACGCTCGGCCTGCTCGTCGGCCACACCGGCCGGGGCGCGTTCGCCGTGGCCAGCGTGGTCAACCTCGCCCGGGCGATCCCCACCTTCGGCCTGGTGGTCCTCGTCGTCACCCTCGCCGGGCTCAGCACCACACCCGTACTGGTCGCCCTGATCGCGCTCGCGGTCCCGCCGATCCTCATCAACACCTTCGAGGGCGTACGGGGGGTGGATCCCGCCACCCGGGACGCGGCGCGCGGCGTCGGCATGACCGAGTGGGAGGTCCTGGTCCGGGTGGAGGTGCCCATGGCGCTGCCGCTGATCCTCCTCGGCCTGCGGGTCGCCGCGATCCAGGTCGTGGCCACCGCCACCGTCGCGGCCTATCCCGGTCTCGGCGGCCTCGGCCGCTTCATCGTCGACGGACTCTCCCGCAACGACTACGAGCTGGTCATCGGTGGCTCAGCCGTGGTGGTCGCCCTCGCACTCATCGTCCAGGTCGCCTTCACCGCGCTGCGCCGCCTCATCGTCTCGCCGGGCCTACGGGTCTCGGCGGCGAAGTCCTGACTCCTGCAAGCCCTGAGTCCTCCGAACCCTGAGTCGTCCCAAGCCCTGAGTCTTCCCAAGCCCTGAGTCTCTCGTGAAAGGAATCACCCATGCGAGGCATGTACCGAGGCGCCGCGTTCGCCCTGCTCGCCGCACTGTCGCTGACCGCCTGCGGCGGCGGTGACAGCGACGACAACCCGCTGTCGGGCGACAGCGGCGACAGCGACGGCAAGTCACTCGTCGTCGGCTCGGCCAACTTCCCCGAGAACCAGCTGCTCGCCGAGATCTACTCGCAGGCCCTGGAGTCCAAGGGCCTGAAGGTGACCCGCAAGTTCGACATCGGCGCCCGCGAGGTCTACTACGACCAGGTGGTCAAGGGCGGCATCGACGTCTTCCCCGAGTACAACGGCGCCCTGCTCGCGGTGGCCGTCGACAAGAACAGCACCGCGACCACCACCGAGGACATCAACGCCGAACTGAAGGAGAAACTCCCGAAGTCGGTCGAGATACTCGACTCGGCCGCGGCCGAGGACAAGGACTCCGTCACCGTCACCTCCGAGACCGCCGCCAAGTACGACCTGAAGACCCTCGCCGACCTCAAGCCGGTCGCGAAGGACTTCACGATCGGCGCCGGCTCGGAGTTCAAGACCCGCACCCAGGGCGGCGTCGGCCTCAAGAAGGTGTACGGCGTCGAGTTCGGGAAGTTCCAGCCGCTCGACGCGGGTGCCCAGACCACCCTGGTGAAGCTGCTGAAGGACAACAAGGTGCAGGCCGCCAACCTCTACACCACCGACCCCGCCATCGTCGCGGACAAGCTGGTGGTGCTGGAGGACCCGAAGAACCTGTTCTCCTCGCAGAACGTCACGCCCCTGGTCTACAAGGACGCGGTGAACGACAAGGCCAAGGAGGCGCTGGACGGCGTCTCCGCCAAGCTCACCACCCAGGACCTGCTGGACATGATGAAGAAGCTCGTCGACGACAAGGAGGACGCGAGCGCGGTCGCCAAGGAGTGGCTGACGTCGGCAGGCCTGGTGAGCTGAGCGCTCGGCCCCGGTGAGCTGAGCGCCGGGGCCGCTCCGAAGGCCTCCACTCCGGTACTCCGGCCCGGCACACCGCCGGGCCGGAGCCCGGGTACCGAATCACGGCGACCCGCTGGAGGAACGATCCGATGACCGAAGCTGTCGGCGCCGACGGACCCGGCGCGTCCGCACGGCTGCACCAGCTCTTCGAGGGCCGCCGGCTCACCCCCACACAGCGCCGCATCGCCCACTTCCTGGTCCGGCAGGCGGCGGCCGTGCCCTTCCTGTCGAGCATGGAACTGGCCCGCATGACCGGGGTGAGCCAGCCCTCCGTGACCCGTTTCGCGATCGCCCTCGGCTTCGACGGATATGCCGGACTGCGCGCCCACGTACGGGACATCGCCCCCGTGGCCACCCCGACGGACGGGCCCCCGCACAACCCGTACCAGCAGGCCGTGCAGACCGAGATCGACAACCTGCGGCAGCTCGCGTCCCTGCTCGCCGACCCCGCTCCCGTGGAACACGCGGGCCGGCTGCTCGCCGCCTCCCGCCCGCTGCCGGTGCTCGGGCTGCGTGCCTCCGCCGCCCCGGCACGCGGCTTCGCCTACTTCACCGAGAAGGTCCACCCCGACGTACGCCTGCTCGACGAGGGCGGCTCGCTGCTCGTCGACCGCATCGACGCGGCCAGGCACGCCGGGGCGAGCGCGCTCCTGTGCTTCGCGCTGCCGCGCCATCCGCGCGAGGTCCTAGACGCGCTCGCCCACGCCCGCGCCACGGGGCTGACGGTGGTGACGATCGCCGACGGCACGTTCGCCCCGGTGGCCGCCCACAGCGATCTGCTGCTTCCGGCCGCCGTGGGCACCGGCCTCGTGTTCGACACCGTCGGCGCACCGACGCTGCTGGGCCAGGTCCTCCTGGAAGCGATGTGCGACGCCCTGCCGGACGCCCAGGCCCGCTTGGAGGAGTTCGACGCGCGGGCGGCGGCCCGGCAGTTGTTCGTCGACTGAGGCCGAGTCACGCCGACGACGGGGCACCATCACACCCATGGGCATCCTCGAAGGAAACCGAGCAGGACTTCTCGCGGGAAAGACCGCGCTGATAACCGGGGCGGGCACCGGCATCGGTCGCGAAACGGCGCTGTTGCTGGCCGCCGAGGGCGCGACCGTGGTCCTCGTAGGACGGCGGCAGCACGTCCTCGACGAGGTCGCCACGGTCGTGGCGGACGCCGGCGGCACGGCCCTCACCCGCTCCGCACATGTCGAGAACGCCGAAGAGGTCCGCGAACTCGTCGCGTGGACGAGCAAGTCGGCAGGCCCTGTAGACCTCCTCGTCAACAACGCGGGCGGCGCGAGCAAGGTCGGCGACGTCCGCCGGCTCGACGAGGCCGAGTGGAACGCCGTCATCGGCGTCAACCTCACCGGGGTCTATCTGCTCACCCAGGCCGTCCTCCCGGACATGGTGGCGAACGGCGGCGGCACGATCGTCACCATCTCCTCGCTCGCCGCGCTCCGGCCCACCCTTCTGGGCGGAGCCCCGTACGGCGCGGCCAAGGCGGGCGTACGCAACTTCATGGCCTACCTGCGCAACACCTTCCGCGACGACCTGATCCGCGCCACCTGCATCCTCCCCGGCGAGGTGAACACCCCGATCCTGGACAGCCGCGCCGCCCCGCCGAGCGCGGACGCCCGAGCGGCCATGGTCCAGCCGGAGGACGTGGCACAGGCCGTCCTGCTCTGCGCCACGCTGCCGCAGCGCACGCTCGTCGAGGAACTCGTGATCGCCCCCACCCGGCAGCGGGACAGAACCGCCGAGACCGAGAAGAGCCGCTGGACCGGCACCGCGTGAGCCACGGGGACGATCGGTACTTCTTCTACGACTCCTTCCAGGCCCCCGGCGACGCCGACCGGACCCGGGGCGTCCACAACGTCGAACCCGGCTGCCGCGACCGCCGAGGCGCTCCGGCTCCTCACCGACCGGACGGCGGACGTCAGTCGATGAAGTCGTCGGTCAGGACGCAGCCGTCGACCTCGGCGGGAGCGGTGGACACGTCACCGGTCGCCTCGAAGTTCGGGTTGCAGTTGAGGACGAGCAGATGCGACGAGGACAGGTCGCGCAGCGTGTCGGAGCCGGGCGCGATCACGGCGAAGTTCCGCCCGATGCCGAAACCGCCGTCGATACCGGCACTCGGCGAGGTCTTGACCCGTTCGGCGATGTCGTCGCGGTACGCCTCCTGGAACTGCTTCATGCCCTCGTCCGTGCCCGTCCAGAAGACCCGGATGTAGCCATTGCCCCCGTCGCCGCAGGTGCCGCGGAAGCGGACGCCCCAGCTCTCGTCGAACTCCTCGTCCATGGGGTAGTAGCGGGTGTCGGCCGGGTCGATGCTGTACCGCTCGCAGGTCGTGAACCGCTGCAGATACTCACCGGCAGCCATGACCGAATCCGACTCCGGGAGGTTGTCCAGCATCAGCTTCTGGCGTGTGGTGAGCTGACCGGGCAGTCCACCGCCGGTGGTCCCGCCGTTGCGTCCGATCTCGACACCGGTGTCACTCCCACTGCCCTGAGCGTCGTCCTTGTCCTCGCATCCGGCCAGCGACACCACCGCCGCACCGGCGACCAACACGGCCGCCAAGCCCCGTATTCCACGCATTCCGTCACCCCGTCGACCCGTTTTCGCCCGACCCTAGGACATGGACATGTCGGTGATCAAAAATGGTGCCGGCGCAGGCGGTTCCGCTTCCCCCGGTACGGGTCGCACCCGGTGTCACAGTGCTGGGCTATTGTCTCGCTTCATCCTCGGTCGGACGTTCTGGCCGGGGCCGCGCGCTGGGGGTACGGCACATGGGGCCCGCAAGTATGGAACTGCCCGGTTACGAGATCCAGGAGGTCCTGGGCCAGGGCGGATTCGCCACGGTGTACCGGGCCCAGCAGTTGGCCGTCGGCCGGGAGGTCGCGCTGAAGGTGGACAGCAGGGTGCTGGCCACACCGCGCGACCGGCAGCGTTTTCTGCGCGAGGTCACGGCGGCCGGGCAACTGTCCGGGCACCCGCATGTGGTGCCGGTGTACGACGCCGGGGTGCTCGCCGACAACCGCCCGTACATGGTGCTGGAGTTGTGCCCCGGAGGCTCGCTCGGCGATCGGCTGTACCGGGACGGGCCGCTGTCGCCGAAGGAGGCCCGCGACATCGGGGTGGGCCTCGCGGACGCCGTGGCGGCGGCCCACGCCTCCGGGGTCCTGCACCGCGACATCAAACCCGGCAACGTCATGGTCAACCGGTACGGCGGCGTGGCCCTCACCGACTTCGGCCTCGCCGCCATGCCCCAGCCGGGACGGGAACTGTCCGTGACCCGGGAGGCGCTGACCCCCGCGTACGCGCCGCCGGAGGCCTTCCACATGGCCGACCCCACCCCGGCCGGCGACGTCTACTCCCTGGCGGCCACCGTCTACGCCCTGCTGCGGGGCCGCCCGCCGCACTACCCGGACGACGGGACCCAGCTCAGCCTCGCCGAACTCATCGTCCGCCACACCTGGCCGTACCCCGATCTGCCCGGCGTCCCCGCCGCCCTCAACTCGGCCCTCCGGCACGCACTGGCCCCGAACCCGGATCACCGGCTGTCCGACGCGGGCGCCTTTCGGGACGCCCTCGCCGCCGTCGACCTCGACACCCTCGACCTGAGCGGCGGCGGCTTCGGCCCGCCGCCCAGCATGATGACCGTCCCGGCGTACCGGGACACACCTCCCACGTCGTATCCGCAGGCGTACGACACGACGGCGCCACCCACGTACGACACGACGGGCCCGCAGGCCTACGACACGACGGCTCCGTACGGGCGTGGCTCCGGGCCGGTGCCGGACGCGAACTCCACGACGGTGACGCCCGGCCGCCCGGGTGGAGCGGGCGGTACGACGGTGGTCCCCGGGCCGGGCGGCGACGGTGACGGCGGCGGGAAGAAGGGAACAACGCGACGCCGTCCCCTGGTGATCGGCGTCCTGGCGGCCGTGGCCGTCTCCGTGAGCGTGTCGGTCTCCGTGGTCGTGTACCGGGGCGGACAGCAGGACGACGCCGGCGGGGGCTCCTCCTCGGCTGCCCCGTCCGCCTCCTCCGACGGCACCGCCGAGGACAAGGGCACGTCCGGCTTCGGCGTGGCGACGACGACGGAGAACTGCGCGGCGACGAGCGTCGACGGTGTGGGCGGCCGGTGCGTCGCGACCCCCGAGTGCTGGAGCGGGATCACCGATGTCTCCGGGATCATCACCGTCAGCCGCGCGGACTGCCAGACCCGGCATGTGTGGGAGACCTTCGCCATCGCCCCGCTGCCGAAGGACGGCGTGACGAACAACGCGCGGGACCTGGTCAAGCACCCGGACGTCAAGGCGCTGTGCTCGCAGAAGGTCATGGCCGCGTCGATGCTGCCCGCCGGCCGGGAGGTCGCGAAGGAGTGGAACGTCGACATCATTCCGCCGACGGAGGTGGAGTGGGACAAGGGGCTGCGGGTCTTCCGCTGTGTGGCCGCGGCGGTGTCGGACGACGGGCAGAAGACGGGCAGCCAGTTCGCCGTTCAGGAGTGAACGAGGGCCTGTCGTAGGACAGTTGAGCCGGACAAGGGGCGCCCGGGTGTGCCCGGGCGCCCGACACGGTGACGCTCGGCGGAGCCCGGACATGGCCCACCTCTGCCCTGACCCGCCGGTCCACGTCCCCTGGACGGTCACCCGCCCTGCGTGGTGACCTCGCCGTTGTCGAGGACCTTGGTCGGCGGTGGTGCTGGGAACCGTCGCTGTCTGTCGCTACCGCTTGTCGGTCTCGCCGGGGGTGGCCGAGGTCGGTGCGCGCTTGGAGGCGTCGGCAGACGGAGTCGGGGTCACCGAGGGGGCGGGGTCGTCGGCATCGTCCGAGGCGGTGGGGGCTGGCGTCCCGGAGGACGCGGACGGGCTGGGGACCGGGGTCGGGCTCGCCGGACCACTCGCCGGCGGTGGCGCGAGCGGGACCGAGGGGGACGTGGACGACTCGTCGGTCGCGAACCGCAGTGGTAGTGCGACGAGGGCGGCGACGGCGCAGGTCACACCGACTCCGGCCGCGGCACGCAGCAGTCGGCGGCGCCCGGCGGCGCGGCGGATCGTCTCGAAGTGGCCGGGCGGCGGCCCGAGACGGTCGGAGGGCGGTCGCAGAATGACGGCGAGCGGGTCGTCGGGCTCGAACTCCGGTCCCTCGTCAGAGTATGTGATCAAGGCTTCTCCTCAGGTGGGCGCGGAGCAGTTCGCGGGCCGCGTGAAGATCGGCCTTGATGGTTCCCTCCTTGCGTCCGGTCAGTACGGACACCTCCCGTATCGGCATGTCAGCGTAGTAGTGCAGCAGGACGGGAACGCGCAGTCGTTCCGGCAGTGACTGCACGAGCAAGCGGACCGAGGGGTCGGTGTCTTCCGTCTGCGGGCGCACGGAGGCCTCGACGGTGGCCCGGTGCACGGCTCTTCGCTCGCGCTCCAGCTTGCGCCAGTGGTCCCGGACGAGGTTCGCCGCGGTGACGTACAGGAAACCCTGGGGCTCCCCGACGGACGTCCACCGGGCCCAGAGCCGGGTGAACGCCTCCGAGGCGACCTCATGGGCCGTCTCGTCGTCGTCGACCAGCCGACGGCACCAGCCGGCGAGGCGTGGATAGAGGGCGGCGAACAACTCGGACGCTGCCTTCTCGCGGGACCGTTTCAACGCTCTCCATGGTCGTGACGTGGTGGGCCGACAGGCCGGTGGGCCGGTGCGGGCTCGTGGGAGAGGAGCCCGGGCCGCGACGTACGGTTCCGTCGGCGGCCCGGGGTCCGGGCGGATGGGCGGTGCTCGGCACCTTCTGACACGAGCGTGGCGAAGACGATCACGTTGTCGGGGTACTCGTCACCGGTACGACGGCCGCCGCAGGTGATCAGCCGCAGCTCGGGGCGGTCGACGTCGCCGTAGACCGCGTCCACCGGGAAGTCGGCCTTGGCGACGGTCCGTACGGATTCCACGGCGAACACCGCCGTGGTGCCGTTCTCCAGGCGCGCCTCGATCCGCTCGCCCGGCCGCAGCCGCGCGAGGTGCCGGAACACCCCGTCTCCGTAGTCACCGACCGTGACATGACCGAGGATCACCGACGGCCCGGTCTGCCCCGGTGTCGGCGAATGCCGGTACCAGCCCGCCCGGTCGTGCGCCGTGATCGGCGGCACCTGCACGGTGCCGTCCGAGGCCAGCCCCAGTCGGATGACAGGGGTGTCGACACCGATCGCCGGGACCCGAAGCCGCACGGGCACCGAACGACCGAGGGGCCGGGGGGAGTCGGCGTCACCCCGCTCGGACGGGAGCGGCGCCGGGCTCACGGCAGGTGACGCGGTCGTCCGGCGCGTTGCGGCCCGGTGTCCACCACCGCAGCCCACGAGCAGCGCAGCCGCCGCGGTGGCGAAGGCACGCCTGGAGAGCGAGGTCACGCCCCGTTCGCCCGCCGCCGCCGTACGAGGAGGACTCCCGCCCCGCCGACCGCCAGCACGGCGACGGCGCTCCCCGCGACGACCCCGCCCCCGGACTCCTCCGGCGCCACCCCGGTGTCCGGCGCACCGCTGGGCACGGCGGAGACCTGGCCGGGGGTCGCCTCCCGGGGCGGTTCGGCACTGGGAACCGCGGTCGCGTCGGCGGAGTCGGGCGTCTTGGTCGCCTCGGCGGGCGACGGGACCGCTGTCGGGGCCTGGGACGCCGCGCGGCTCGTGGGTGCCGGGCTCGCATCGTCGGCGAACGCGGGCACCGCACCCGCCAACACGGCGGTACAGGCGAGTGCCGCGGCACTGAGGACGGTTCGGCGCATCAGTCTCTCTCTCGTCGGTCCGCCCGCCAGATGAAGCGGGGGACTGCGTGATGGATCGAGCGGAGAGACGAGGCAGGGGCGGAACCAGTTGTAAAGAGATGGCAAAGTCGCCGAGAAGGTGGGTGGCCGCGCAGATGGGCGGGGCACCTGTCGGCCCGGCAGCGGTGGACGGTGGTTGCTGAGGATGGCTCAGTGTGGGGTGGTGCCGCGCCCTCCAGGGCGTCGGCGGCGCCCGCGGAAGGACGTCGCCCGTTGATCGAGTGGTGAGGGGCAGGGCACCGGCGTACGGTCGAACGGTGGACCCAGCAGTGGACGCACTCGTTCGCTGACCCCTCCGGAGGGCTCGACCTCCGAGAGTGCGAGACGCCATGAGCAGCAGACCGCAGCAGACTTCCGCGCCCCAGGACGCCACCGGGAAACCCGGCGGCGGCGGGAACGCGATGGCGCTGCTGGTCATCGCCTCGTGTCAGCTGATGGTGGTGCTGGACATCACCATCGTGAACATCGCCCTGCCGGACATCCAGCGGTCCCTGGACTTCTCCACCACCAGCCTGTCCTGGGTCGTCAACGCCTACACCCTGACCTTCGGCGGTCTGCTGCTGCTCGGCGGCCGGACCGGCGACATCCTCGGCAGACGGCGGGTCTTCATCTTCGGCATCCTGCTCTTCGTGCTGGCCTCCCTGCTCGGCGGGCTCGCCCAGAACGAGGCCCAACTCCTCGGCGCCCGCGCCCTCCAGGGCGTCGGCGGCGCCATCGCCTCCCCGACCGCCCTCGCCCTGATCAGCACGACCTTCAGCGAAGGCCCCGAACGCAACCGGGCGTTCGGGGTGTTCGCCGGAGTCTCGGCGGGCGGCGGCGCCATCGGACTGCTCGCGGGCGGCATCCTCGTCGAGTGGCTGAACTGGCGATGGGTGCTGTTCGTGAATGTGCCGATCGGGCTCCTCATCGCCCTGGCCACACCCCGCTGGATCAAGGAGTCCGAGCGGCACGCGGGCCACTTCGACATCGCCGGCGCACTGACCTCCACCGTGGGCATGGTCCTGCTGGTGTACGGGTTCATCAGGGCCGCCCAGGACGGCTGGCGAGACGCGCTCACGCTGGCCTCGTTCGCGGCGGCCGTCGTCGTCCTCGCCGTGTTCATCCTGGTCGAGAGGCGGTCCAGCCAGCCGATCACGCCCCTGCACATGTTCGCCGACCGTAACCGCGCGGGCACCTACGGCATGATGCTGAGCCTCGCCGCCGCGATCTTCGGCATGTTCTTCTTCCTCACGCTCTTCACCCAGAACGTGCTCGACTTCAGCCCGCTCGCCACCGGCTTCGCCTTCCTGCCGGTGAGTGCGGTCATCGCGGTCGGCGCCGGGCTGGCCTCACGGTTCCTGCCCGTGTTCGGCCCCAAGCCCTTCATGGTGGTGGGCGGGATCCTCGCGGCGGCGGGCCTCGCCTGGCTCACCCTGACCGACGTCCACTCCACCTACGCGGGCAGCGTCCTCGGCCCGATTCTCGTCTTCAGCCTCGGCATGGGCATGGAGTTCGTCTCGCTCACCCTGATGGCGCTCTCCAACGTCTCGAACGAGGAGACCGGCGCGGCCTCCGGGCTCCTCAACGCCACCCAGCAGGTCGGCGGCTCCCTCGGACTGTCCATTCTGGTCACGATGTTCGGTACGGCCAGCGCGAACGAGGCGGAGAAGCAGATTCCACAGTTCCTGGCGCAGGCGACCCCGGTCGAGCGCCTGCGCTTCCAGCGCACGGGGGAACTGCCGCCGCCCTGGGCCGACGAGGTCCTCACCGCGGGCGTCTCGGCCGCCTTCATCATGGCCGCGATCTTCGCGTTGATCGCCGCGCTCATCGCCGTGGTCGTCATCCAGGTCCGCCCCTCCGACCTGGAACGCCTCAAGGGCGGTATGGGCCCCGGCGGCCCGGTCTGACGTCCGGAGCCACACCGTCTCCAGCCACAATCGCGTCCGGGACGGACTCGGGCCGTACATCGGCGGCGACGACATGCCGTCGGCGATCTGCACGTCGAAGAGAGCCCGGCGGATCAGCCCCGTGACCCGCCGGCCCCTGCGTACGGCAGACGATCAGACCCGGTCGGCCACGATCATCAGGTACTGGAAGCTGCCGTTCGCGTAGGCGGACAGGAACGTGTCCTCGATGCCCGTGACCAGGTGATCGGCCTGCTTGCGCAGCTCCCAGTACGGGACGGTCGCGGCCGTGAGGTCCACCACGCGCACCGGTACGAGGCGGTTGCGGGCCATCGCCCTGAAGTACTCCGAGCGCGGGTGGATGTCGCAGATGTAGTGGGCGTTGATCAGGGACACCTCCCGGGACGCCCGCCCGTAGGTGTCGTTGTAGCAGCCGGTGATCGTCACATAGCGGCCGCCGCGGCGCAGCAGCCGGGCGTGCTCGGCGAACAGCAGCTCCAACTCGACGTACATCGTGGACTCGTTGTTCCACGACGCCGCGTACGCCCCGGACCGGAAACCGGTGTCGAGCATGTTGCGGTGGTGGTAGCGCACCTTGTCGTCGATGTCCCGCTTGCGGGCCTGCTCATTGGCGAACTCGGCCTGCTTGCGGGAGATCGTGACCCCGTCGGCGTGGCAGCCGTACCGCAGATGGGCCACGACACTGCCGCCGCCGCGCCCGCACCCGGCGTCGAAGACCCGGTCGGTGGGGGAGAGGGGGCCGAGGTGGCGGGCGAGCAGCTCGGCCTGGGCCTGTTCCAGGCGGTGCAGTTCGGCCGTGACACGGTCCCGGCGGCGCGCCGGTTCCGGGTCGTCGTCGAGCACGGACCAGTCGACGTCACCGACGCCGTAGTGATGGTGGTACAGGTCGTCGATCTTCCCGAGTTCCAGATTGACCGGGTTCTCCTCGGCGTTCCAGTACTCCGCGACGCGGGTCTGGTACGTGGACTGGGTGGGCCCGGGCGTGGTGGTGGCGGTCGTGGGGGCGGCGTCGATGATGGTCAACGAAGACTCCTCGTCAGGTCGTGGGGATGAGGTGGCCGGAACGCGTCACCAGTAGTCGGGCAGGCTGTAGCGGGCCGTGTTGGTGGCGTGCCACTCGTGGTTGCCGGCCACCCACGCGGCGAGTCCCTGCGCGTAGCGCTCGATCAGGGGCGAGCCGGCCGACAGGGCCGCGGACTCCTCCTCGAACGCCTCCATGATCCGGTTGTGGATCTCGACCGCCTTCAGATAGCCGGCCTTGAGCCCGCACCGCTCGTTGGCGGCGACGACCCTCGGCAGATTGAGGTGGTCCGGGTCGCTGGTCAGTTCCTTGGTGAAGGAGTACAGGTCGTTGACGATCGTGGACGCGTTCCCGGCCAGCGCGGTGATCCGCTGGACCTCGGGCCGGGCGTAGAGCGCCTCCGGCAGCTCCCAGCCGTCCACCGCGTCCACCACCGCCAGACAGGGCCGGAAGTTGTTGAACTGCCGCATCACCAGGTACTCCCACACCGTCGGCATGTGCCCGGTCTCGGCCCAGGCGGCCTCACCGAGATACCCCAGGTGCAGCCGGGCCAGATCATGGACGACCCGGTCGGTCTGGCTGGGCGTGGCGAGGACGGCGTAGTCCCGCAGCGCGTGGTGGTACGAGCGCAGCGGACCGTCGGCCCGTACACCCTGCCCCCACTCCTCCTCCATCCCGGGGGTGGCGTGCAGCGGGTCGAGCGCCGACTGGGCCATGACCAGCCGGCCGCCGAGGCCGCGCGGTGATCCGCCCTTGCCCTCGTCGACCTCGCAGTACACGTTGTCGACGAGGTGCTCGGCGAGCAGCAACTTGCCCGCCGCGGTGAGGTGTTCGAGTCCGGCCGCGCCCGGATGGGCGAGCACCACCGCCCGGCCCATCCCGAACTTCGCGAACTGCCCCTGCCACGCCGGAGGGAACAGGTCCAGCTTCTCGGCCCAGGCCGCCAGCCTGCGCTCGACCTCGGCGACCGTCGCCGGGTCGGCGGGCACCGCGGGCCGGTACCGCAGCCCGGGGATCGCCCCGCCGCTGCGGGCCCGCCGGGCACGGGCGGGACTCGGCGGCCCCGGCAGCCGGGTCGCGGACGCTGACGGCAGGCTCATTCCGGCACCCACCCGACCTGGACGTTCTCCAGGATTCCGGCGGCGTCGGGCACCAGGATGGCCAGCGAGTAGTAGGCCGTGACCAGGTAGTTCATGATCGCGGTGGTGTCGATGTTCATGAACCGCACGTTCAGGGAGGGCTCGTACTCCTCCGGGATGCCCGTCTGGTGCAGACCGACGACACCCTGGTCCTTCTCGCCGGTGCGGATCGCGATGATGCTGCTGGTGTGCTGCTGAGTGACCGGGATCTTGCCGCAGGGGAAGATCGGCACACCGCGCCACGCCGGCACCTCGTGCCCGTCGACGTTCGCCGTGCCGGGTACCAGACCGCGCCGGTTGCACTGCCGGAAGAAGGCGGCGATCGCCTTCGGATGGGCCAGGAACAGCTTGGTCCTGCGGCGCATCGACAGCAGTTCGTCCATGTCGTCCGGGGTGGGCGGCCCGGAGAAGGTGCTGATGCGCTGGCCGTAGTCGATGTTGTGCAGCAGCCCGAACTCGCGGTTGTTGACCAGCTCCCACTCCTGGCGTTCGCGGATCTCCTCGATGGTCAGCCGGAGTTGCTGTTCCGTCTGGTCCATCGGGTTGTTGTAGAGATCCGCGACCCGGGTGTGGACGCGCAGCACGGTCTGGGTGAGGGAGAGTTCGTACTCGCGCGGCGCGAGGTCGTAGTCGACGAAGCCGCCGGAGAGGGTCTGCTCGCCCACATGCCCGGCCTGTACGGGGACGTCGGCCTCGCCCCTGCGGTTCATGGGCCGGTTCTGCTGCTCCACGAAGGAGGCGAACTGGGCGGCGAGGGACGGGGTGCGGTCCACGAACGCCATCAGCGTGTCCCAGTTCAGGGCGAGGACCACACCCGCGGTCTCCGCCCGTACCGAACTGAGCCACAGTGGGTCGGCCTGGCCGATGGCCTCGTCGCCCATGCCGTCGCCGTCGGTGATGACGCCGAGGAGTTCCTGCTCGCCGTACTTGCCGACGGTGTACCGGGTGAAGCGGCCGTGCACGACGAGATACGCCTCGTTCACCGGTTGCCCGGCGTCGACCAGCACCTGCCCGGCGCGCACCTCCCGGACGCGGAACTTCGCGGAGATCTCCCTGAGGGCCGCCGTGTCGGTGTAGCCGCGCAGTGCCGGCAGTTCGGTGAGCGTCTCGGGGATGACCTTGATGTCGTCGGCGCCGTTCTGGTCGAACGTCACCCGGCCCCGGCCGACGCGGAGTTGGAGCCGGCGGTTGACCCGGTAGGTGCCGCCCTTGACGTCCACCCACGGCAGGTTCTTCAGCAGCCATCGCGAGGTGATGGCCTGCATCTGTGGTTCGGATTTGGTGGTGGTGGCGAGCTGTCGCGCCGCCCGGGTGCTGAGACTGGTGAACTGCGGCCCGTCGTCGACGATTCCGGAAGCGGGCTCTTCGGCGCTTTCGGAGGAGCTTCCGGCGGGGTTTACAGGGGCAGACACATTCCCTCCCGATAGGTGAGCGGACGTGCTGAAGTGCTGCGAACCGGCGTGTATCGAGGCGCACTTGGGCGCGAGCGGCACGTGTACGACGTGGTGGTGAACGGATCTCGTACGACGTGGCCGTGGACGGATCTCGTACGACTCGGTCGTGGACGGATTTCCGGGGCGATGGGGGCCGGGACGGCAGCGTGGTGGCGACGCGTGCTGTGGGCAGTGGTGCGTCGCAGGTAAAGCCAAACAGGCCCGGGTGGTGGTCGGGCACCGCGTGAAGGGGGCGTCTTCGCGTCGGGGAGGTGCGGAAACCACCAGGCGAGGCACATCCCCGGCCGGTGCACACTCCCGCGCCCGGGTGTCCGCCCCTGTGGTACCGGCGCGGAGGGAGCGCGAGTGCGTCAGACGGTGAAGGGCCGCCCCGGGAAAGGACGGCCCTCAGCGGGAAACCCCTCAGCTCACCAGCGCGGAAGCCGCCGCTCGTACCCCGGCTGGATCCGGCGCATATAGCCGGTGTCGTCGCGGTCGCGCATCCCCGAGTCGACGTACAGCCGGTGCAGTCGTTCGAGCACGTCGTGGTTCAGCTCGACCCCGAGGCCGGGCCCGGTCGGCACGCCGACCTCGCCGTCCCGCAGCTCCAGCGCGCCGGGGACGATCACGTCGTCCGCCGAGTTCCACGGGTAGTGCGTGTCGCAGGAGTGGTCGAGGTTGGGGATGGCCGCGGCCACATGGGTCATGGCGGCGAGGCTGATGCCCAGATGCGAGTTGGAGTGCATCGACAGGGTGAGCCCGAACGCCTCGCACACGGCGGCCAGTTCACGGGTGCGGCGCAGCCCGCCCCAGTAGTGGTGGTCGGTGAGCAGCACCTGGATCGCGTTCACCTCGACGGCGGGCCGCAGATGCTCCCAGGCGATCACGCACATGTTGGTGGCGAGCGGCATCGGCGAGTCCCCGGCGACCTCGGCCATCCCGGCGATGCCCTTGGTCGGGTCCTCCAGATACTCCAGCGCGCCGTCCAGCTCACGGGCGACGTACCGCGAAGTCTCCACCGTCCAGGCCGTGTTGGGGTCGAGCCGCAGCGGCTGCCCCGGGAAGGCCTCGGCGAGCGCCTTGATCGCGGCGATCTCCTCGTCCGGCGGGAAGACCCCGCCCTTGAGCTTGAACGAGCGGAACCCGTACCGCTCCTGCATCAGCCGGGCCTGCGCCACGATCCCGTCCGGGTCCAGGGCCTCGCCCCACTCGTCCCGTACGGCGGGGCGGCCGTCGAGCGCCGGGTGCTCGGCCCACTTGTAGAACAGGTACGCGGCGAACGGCACGGAGTCGCGGACCGCGCCGCCGAGCAGATCGACGACCGGGCGCCCGAGCAGCTTGCCCTGCGCGTCGAGGCAGGCCACCTCCACGGCCGAGGTGGTCCAGCCGCGCTCGTGCGAACTGGGCACGGTCGGCAGCAGGGCACTGTCGATCGCCGCGGCGACGGCGGTCGTGTCGAAGACGTCCATGCCGACGACGACCTTCGCGGCGGCCTGCAGCCGGTCGAGGCGCGCGGTGCCGCCCGGCGACTCCCCGAGGCCCACCGTGCCGTCCTCGAGGACCAGTTGGAGCACGATCCGCAGCGCGAGGGGTTCGTGGACGCCGTTGGAGTTGAGCAGCGGCGGGTCGTGGAAGGCGATCGGGGTGATGATCAGCTCCCGGACGCGGGTGTCGGACGTGCTCATGCCCGGACCACCTCCAGCCCGTGGTCGATCAGCTTCGACAGCCGGGCGATGTGCTCCGGGGTGGGGTCGACGAGCGGGGCCCGTACGCCGCCCACGTCGAGGCCGCGCAGGGCCACCCCGGCCTTGATCAGCGACACGGCGTATCCGGGGACCTCGTCGCGGAGTTCGACGAGCGGGCCGTAGAACTCGTCGAGGAGCGTGGCGACCAGGGCGTCGTCGCCCGCCCCGAGGGCCCGGTGGAAGGCGAGGGCGATCTCCGGGGCGAAGGCGAACACGGCGGAGGAGTACAGGCCGACGCCGATGCCCTGGTACGCGGGCGCGGTCATCTCGGCGGTGGGCAGCCCGTTGAAGAACTGGAAGTTCTCGGTGCCGGGCACCGCCCGTACGGCGCGCACGACGCGGTGCATCCGCTCGATGTCGCCGATGCCGTCCTTGAGGCCGACGACCCCGGGTAGGGCGGCGATCTCGGCGGCGGTGGCCGGGGAGAGCCGGGCGGTGCCGCGCTGGTAGAAGACGACGGGCAGGCCGGTGGCCTCCGTGACCTCTTGGACGTAGCGGACCAGCCCCTGCTGCGGGGCGCTCACCAGATACGGCGGCAGCAGCAGGACGCCGTCGGCGCCCGCGCGTTCGACCCGGGCCGCATGGTCCCGGGCGACCGGCGGCGGGCCCCCGGCGGCGGCCAGCACGGGCACCCGGCCGGCCGTCACCGTGACCGCGACCCGGGTGGCCCGCTCGATCTCGTCGGGGGTCAGGGCGTGGAACTCACCGGTGCCGCAGGCGACGAACACGCCCCCGGCACCGGCCGCGACGCCGGCCTCGATGTGCTGTGCGAGCCGTTCCTCGTCCAGCGAACCGTCCGATGCGAACGGCGTGACCGGGAAGAACAGCACTCCTTGGAACTTCATGTCTCCCTCAAACGTGGGGGGTCGGTCAGCCCTTGGTGGCGCCGGCGGCGATGCCGGTGACCAGCGAGCGCTGGAGGAGCAGATAGACGACAAGGCTGGGCAGGAGCGCGATGACCGCGCCGGCGAGGACGACTCCCGAGCCGACCTCGGGGTCGGTGCGCAGGATGGAGAGGGCCACGGTGACCGTGTAGTCGGTCGGGTCCTTGGCTGCGATCAGCGGCAGCAGGTACTGGTCCCAGATCATGATGAAGCCGAGGACACCGGCCACGCCGAGCGCGGGCCTGCACAGCGGCAGGACGACCTGCCACAGCATCCGCAGCTCGCCGACGCCGTCGAGCCGGGCCGCCTCCTCGATCTCGCTGGGGATGTCCTTCATGAACTCGGTCAGCAGCATCACCGAGAAGCCCCAGGCACCGAGCGGCAGGATGACGCCCCACACAGTGCCCTTCAGGTCGATGCCGACCACCGGGACATGCCCGAGGACCAGGGACAGCGGGATGGCGATGACCTCCTCGGGGAGCATCATCGTCAGCATGAACAGGGTCATGATCAGCGCCTGACCGCGGAACCTGTGCCGGGCCAGCGCGTAGGCGGCGAGCACGCACACCACGAGTTGGAGGAGCAGTCCGCCGCCCGCTATGACGAGCGAGTTGGTGAAGTAGTCCCAGATGCCGCGCTCCCCGGCCACCCGGAAGTTCAGCAACGTGCTGTCGTGCGGGAGGAAGGACAGCGACGAGCCGCTGGGGTGGGTGCTGAGGGCGCCGGAGAGGATGGTCAGGAAGGGCGCCGCGAAGACGCCGAGCGCGAGCGCGCACAGCAGGATCCGCAGGGCCCAGGAGACGCCGGGCCGGTCGTTCCAGCCGAGCGCGGTGTCGAAACGGGCGGGCGTCGTACGGGCCGGTTTGCCGGACCGCCTGGACGCGGTGGCGGAGACCTCTTCGGACGTGGCCTGGACGGGGTCGAGGGCGGGTGCGCTCATCGCACGTCTCCCCTCTTGCGGAAGTAGTTGACGCAGACGGTGAGCAGCAGCGTCACCGCGAGCAGGACGACGGAGGCCGCCGACGCGCCGCCGATGTCGTTGCGGGTGAAGCCGAGGGTGTAGGCGCGGGTCATCCAGACCTCGGTGGACCCGGCCGGGCCGCCGCCGGTGAGGACGTACACCTCCGTGAACACGCGCAGCCCACGGATGGCGGCCAGCGTGAGGACGATGCCGATGGCCGGGCGGATCGCGGGCAGGGTGATGTGGCGAAGCCGCTGCCACAAGGACACCCCGTCCATCGCGGCCGCCTCGTACAACGTGCGGTCCACGCCAGCGAGTCCGGCCAGGATGATCACCATGTTGTACGGGGCGACCATCCAGATGCCCATGGCCATCGTCGCCCAGAGCGCGGTGTCCGGGTTGTCGAGGAACGGCGTCGGGCCGAGGCCGAGGAAGCCGAGGGCGCTGTTCACGAGGCCGTCGGAGGTCGGGTAGTACATCAGTCGCCACAGCTCGCCGACCACGGCGGTCGCGGTGACGACCGGCAGGAAGACGGCCGTGCGGATGATCTTCAGTGAGCGGGCCTGGCCCTCAAGGAGCACCGCGAGGACGAAGCCGACGACGATCGCGCCGAGCGACTGGCCGATGCCGAGGACGAGCGTGTGGCCCACCGCGTCCTGGAAGCGGTGGTCCGTCAGGACCCGGGTGTAGTTGTCGAGGCCGACCCACTTGTCACCGAGGAACGGCCGTACGTCGAAGAAGCTGAGCCAGATGCCCTTGCCCATCGGCACGAACTTGAAGACGAGGGCGAGCAGCAGGCCGGGGGCGAGGAACAGCCAGGGGAGGACGGCCCTCCTGGCGAGGACCCGCTTGGCGAGCGCTCTGCGCCGGTCCGGCGCGATGGTGGTCGCGGTCATTTCAACAGGTCCTGGTCCGTGAGGTCACCGGCGAGGGTGTCGTTGAGTTCCTTCAGGGAGGAGCGGACGTCGCTGCCGCAGTACGTGAAGACCGCGTTGAGGGCGTCGGCGGTGTCCTGCTTGATCGGCGCGAAGTCGGGCGCGTTGGGGAACTGCTCGGAGGCGTTCTCGTACGCCTTCTGCACGACGCTCCAGCGCGGGTCGTCGCGCACCTGGGCCGCGTCGAGCGTGGAGTTGACGGGGATGCGGACCACGGGCTGGTTCTTGCCCGTCATGGCGAGCCGTTGGCCCTCGGGGGAGATCAGGAACGCGGCGAGGGCCCGCTCCTGCTTCGCCTTGCCGGTCCTGGCGCCGAAGTAGACGTTCTCGCCGTCGGCCAGCACGGTGGACCCGGCGGGGCCCGCCGGGAACGGGACGACCTCGAACTTGTCCTTGCCGGGCGTCGTGTCGTAGGTGGCGATGTTGTACGGGCCGGTGAGGTACATCCCGGCGTTGCCGTCCTGGAAGTTGGTGGCCGTGCCGGTGACGGCGCTGATGGCGCCGGGCTGGATGACACCGTTGTCACCGCAGAAGAGGTTGTCCTTCATCCAGGTGACGGTGCGCACGGCGGCGGTCGAGTCCATGGCGGGGCGGTAGCCCCTGCCGTCCGGCTCGATGATCTTCGCGCCCCCGGACCAGAGGAAGCTGGAGCCCCACCAGGCGGCGTAGCCGTTCTGGGCGCTGCCGGGGACGACCATGCCGTAGGTGTCCTTCTTGCCGTCGCCGTCCGGGTCACGGTCGGCGAAGGCCTTCGCGACGCGGAGCATCTCCTGCCAGGTCGTGGGCGCTTCGAGGCCGAGCTTCTTCAGCCAGTCCTTGCGGATCATCAGGGTCTGGGCCTGACGGGAGTACGGGATGCCGTAGTGCTCGCCGTCGAGGCCCACGGTGGAGGACCAGCTCTTGTCGGTGATCTGGTCGTGGCCCTCGATGGTGTCGGGGTCGATGGGCTTGAGCAGGCCCTGGCTCTGGTAACTGCCCATCAGCGCCGTGTCGTTGATCATCACGTCTGGGAGGTCCTTGGTGGAGGCCCGGCTCTGGAGCTGCTGGTCGAAGTTGATGACCGGCTGGTAGTCGATCTTGATTCCGGTCTTCTCGGTGAAGGCGGCGAACACCCGCTCGTACGTGGCGGCCGGGTCCGGATTGCTCCGGGTCCAGACCTCCAGCGTGTTCGGGTCGTCGCTCCCGGCGCTGTCGGACCCCGACCCGCAGGCCGCCGCTCCGAATGCGAGCCCCGAGACGGTGATCATGGCGGCCAGGCGGCGACTTCGTCGGCGAACGCCCATGGGCACACTCCGTTGTTCATCCGGGCCGTACACCCGGCTGTTCATATCCGTGAACGCATTTCACGGATCTAAATGATCGGTCAAGCTACGGATCGTTTCCTCGGCATGTCAAGACATGGGTCGGAGTTTTCACCGGCGCCACACACGGGCGTGCGGGATGCTGGTGGGCGGCTGTGGCATGGGATCTGGAGGTGTGCCCCGTGGCCGATCGCACGGCACCCGGTGCCCTGGCGGCGCGACTCACCGGCCGCCTCGCGACGGGCGAACGCCGCCTGTCCGGGACGCTCGCCGAAGTCACCCTCGACGACGGCCGAGTGGTCGTCGTCAAGCTCGGCGACGGCCCTCGCGCGGCCCAGGCGGAGGTGGCGGGGCTGCGCTGGCTGGCCGAGGCGGGCGCGGTCCACGTCCCGACGGCGTACGGCCACGACGGGGGCCGGCTGGTGATCGACCGGGTGACGCAGGGGGCACCGAGTGCCGCGGCGGCGGTCCGTTTCGGCGGCGCCCTGGCCGTCCTGCACGCCGCCGGTGCGCCCGCCTTCGGCGCTCCGCCGCCGGGCGGCCCGAGGGAGGCGTACATCGGGCGGGCCCCGATGCGGAACGTCTCCGGCGCCGACTGGCCCGGCTGGTACGCCGAGCACCGCGTGCTGCCCTATCTGCGCCGCGCGGTCGACGACGGCACGATCCGCCCGGCCGAGGCGGCTCTGGTCGACCGCGTCTGTGAGCGTCTGCCCGAGCTGGCGGGCCCCGCGGAGCCGCCCGCCCGGCTGCACGGCGACCTGTGGAACGGCAACGTGCTCTGGGGCGCCGACGGCCGGGCCTGGCTGATCGACCCCGCGGCACACGGCGGCCACCGCGAGACCGACCTGGCGATGCTCGCCCTCTTCGGCTGCCCCCACCTGGACCACGTCCTGGACGGCTACCGGCGGACGGCACCCCTCGCCGCAGGCTGGGCCGACCGCGTCGGACTGCACCAGCTCTTCCCGCTGCTCGTGCACGCGGCGCTGTTCGGGCGGGGATACGCGGAGCAGGCGCTCGCGGTGGCACGGGCGACCCTCGCGCGGTGAGGCGATATGCCATGGGTCGGGCCCGTACATATGACACCGGGAGGCGCCGTGTGGCGCCTCCCGGTGGAAGTCGAGGGCGAGGAGAGCGAAGGTGCTGGATTCATTTGGAGTGAAGTGAGAAGGAAGCCCCTTCATGGCCTCGCCACGGGCCACGTTAGCAGTCAGCCCGGGATCAGGTCGCGCAGATTTTCGAGGGTGATGATCCGGGAGTCCGGGTGCAGCCCCTCGGGCCGTTCGAGACCGATGTAGGTGACCGGCTCGTCCGGAACCGGCGCCCCGTCCCACAGCTCCACGTCCGTCGCGTCGCCGGACATCAGGTCGACGAGGTACGACACCGTCAGCTGCTCGCGCTCCACGATGCCGCGCACGACCGTCGCCGTCGACACCTGGTTCTCCTCGACCCGGTTGCCCGAGGAGATCCCCCGCAGATACAGATGCAGCCACTTCGCACGCCACCGGCCGTCGTCCCCGCGCCGGAACACCAGCGGCAGCGCGACCCGGCCCGGCCCGCGCAGCTCCGACTTCATGCGCACCGTACGCGGCTCGAACGGACGGCCCTTCTGCTCGCCGTCCCGCACCATGAACCCGAAGAACGACTCCTCGACCTGCTCGAAGCCCTCCCCGGCGTAGATGTTGACCTGCGGAACGATGAACGTGCCCCGCACGCGGGCCAGATTCAGGTTGATGAACTCCGAGGCCCCGTCCGGTGCCTCGGTGATGTCACCCGAGTGCTTGCCCCCGACGTTCGTGAGCTCGGTGTAGGAGAGCCAGGCGTCCGTGCGGTAGTCATCGTGGAGCATCAGCGCCGACAGGTCGTAGTCGGTCCGGTACTGGGCCTGCTTCCAGTACGTGAAGAAGCGCAGCAGCTCACCGTCGACCACGGACACGGAGCCCCGGGGAAGCACGCCGAGCCCGGCCGCCGTCGCCCTGCCGCTGAGCGGCAGCGCCACGTCCAGGACGTCCGGGTCGACCAGCAGCCGGCCCGGCGCCGGAAGACGGCGTCGTATCTCGGCGTCGAGGACGGCGATCAGACGCTCGCGGTCCTCGGCCGGTACGGCCGGCCGGTGGTCGGGGGTGGCCCAGGCGCGGCCCTGGCGGTTGACGAACATCCGCTGCTCACCGGTCTCCCGGTCACGGTTGTGGAGGTGCTCGCGGACCGCCAGGACGACCCGGCCGGACACCCGGGGAGCGAACTCCTCCACGGCGGCCACCACCGCGTCCCGCTGCTCCTGGTCGGCGGCGATGCGCAGCAGATGGTCCAGGGCGCGGAACAGCTTGCCCGGAGAGGCCTTGAGCAGTGCCAGCCCACCGGGGACGTCGAACTCGGCGAGCCGTTCCTGGACCCGGCCGTCGAAGGACCGCGCCTGCTTCTCGCCGCGCGCGACGGCGAACACCTCGACGGCGTGCGGCAGCCGGGCACGGAACTCGTGCGGGTGCAGCCGCTCGCCGAGCCGCTTGAACGCCTCGCGATGCGCGTGCACATCACTGAGCTTGGCGGGGGAGCCGGCCACCACCGACTCCAGGCCCGTCATCAGCGCACGCCGGACCGGACGCGACAGCTTCCGGAACCGGGTCGGCTCCTGCAGGGTCACATCACCGTCCGACAGCGCGCACGCCAGCCGCAGGACATCGGTGACGGTGTCCAGCAGCAGGTCCGCGCCGACGCCGAGACGGGCCGCGTTGACCTGGGCGCGGTTCTCCCGGACCGGGATCTCCTCCGGCTGCGGGCCGTGCGCACAGTGCTCGGCGAGGGTTCCCAGGTCACTGAGGTGCTCCTCGCCCAGCGGGGTCTTGCTGCCCGCCAGCGCCAGGTACAGGGCGGTGACCTCGTCCTCCGGGGGGCCGCCCGCGTGCAGCACCGTCAGCCGGTCGCCCGCCGAGGCGATCAGCTCGTCCTGCACCGCGAGCATCTCCTCGTAGGTGTGCTGGTACCTGCCGTACGTCGGCAGGCTCAGCAGGTTCAGCACCCCGCGCGCCAGCTGGGAGAGCACGTTGCCGCGCGACTTGCTGTCGCGGAGCGCCTCGGCGACGCAGCGCGCCCAGAACTCCTCGGTGGCCGGCACCTTCGCCGGGAAGTCGATGAAGTAGGAGTTGTGCCGGACGTGGTCGCCGACCATCTCGCGCACGGTGCCCAGCGTCCGCCTGGCGATGCCGAGGACCGCCTTCTCGGACAGCCCCGACAGGCGCTCCAGCAACTCCGCCGACAGCTTGAACCCCACGGACATCAGCACGGCGTCGAACTGCCGTGCCGCGACGCCGCCCCGCCCGGCCGGTCCCTCGGGGAGGGGGAGGCGATGGGTGTGGCGAATGATCAGAGGTTCGATGACCAGGGATTCGATGCTGTGGGTCATCTGCGGATGATCGCAGAGCCGGACGAGCAGACGCACGGGACTTTTCGCCGCTCCCCGAGCCTCTGCCTAAAACTCTCGATGGATTGCCTAAGGCTTTTAGGCAACTCCATAATGGGTTTCAGCGAAAGAGGGGAAGGCCATGGTGCGCGTAGGACTGACCACGGAACGCCTGGTCCAGGCAGGCGCCGAGCTGGCCGACGAGGTCGGGTTCGAGCAGGTGACCGTCTCGGCTCTCGCCCGGCGGTTCGACGTCAAGGTCGCGAGCCTGTACGCGCATGTGAAGAACTCCCACGACCTCAAGACCCGGATCGCCCTGCTGGCCCTGGAGGAACTCGCCGACCGGGGCGCCGTAGCGCTGGCCGGCCGCGCGGGCAAGGACGCCCTGGCCGCGCTGGCGAACGTCTACCGCGACTACGCCCACGAGCACCCCGGCCGCGCCACCGCCGCCCGGCTGCGGCTCGACCCCGAGACGGCCGCCGCCGGCGCGGGCGTCCGGCACGCCCGGATGACCCGGGCGATCCTGCGCGGCTACGACCTGAGCGAACCGGACCAGACGCACGCGGTCCGGCTGCTGGGCAGCTTCTTCCACGGCTACGTCAGCCTCGAACTCGGCGGCGGCTTCAGCCACAGCCTCCCCGAATCCGAGGAGACCTGGACCCGGATGCTGGACGCCCTCGACGCGCTGCTGCGCAACTGGCCGCCCCCTCCCGTCCCTCTGCCGTGACCGCCCCGCCCCTCCCACTCCATGACCCACAGGTGAGACATGCAGACGAACCCCCACTGGATCACCACCCCCATCACGGCCGACCTCCTGCGCGGCGCCCTCGACCTGGAGCGCACCGAGCACGGCCTACTGCCGCACCGGCTGCCCGCCCGTGCCCGCGCCCAGTGCGCCGACCCCCAGCTCGCCATGGCCGAGACCCAGCCCTCCGGCGTACGGCTGGCCTTCCGCACCTCGGCCACCGCCGTCGAACTGGACACGCTGCCCACCAAACGGAACTACACAGGGGCCCCGCCCCGCCCGGACGGCGTGTACGAGCTGCTCGTCGACGGACGCCCGGCCGGGCAGGGCACGGTCACGGGCGGAAACGTCATGACCATCGACATGACCGCCGGGACGGCCGAGCACCGGCCCGGCCCGCCCGGCACCCTCCGCTTCACCGGCCTGCCCGACGGCGTCAAGAACATCGAGATCTGGCTGCCGCACAACGAGAACACCGAACTCGTCGCCCTGCGCACCGACGCCCCCGTCGAGCCCGCCCCGGACAGCGGCCGCCGGGTGTGGCTGCACCACGGCAGCTCGATCAGCCACGGCTCTGAGGCCGCGACCCCCACGACCACCTGGCCCGCGCTCGCCGCCGCCCTCGGCGGGGTGGAGCTGATCAACCTGGGGTTCAGCGGCAGCGCCCTGCTCGACCCGTTCACCGCCCGCACCGTGCGGGACACCCCCGCCGACCTGATCAGCCTCAAGCTCGGCATCAACGTGGTCAACCACGACGTGATGCGGCTGCGCGCCTTCGGCCCCGCCGTCCACGGCTTCCTCGACACCATCCGCGAAGGCCACCCGACCACACCGCTGCTGGTCGTCTCGCCCCTCCTGTGCCCCATCCACGAGGACACGCCCGGCCCCTGCGCCCCGGACTTCAGCAACATCAGCAAGGGAGAGTTCAAGTTCCGGGCCCTGGGCGACCCGGCGGAACGCGCGAGCGGCAAGCTCACCCTGCGTGTCATCCGGGACGAGCTGGCCCGGATCGTGGCCCAGCGGCAGGCCGAGGACCCGCACCTGCACCACCTCGACGGCCGCGACCTCTACGGCGAGGCCGACTCCGCCGAACTGCCGCTGCCGGACGACCTGCACCCGGACGCCGCCACCCATCGCCGTATCGGCGAACGCTTCGCCGAGCGGGTCTTCGGCGCCAAGGGCGTCTTCGCGGACGGCAAGCCCTGACCTGGGCGGGCCGCGCCGCCCCAAGAGGGGGGCGCGGCCCGTGGCCGGACCCTAGACCTGCGCGTACGCCTCCAACCTCCGCCGCGCGTGCGCCAGGAACCCCTCCAGCGCCAGGTCGAAGGCGCTGTCCGCGCGCTCGTCGCCCGCCGCGTCCAGAGCCTCCGCCAGATGCGGGGTGGCGGAGGCGTCCTCGATCTCCCACATGGCCACAGGGGCGGTGAGATCCAGGGCCGAGCCCAGGACCAGGTTCTCCAGCGCGACGAGCGTCGGCATGACGTCCGGCAGCGGGAAACCCGCGTCGAGGAGCAGTGTGACCGCCCGCTCGTACTGTTCGAGAACGTGCGAGGCCCGTACCGGAGACGTCATCAGCAGCGGAATCGTCCGCGGATGGGCCGCGAACGCGGCGCGGTAGGAGCGCGCCCAGGTCGCCAGGGCCGTGTCCCAGGGGCGCAGATCCAGGGCGGTCACGTCGATGCCCTCCGTGACCCGCTCCCGCAGCAGCTCGACGATGCCGTCCCGGCCGTCCACGTGGTGATACACCGAACCGGTCTGCACCCCGAGCCGCCGCGCGATCTGCGGAACGCTGAACTCGCCCTGCGCGTCGACGAGTTCCAGCGCGGTCGTGGTGATGCGCTCCCGGTCGAGCAGAGGCGTGCGCGGCCGTCCCATGGTGTCCGTCCCCTTCAGGTTCTTCCCGGCAGTCCGAGTCGGGGTCTTCCCAGCAGTCCCGGGTGAAGGCTACATTGCGAAAACCGAAAGCCTTTAGGTTTACGGGCTCAGGTCACCCCCGCACGCCCCGGTACCCTCGTCCCCGCAAGCAGCCAGAAGGGCTTTCCCTCATGACTGTCACCCCCTCCGCGCCCAGCGCGGGCCCGGCCGAGACCACCACGGCCGCCGCCACCTCCCTCCGCTCAGGTTCCCTCGGCACCACCGACATCGCCTTCTTCGTCGTCTCCGCCGCGGCCCCGCTCACCGTGATGGCCGGCGTCGCCCCGCTCGCGATCCTGATGGGCGGCATAGGCGCCCCCGTCGGCTATCTCCTCGCCGGGCTCACCCTCGCCGTCTTCGCCGTCGGCTTCACCACCATGAGCCGCCACGTCCGCAGCGCCGGCGCCTTCTACGCCTACATCACCCGGGGCCTCGGCCGCCGGGTCGGCATCGGCGCCGCGCTCCTCGCGCTGATCGGCTACAACGGCATGGAGATCGGCGTCTACGGCCTCCTCGGCACCGCCACCCGGGACACCGTCCACTCCCTGTTCGGCGCGAACATCCCCTGGCTGCCCGTCTCCCTGGTGGGCCTGCTGGTCATCGGCTACGGCGGCTACCGCTCCATCGATTTCGGCGCCAAGGTCCTCGGCGTCCTGCTCGTCGCCGAGACCGGCATCCTCGTCCTGCTCGCCGGGGGAGTGCTGATCAAGGGCGGCGCCCACGGACTCTCCCTCGCCGCCTTCTCGCCGGGCAACGTGTTCGTGCCGGGCATGGTGGCCGTCCTGGCCTTCGCGTTCGCCGCGTTCACCGGCTTCGAGTCGACCGTCATCTACCGCCGCGAGGCCCGCGACCCGTCCCGCACGGTGCCACGCGCCACCTACCTCGCCATCGGCTTCCTCGGCCTGTTCTACGCGTTCATCGTGTGGATCGCGATCCAGGCCTTCGGCGACGCCCAGGTCATCGCCGCGGCCGGCGCCGACCCGGCGGGCCTGTTCTTCTCCGCCATCACGACGTTCGTCGGCCCCTGGGCGGCCGACCTGATGCGCGTCCTCATCGTCACCAGCGTTCTCGCCTCCCTCCTCGCCTTCCACAACGCCATCAACCGCTACGGCCTCGCCCTCGCCGAGGAGGGAATCCTCCCCAAGGCCGTGGCCCGCATCCACCCGCGCCACCGCTCCCCGTACGTGGCGGGCCTCGCCCAGACCGTCCTGGGCGCGATCGTCGTCGTCGCCTTCGCCGCGGCCGGCGCCGACCCGTACATGCAACTGCTGCTGTGGGTGAACACCCCCGGCATGCTGGCCCTGATGCTGCTGCAACTGCTCGCCGCGCTCGCCGTCCCCTTCTACTTCCGGCGCATCATCCACGGCGAGGGCGCCCTGCGCACGGTCGTCGCCCCCGTCGCCGCGGCGGTGCTCCTCACCGGCGCCATCTGGCTGGTGGTCTCCCACCTCGACCAGTTCACCGGCGCCTCCACGGCGGTCAACACCCTCCTCGCGGCCATCGTCCCGGCCGTCCTCGCCATCGGCCTCGTCCTCGCATGGTGGCTGCGCCGCGCCCGCCCCGCGGTCTACGCGAACTTCGCCGCCGAACCACCGGCCGAAGCCGACGCGTGACATCCGACGCCCAGCCGGCCGCCGCACCACCCCACCGCTCCGAGGAGACTCCCGCATGCCCACCGCCGACCTCGTCATCACCGGCGCCCACGTCCGTACCCTCGACCCGGAGCGGCCGTACGCCTCCGCGGTCGCCGTACGCGGCGGACTGATCGCCGCCGTCGGTGAGGCGGCGGACGCACGGGACTGGCGCGGACCCGGCACCGAGGTCGTGGACCTGGGCGGCGGCCACCTGGTGCCGGGCCTGGTGGACAGTCACAGCCACCCCGTGTGGGGGCTGGACATGGCCACCGGGCTCGACCTCGCCGCCGTACGCGACCTCGACGGACTACGGGCCGCGCTCACCTCGGCGGAACGTGTCGACGGCTGGGTCACCGGCTACGGCCTGGACCACAACGTCTTCGGGGGGCGGCCCGTCGACCGGGCCCTCGTCGAGGACGTACTGGACGGGGCACCCGCCTTCCTGCGCTTGTACGACGGCCACTCCGCACTCGCCACCGGGGCCGCCCTGAAGGCCGCAGGCATCACCGGGCCGCGTGCCTTCGCCCAGCGCTCGCACCTCGCCGTCGACACCGACGGACGGCTGACCGGACACCTCGTCGAACATGCCGCGATGGACCTCGTCACGCCGGTGCTGCCCCGGCCGTCGTACGCCGAACGCCGCGCCCGGCTGGTCGAGCTGCTGGCCGCCATGGCGGCCACCGGGCTCACCGGGGCCCATGTCATGGACCTCGGCGATCCCGACCTGGTGGGCGCGGTCGCCGAGGAGTCGGTGCTGCCGCTGCGGCTGCGCTTCGCGCCCTGGTGCATGCCCGGCGCCGACGAGGAGGCACTGGACGAACTCGTCGCGCTCCAGGGCCGGGGCGGGCGGCACTGGCGGATCGGCGGGGTGAAGTTCTTCATGGACGGCACCGTCGAGGGCGGCACCGCCTGGCTGGACCACCCCGACTGTCACGGCCAGGGCACCGACGCCTTCTGGCCCGACCCGGCCGAGTACAGCGCCGCCGTACGCCGACTGCACCGCGCCGGCGTACGGACGGCGACCCATGCGATCGGCGACGCCGCCGTGCGCCACGTCCTCGACACCGTCGCCTCCCTCGGCCCCGGTGGGCGCCTCGCCCACCGCGTGGAGCACATCGAGTCGGTCCCCGACGACCTCGTGGCCCGCTTCGCCGAGGTCGGCGTCATCGCCTCCATGCAGCCCCCGCACTCCGACTACACCCGGGCCGACCTCTCCGACGAGTGGTCCGTACGGCTCGGCGAGGAGCGCGCCGCACGGGCCTGGCGGCTGCGGGACCTGTGGGACGCGGGCGCGGTCGTCGCGCTCGGCTCGGACTGGCCCATCGCCCACCACGACGTCCGGGCCGTCCTCGCCACCGCCCGTACGCCGAGGGGCGCGGCGTCCTCCCGGGCCGGGCTGACGGGGATCCAGGCGCTGGAGGGCTGCACCAGCCATGCGGCGCTCGCCGCGGGTGAGGCGACTGCCTCCGGCCGTATTGCCGAAGGGTTCAGGGCGGACCTCACCGCGCTGGGCGTCGACCCGGTGGACGCGGGGGCGGACGAGGTTCGTGAAGCGCCGGTGTTGCTTACCGTGACGGGGGGACATGTTGCGCACCGGGGGCTCTGAGAGACCTCCTGGGGCCAAGGCATCAGGCGCCGGACCTCCGTAGGTCCTTGACCCCTGAGCTTGCAGACCGACCGTTCCAGGGACTCCGGGGCGACCACGGCCACCTCCACAGTGATGCCCACACCGTCCTTGACGGCCTGGGCGATCACCGAGGTGGCCGCCGCCCGCTGCTCGGGACCGGCGCCCGGTCGTGCCTCGACGGGGACCGTCATGTGGTCGATACGCCCTCGTCGCGTCAGCTGGATCTGGTCGCGTCAGCTGATCTAAGAGTGCGGGGCGACACCGGGCGTACGCAGCACGATCATCGAGAACTCTCCCTCGTCGTCGCCGGGGTCGCGAGTGCCCCGGGGGTCCGGCGCGCCGACGGTGAGACGTCAGCCGAACCACCCGGGAGGTCTGTGGGCCTCGTAAGCCGTCCCAGACGCCTGCTCCATGACCTTGTGAGCCGACCGAACATTCGGTCAGTGTGCGGCACGGCACAGTAATCCAGTCGTTCCGCCCCCTGTCAAGGGGTGGTTCGCGTCGAGGATTCCCCATGTCCGACGAGGCCGCCAGGTGTGCCGGGGTCCCGGGCTGCGCCGCCGCCGACGCCCGTGGCCGCAGTTCTGGCCCAGCTTTCAGGCCTCGGTCCGGTCCTCTGGCCTCGCCCTCTGTCACATGCGTGGGACGGACCTGATCGCCGTCCCGGTCGAAGGATCCGCGCCAGAGGTCTTGCCCGGTCGAGCCAAACGCGCCACACTGGTACCGAACGAATGGTCGGTAGGGAAGCTGGTATCGATGACCACGACACACTCCGCCGAGGCCGGGCCGGAGGCCGAGGACGCGCTGTCGGCGCACTTCGACGCGACGATCGCCCGTGACCAGCGGATCGAGCCGCGCGACTGGATGCCGGACGGCTACCGCAAGACGTTGATCCGGCAGATCGCGCAGCACGCGCACTCGGAGATCATCGGCATGCAGCCGGAGGGCGAGTGGATCACCAAGGCGCCTTCGCTGCGCCGCAAGGCGATCCTCTTCGCCAAGGTCCAGGACGAGGCCGGTCACGGGCTGTACCTGTACTCGGCCGCCGAGACCCTCGGCGCCGACCGCGCGGACCTCACCGAGCGGCTGATCGAGGGCCGCCAGAAGTACTCGTCGATCTTCAACTACCCGACGCCGAGCTTCGCCGACGTCGGCGTGATCGGCTGGTTCGTGGACGGCGCCGCGATCTGCAACCAGGTGCCGCTGTGCAGGTCGTCCTACGGGCCGTACGCGCGGGCGATGGTGCGGATCTGCAAGGAGGAATCCTTCCATCAGCGGCAGGGCTTCGAGCTGCTGATGACGATGATGCGCGGCACCGACGAGCAGCGGGCGATGGTCCAGGACGCGGTGGACCGCTGGTGGTGGCCGTCGCTGATGATGTTCGGCCCGCCCGACGACGCCTCGCCCAACTCGGCGCAGTCCATGGCCTGGAAGATCAAGCGGCACAGCAACGACGAACTGCGCCAGCGCTTCGTCGACATGACCGTCCCACAGGCCGAGAAGCTCGGCGTCACCCTGCCCGACCCGGACCTGCGCTGGAACGAACAGCGCGGCCATCACGACTTCGGCACCCCCGACTGGGACGAACTGAAGCGCGTGATCACGGGCGACGGACCGTGCAACGACCAACGGACGGAACGGCGCAGGACCGCCCACGAGGAGGGCGCCTGGGTGCGCGAGGCGGCCACCGCCCACGCGGCCAAGCAGAGCGAGCGAGCCCGGAAGGGGACGGCGGCATGAGCGGCACGAACAAGGGCGACTGGCCGCTGTACGAGGTGTTCGTGCGCGGCAAGCGCGGGCTCAACCACGTCCACGTGGGCTCGCTGCACGCCGCCGACGACCGGATGGCGCTCACCCACGCCCGTGACCTGTACACCCGGCGCAACGAGGGCGTCTCGATCTGGGTGGTGCGCAGCGAGCACATCGCCGCCTCCACCCGCGACGAGAAGGACCCCTTCTTCGCGCCCAGCGCCGACAAGGTGTACCGCCACCCGACCTTCTACGACATCCCCGACGATGTCCCGCACATCTGAGGAGCAGGGCATGAGTGACGACCACGTCTACCTGACCCTCGCCGAGGGACATGAGGACGACGCCCGCTGGGCCTACGGCACCGGCTTCGAGGACCCCCTGCACGGCGTGGACACCACCGTGCCCGAGGGCGTCGACACCGGCCGGCTCGCCGCGGACTGCGTGGCCCTCGCCGACGACGCCCTGGTCTCCGCCCAGCGGCTCGCCGAGTGGACGACTCGCGCCCCCGAACTGGAGGAGGAGGTGGCCCTCGCCAACATCGGCCTTGACCTCCTCGGCCAGGCCCGGCTCCTGTACTCCCGCGCCGGTCAGGTCGACGGCACCGGCCGCGACGAGGACGCGTACGCCTACTTCCGCGACGCCGACGACTTCCGCAACGTACGCCTGGCCGAACTCCCCAATGGTGACTTCGCGTTCTCCGTCGTCCGGCTGCTGATTCTCGCCAGCTGGCGACTCGCCCACTTCGAGCGGCTCGCCGGCCACACCGACCCGGTCCTGTCGGCGATCGCCGCGAAGGGCGTCAAGGAACTGACGTACCACCGGCAGTACGCGGCCGAGTGGGCCGTACGCCTCGGTGACGGCACCGAGGAGTCGCACCGGCGGATGCGGAAGGCACTGGAACAGGTCGCCCCGTACGTCGGCGAGTTGTTCACGGCGTACGACGTACGGGACGACGTGGTCGCTGTGCTGCGCCAGGTCACCGAGGCCGCCGGACTGCCGATGCCCGTGTACCGGCCGGCGTCGGGCGCGGGACGTGCGGGCGACCACACCGGGCATCTCGTCCCGCTGCTCGCCGAGCTGCAGAGCGTCGCCCGCGCCCACCCGGAGGCGACATGGTGACCACCACACCGCTCGACGCCCGGCGCGCCCGGCACATCGCCGAGCAGGTGCCCGACCCCGAGCTGCCGATGCTCACCCTCGCCGACCTCGGCGTCCTGCGTGGGGTCGAGGTCACCGACGACGGCACGGTAGTCGCGAGCCTCACGCCCACGTACTCGGGCTGCCCGGCCATGGCCGAGATGCGCGCCGACGTGGCTGCGCGGCTCGGCGCGGCCGGGTACGACCGGGTGGAGATCCGCACGGTCCTGCACCCGCCCTGGACCAGCGACTGGATCACCCCGGCAGGCCGCCGCAAGCTCTCCGAGCACGGCATCGCCCCGCCCGGAGCGGCCCCGCGCGGCCCCGTCACGCTCACGCTCTCACCCATCCGGCGCACGGTCCCGTGCCCCCGCTGCGGCTCGGCGGACACCGAGGAGACCTCCCGCTTCGCCGCCACGTCCTGCAAGGCCCTGTGGCGCTGCCGCGCCTGCCGCGAGCCGTTCGAGTACGTCAAGGAGATCTGATGGAAGGCCTCAAGGAAGAGTCGACGGGAGGCCTGCGGGAGGAGTCGGCGGGCGGCGTGAGGGAAGCGCCGAGAGCCGAGCCGACGGCCGTGTCCGCTCCCGCTGCTCGCCCCCGTACCCGTCGCCGCCCCTCCTTCCACCCCCTCCGCGTGGCCGCCGTGCAGCCGCTGTGCGGTGACGCGGCGGCCGTCAGCTTCACGATCCCGGACGAGCTGGCCGAGGAGTTCGACTTCGCGCCCGGCCAGTCGCTCACCCTGCGCCGCGAGATCGACGGGCGGGACGAGCGCCGCTCCTACTCGATCTGCTCACCCGCCGGTTCCGTGCCGCGCATCGGCGTACGGGTCGTGCCGGGAGGCCTGTTCTCGGAGTGGCTGGTCAAGGGCGTGCGCCCCGGCGAGACCGTCGAGGTGATGGCCCCGACCGGCGCCTTCACCCCCGACCTCACCACCCCCGGCGACCACGTCCTGATCGCGGCCGGCTCCGGCATCACCCCCATGCTGTCCATCGCCGAGTCCGTCCTCGCCGCCGACGACCGCTCGACCGTCACCCTCTTCTACGGCAACCGGCGCACCGACACGGTGATGTTCGCCGACGAGCTCGCCGACCTGAAGGACCTGTACCCGACCCGGTTCCAGCTCGCCCATGTGCTGTCCCGGGAACCCCGCGAGGCCGAGCTGCTCTCCGGGCGCCTCGACGCCGGGCGACTCTCGGCGCTGATCGGCTCCCTCGTCGACGTCACGGCCGCCGACCACTGGTGGCTGTGCGGCCCCCACGGCATGGTCCGCGACGCCCAGCAGGTCCTCACCGGCCTCGGCGTGCCCGCCGACCGCGTCCACCAGGAGCTGTTCTACGCCGACGACGAACCCGTACGCGAAGTCCGCCACGACGAGGCCGCCGTCGAGGGACCCGTCAGTGAGGTCACCATCACCCTCGACGGCCGCTCCACGACCTCCGCGCTCTCCCGCGACCGGTCCATCCTCGACGGGGCCCAGCGCACCCGCCCCGACCTGCCCTTCGCCTGCAAGGGCGGCGTCTGCGGCACCTGCCGCGCCCTCGTCACCGACGGCAAGGCCGACATGCGCCGCAACTTCGCCCTGGAGAAGAGCGAGGTCGACGCGGGCTACGTCCTGACCTGCCAGTCGTACCCGGTCTCCGAGACGCTCACGGTCGACTTCGACAGCTGAGGCACTGCTCGGGCGCCTACGCGGGCCGGACCAGCCCCACGTCGAACGCCTCGCCGCGGGCCCCGGCCATCGCGGTCGCACCTCGTGCTCGCGCTGGGTGAGACCGGCGAGCCGGGGTTCCTGCTCGGGTGCGCGGCCGGGGAGGTGGCTGGTGAAGGCGTCGATGAGCGTGCGCGTCCGGCCGGGGAAGACGACGGCGTCCCCGGTGGCTACCGCGCGGATGCCGGCGACGAGTTCACCCGGCAGGGCCTCCTTCAGCAGGAACCCGACGCGGTGGCGATCCAGTCGTACGCCGACCGGGCCGTGAACTCGCTCTGGCCGCCCCGCAGCAGCAGCCCGGCGGTCGCGAAAGCCGGAAGGCCGGCGTGGGCGGGGACGTACGGGATCGCGACGCAGCGCATCCCGGCCGCGTGGGCGGCGGCCGCGCCCGGAGCCGCGTCCTCCAGGACCACACAGTCGCCCGGGGCCGCCCCCAGCCGGCGGGCGGCCTCCAGGAAGATGTCGGGGGCGGGCTTGCCGCGCTCGACCTCGTCGGCCGACACGACGGTCCGCAGATACGCGTCCAGACCCGTGCCGGAGAGGATCGCCTCGATGGCCGGGCGCGACGACCCCGAGGCCACGGCCATCGCCACCTCCTCGGCCGCCAGCAGCTCCACGAACCCCCGCATCTCCGGGAAGACGCGGGTGGAGACGCGGGCCAGCTCCAGATAGCGGCGGTCCAGCTCGTCGAGGAGTGCGGCGCGCGGCGCCCGGATCCCGTACCGCTCCTTCCAGAGCCCGAGCGTCTCCCAGGTGCCGATGCCCACGTATTCCTCGTTGTCCTGCCAGCTGTACTCGCGTACGCCATGAGCGGCGAGCAGCTCGCGCGACGCTTCGAAGTAGTTCGGCTCACTGTCCACGAGCGTTCCGTCGAGATCGAAGATGACCGAAGTGCCGTCGAGAGTGCTCATGGGATCCAGGATCCCAGCCTGCCGGGGCTCAATTCCTCGCCGCCCTGCCCACCGCCTCCACCAACGGCAGCAGCCGGTGCGGCACCCGCTCCCGCAGCGCCACTTCTGTACGGGTGCGGACCACACCCGGCAGGCTGATCAGCACCTGGATCACATCCTCCAGATGCGCGTTGTCCCGGGCCACGACCCGCGTCAGCAGATCGCCGCCACCGGTGATCGAGAACGCCTCGACGATCTCCGGTACGGCCGCCAGCGCGTCCCCCACATCATCGAGATGCCCCTGGGTCACCTCGATGTGTACGAAGGCGAGCACCGGGTGGCCGAGCGCGGCGGGGGAGAGCGAAGGGCTCGAACCGGTGATCACACCATCGCGCTCCAGCCGGTCGAGCCGCGCCTGGAGCGTCCCGCGGGCGACGCCGAGGATCCGGGCGTACTCACGCACGCTGGTGCGCGGCTGTTCCAGCAGCAGCCGGAGGATGCGGGTGTCGAGCTCGTCCACGGCCATGGTCCGTCGGCCTCCCTGCGCTATGGGGTGATCGCGAAGGAATGTACCAATGGCCCGGTGGGTCGGGCTCGCGTCGTCAGTCGGGGTGAATGAGGCGGCTCTGGCGGGCGAAGACCACGGCCTGTACGCGGTCGCGAGGTTCGAGCTTCTGAAGGATTCGCCCAGGTGGGACTCCACGGTCGCCTCCGCGAGGTACGGCGTGGCCGCGATCTCCGCGTTGGACGGACCGCGGCCCACCTGGACGAGTACCTGACGCTCACGGGCGGTGAGCAGGTCCTCGGGCCGGACGTTCTTCAGCGGGAAGCCGGGTGAACACTTCGGTCAGCGCCCACCGCCGCCGATCGCGGCTCCGGCGGCGATCAGCGCCGTCGACACGGTCCCGTCCACCCCTGCCCCCCGCTTGTCGCCTCAGGCGCCCAGCGCCGCGAACACCACGGACCTGGCCTCCTCCTGGATCCGGCGCAGATGGTCCGGGCCGAGGAAGGACTCCGCGTAGATCTTGTAGACGTCCTCGGTGCCCGAAGGGCGGGCCGCGAACCAGGCGTTGGCGGTGGCCACCTTGATCCCGCCGAGGGCGGCGCCGTTGCCGGGGGCCTCGGTGAGGACCGTGGTGACCGGCTCGCCGGCGAGGGTGTCGGCGGTGATCTGGCGCGGGGACAGCTTGGCGAGCAGTGCCTTCTCCTCGCGGGAGGCGGGGGCGTCGACGCGCGCGTAGGCGGGGGCGCCGAAGCGGTCGGTGAGCTGGGTGTAGTGCTGCGACGGCGTCTTGCCCGTGACCGCCGTGATCTCGGAGGCGAGCAGGGCCAGGATGATGCCGTCCTTGTCGGTGGTCCACACCGAGCCGTCCCGGCGCAGGAAGGACGCGCCCGCCGACTCCTCGCCGCCGAAGCCGAGCGAGCCGTCGGACAGGCCGTCCACGAACCACTTGAAGCCGACGGGGACTTCGACCAACTGCCGGCCGACGTCCGCCGCGACCCGGTCGATCATGCTGGAGGACACCAGGGTCTTGCCGATCCCGGCGCCCGCGGGCCACTGCTCCCGGTGCGAGAACAGGTACGAGATCGCCACGGCCAGATAGTGGTTGGGGTTCATCAGGCCCCCGTCCGGTGTGACGATGCCGTGCCGGTCGGCGTCGGCGTCGTTGCCGGTGGCGATGTCGAACTGGTCGCGCCGCTCGATGAGCGAGGCCATGGCGTACGGCGAGGAGCAGTCCATGCGGATCTTGCCGTCCCAGTCCAGCGTCATGAAGCGCCAGGTGGGGTCGGTGAGCGGGTTGACCACCGTCAGGTCGAGCCGGTGCTGTTCGGCGATCCGGCCCCAGTAGGCGACCGAGGCGCCGCCCAGCGGATCGGCGCCGATGCGCACACCGGCGGCCCGGATCGCGTCCAGGTCCAGCACGTTCGGCAGGTCGGCCACGTAGGTGCCGAGGAAGTCGTAACGGCCGGTGCCGGGTGCGGCCAGGGCGCGGGCGTAGGGGACGCGCCGTACGTCCTTCAGGCCGCCGGTGATGATCTCGTTGGCGCGGTCCTGGATCCAGGAGGTCGCCTCGGAACCGGCGGGGCCGCCGCTCGGCGGGTTGTACTTGAAGCCGCCGTCGGCGGGCGGGTTGTGCGAGGGGGTGACCACGACGCCGTCGGCGAGGCCGGCGGTGCGGTTGCGGTTGTGGGCGAGGATGGCGTGCGAGACCGCAGGGGTGGGCGTGTAGCCGTCGGCCTGGTCGATGAGGACGGTCACGTCGTTGGCGGCGAACACCTCCAGTGCCGTGATCCGCGCCGGCTCGGACAGGGCGTGGGTGTCGGCGCCGAGGAAGAGGGGGCCGTCGGTGCCCTGGGCGGCGCGGTACTCGCAGATGGCCTGGCTGGTGGCCGCGATGTGGTCCTCGTTGAACGCCGCGGCGAGGGCCGAACCGCGGTGTCCCGAGGTGCCGAACGCCACCCGTTGCCCGGGCTCGGCCGGGTCGGGGTGCAGCGCGTAGTACGCCGTGACCAGGCGGGCCACATCGATGAGGTCCTCGGGCCCGGCGACCTGCCCCGCTCGCGCGTCCTGCATTTTCCCGCTCCTCTGCAAGGGTCGACCGTTGGGTACGGCCCTCATTCTCCCCTGCCCGGCCCGCCGGGACGCGCATCGGGCGGCCGTTGTGGCACGCGTCCGGCGGGTGCGACGGTGCGGCCGGCGAGCGAAGGGACATCGACGCGAGGCACGAGGACCAACCACCGCCCGCCGCGCGGACGCTGGACGTGGGCAGCGGCACCGGGCGGCCCGTCGCAGCCGCGCTCATCGAGGCGGGGCAGGTGTTCAGGCGGTGTGAACTACCCGACCCCGTAGGACGGCGGAGGTGCGGTCGAGCCGCGGACGACGAGTTCGACCGGCGGCTCGCCCGCAGGCGGCAGATCGGTCTCCGGCTCCTCGATGGCGTGCACGAGCAGCCTGATTCCCTCCCGTGCCGCGGCGTCGAAGGGCTGACGCGCGGTGGTCAGCGGTGGAGTGACGTACGCGAAGACGGGGTTGCCGTCGAAACCGACCACGCTGATGTCCTCCGGCACACGGCGTCCGGCCTCCCGCAGGGCGTGGATCAGGCCGACGGCCATTTCGTCACCCGCCACGAACACCGCGGTCACGGAGCTGTCCGCAGCCAGCTCGCGGCCCGCCGCGTAGCCGGAGGCGGGCGACCAGTCGCCCTCGACCACCGGCTGTTCGGGCGCGCCCCGTGCCGCCAACGCCGCCCGCCATCCCTCGATACGGTCCTTGGAGGCGTACCAGCGCCGGGGACCGGCGACGTGATGGACGGTCGTGTGTCCCAGATCCAGCAGGTGATCGGTGGCCGCCCGCGCCAGCGCGTGGGCGCCCACGCCCACGCTGAGGGTCCGGGCAGCGGTGAAGGCCGGTGGCGCGCCCAGGAAGAGCACCGGCACATCGACCCTGAGGGAGACCTCGCCCTCCACAACGGGTTCGGAGACGACGACGCCGTCAACTCCCTGTTCGAGGAGAGACATCACGGCGCCGGAGATGCCTTCGGGGTCCCCGTCCTCGGTGTTGACCACACGCAGTGCGTAGCCTGCGTCCCGTACGGCCTTCTCGATGCCCACGAGGAGCGAGGCGGTGCCGTATCCGGCCGTCCCCAGGGCGACGACGCCGATGGAGCGGTTCCGCCCCGAGGCCAGCGCCCTGGCGGCGTGGTTCAGCCGGTACCCGAGTTCCACGGCGGCATCGAGGACGCGTCGGCGGAGCTCGTCGGACACGTACGGCTCGTTGTTCAGGACCCGCGACACCGTCTTGCGGGAGACCCCCGCCGCGCGGGCCACGTCCGCGCTGCGCGGCGCGGAAGAGGCCGCGATCCGCCCCACCACTCGTGTCATGAGAGCTCCCGACGGTCGTGTCCACCGAACCAGGCCAACAGTATGACCGCGCGGTCACTGACCACGCGTCATGTCTATGCAGTCATGAGGTCGTACGTCAAGAGCGCGGATGCCTCTTTCGAACCGTGGCAGCTGAGAAGCGTTCCGCGTGCGACATGCTCGCCGCCTGATCCGTTGGCCTACCAACAGTCGACTCTCCAGGTCCCTGGCTGAGCCAATGGATCAGTCGAGTCATCAGCTGTTGAGCCATTGGAGCAAGCGTGCTTATCTTTGCCGTATCCATGTACTCGGCGCCGCGCGCCGGACGGCGACGAGGCCGGACCGGAGCGCGGCGCTTTCGCTGTGCCGTTGTGTCTGACACCCCAGACCGCCGCGCGCACGGCGTGCACCACAGCAAGGGGCGGCCCACTGCCATGAAGAGGATGTTCATAGCTCCAGATCCGGGCCGCCTGCGACTGCGGAATTCGGCCCGCGCCGTGATCGGCGTCGGAGCCGCGGTGGCTGCCTCCGAACTCTGTGGCTTCTCCCTCTCCGCGTCGATCACCGGCGGCCTCGCCGCGCTCCTCGCCCTTTTCACCGTCACCGATCCGACCGTCGGTGCCCAGCGGATCACCACTGCCCTTCTGCCCGCGGCTGGATTTCCGGTTCTGGCACTCGCCACCGCGTTGCACGGTGTCACCACCGTCAGGGACGTCGCGTTCGTGGCCACAGTCTTCTGTGGCGTCTATGCCCGTAGATGGGGGGCACGTGGTCAGGCGCTCGGGATCTTCGCTTTCATGAGCTTCTTCGTGACGCAGTTCCTGCACGCCGTCCCCGCACAACTGCCCGAGTTGTACGCCGCGATGGTCCTCGCACTGTTGGTGGCCGCCACGGTGCGCTTTCTGCTCTGGCCCATCGAACGCGGTGGCTCGCCCGTTTTCGTTCCCGCCGAATTGCCCGGCACGGGTCTGTCGCGGACAACCACTCGGCAGGCTGTCCAAGCCGCGGTTGCCTGCTCCCTCGCACTCCTCATCGGCCAGGCATTCTCCGAAGACCGCTGGTACTGGGCCGTTGGTACCGCCTGGTGGATATTCGTCAATACGGCGTCCCGAGGCGAGACCCTTGTTCGCGGTTTTCGCCGCGTCCTGGGAACCGTGATCGGTGTCGCTGTCGGCCTTCTTGTCGCCGTTCCACTGAATGGGGCGCCTACGCCGTCGGTCGGGCTGGTCGCGTTCTGCGTCTTCGGCATCTTCTATACGGCAGCGGTCTCGTACTCCTGGATGATTCTGGCGGTGACCGTCATGGCCAGCCTCCTCTACGGATTGTTGGGCGTGCTGGATGCCGACCTGCTCGTACTCCGTCTCGTGGAGACAGGCGTGGGCGCGGTGTGCGCCATGCTCGCCGTGGTCCTCGTGCTTCCGGTCACGACACACGCGACGAACGACGCCTGGATCCAGCGGGCCCTGCACTGCGTACATGCCGCCACAACCGCCACGGCTGCTCGGCTCGAAGGCGACCCCGAGGCCGACCCGGCCCCGCACGCCGCGGAGTTGGAGCTGTTGTTCGGCCGAGCAAGGGTGGCACTGGCTCCGCTGGTACACCCTCTCAACCCGTTCCGCGCCCGCAAGGAGCGCGCTCGTCAGACGATTCAGTTGCTCGACGACTGCGTGAACGAGGTACGAGCCCTGGGTTCCGCCACCGCCGACCCGGCCAGGCTGCACGAGGCCTCCTTGGTCGCTGCCTGCTGGCGTGTGAAGTCCGCAGTGGAAGCCTTGACCGCGCGCCGCCCGGGACGAGTAGAAGCTGCCGCCCAGGAGACGGCCCATCAGGCGGAGGCGGGGCCGGCCCACGTGCATCTGCACAAGCTGGAGAAGGCACTGTCGGAGCTGGCGATGCCGCTCGGATCGTCTCCGGGTTCTCGGCTGACGGGTTCGTGAGCGAGAGTCGCTAGCGCTACCGAACCTCGCTCCACACACGCGGGAGGGGCTGAACGTGCGCCCCGCAAGGGGCGCGGGGAACTGCGCGACCAGCCACGACGAACCCGCAGCCGAAACCGGGGGACTTGGGGGCGCAGCCCCCAGTGGACGGGAATGGGTACGGGCGGCGGGGGCGAAGAAAACCCCCGCGGCAGAAACCCTCACGCACCCGACACCCACTGGTCTAGACCTACTGCTACTGTCCCCCGAACACCACACCACCGGGAGGGGACCACAGTGGCGGCACCGACACCGAACGACAAGCGCCGACGACGGGCCTACATCGGCTCCTACACGTCGGCCGGAGGCCCGGGCATCCTCCTGGCCTCCGTGAACGCCGAAACCGGCGCCCTGACCGTCCTGAGCACCACGGACGACTTCCCCGACCCCTCGTACCTCACCCTCTCCCCGGACGGGACCACCCTCTACGCGGCCGGCGAGACGACCGAGGGTGCGATCGCCGCGTACCGCGTGACAGGCGACAAGCCCGAACCGGCAGGTTCCCCGGTACCGGTCGGCAGCGGCCCCACCCACCTCACCCTCTTCGCCGACCATGTCCTGACCGCCGACCACGGCTCCGGAAGCGTCACCGCCGTCCCCCTCCGCCTCGACGCCACCCTCACGCACACCGCGTCGGGCACCCTCCGCCACACCGGCTCGGGCCCGCACCCCGAGCACCAGCGAACCCCGCACGCCCACCAGGTCCTCCCCGCCCCCGGCGGCCGCTGGTTCGTCTCGGTCGACCTCGGCACGGACTCGGTGCGAGTGTGCGCCTTGCGGGACGGCACACCCGTGGTTCACCGCGAGACCCGCCTACGCCCTGGCTCCGGGCCGCGCCACCTCACCTTCCACCCGGCCGGCTCGTACGCCTATGTGCTGAACGAACTCGCCCCCACCGTCACCGTCTGCCGCTGGAACGCCGCCGACGGGCTCCTGGAGCCGCTCGGCGAGACCCCGGTGCTCCCGGGCGCCCCCGACGGCGACGCGTACCCCTCCGAAGTCGTCGTCTCGCCCGACGGCCGTTTCGTGTGGACGGCGACCCGAGGCCCGGACCTGCTGTCGGTGTTCGCGGTCGAGGAGGCGGGCGCGGCGCTGCGCCTCGTGACGACCGTGCCCTGTGGCGGCCACTGGCCGCGCGACGTCACGTTCCACGAGGGATGGCTGTACGTCGCCAACGAACGCCCCGGGGACGTCACATGGTTCGCAGTCGACCCGGACACCGGAGTGCCCCGCCGCCGTGGCTCGATCGAGACGCCCGCGGCCTCGTGCGTGCTCCTCGACGGCTGACACCCCGAGAACGGCCGAGGGCCCGCTCCTGTGACGGGGAGCGGGCCCTTCGGCGTGTACCAGGGGTACGAGGTGTACCCACCGGGTACGGCCGGCCTCAGCGGACCGGCATGCCCTGCGGCTGCTGCGGAGCGATGCCGAGCGCCGTCGTGTACTTGCCGAGCGCCAGCTTGCCGATCGCCGGGTACGGACCGAGCGCCTCGGCGGCGGAGCAGCCCGCCTCCTGAGCGGCCGCCAGGACCAGCTCCGCGTCGATCTCCGGCCCTATCAGATACGGCGCGAGGGCGAGCTGCTGGGAGCCCGAGGAGCGCAGCTGCTCGGCCACGGACTGGATCGAGCCCTCCTGGTCGAGCGCGGCGGCCATCACCGGCACGGCGAGCCGCGCGGCAAGCAGCATGCCCGTGATCCCGGCGGCCTGCACGGCCTCCTCGCCGCCCACAGAGGCGAGGATGATGCCGTCGGCTGCGGTCGCCACGGTGAAGAGGCGGGCGCGGTCGGCGCGGGCCAGGCCGGCCTCGGAGAGACGCACGTGCAGCGCCTCGGCGAGCAGCGGGTGCGGGCCGAGGACATCGGTCAGGTCGGCCGCGACACGGCTCTCCATGACGGCCTGGCGGACCTGGCGCAGCGTCGCGCTGTCCGGACCGGCCAACAGCGGCACGACGACGGAGACGGGGCCGTCCGGCTCCTTGACGTCCAGGCCCGCGGCACGGGCCTGCTCGAAGCGGGCGGTGCGCTCCTCGGCGGCGTGCGTGAGCACGGACTGCAGGGTGGGGAACTCCGCGCCGTCCCCGTCGACGTACCCGATCCGGGCGTCGAGGCCGGGGAGCTCGGAGCGCGCGATGCTCACGACCTCCTCGGCGAGGCTGCGCGTGGCGGCGCTGGGCGTGCCCGGCACCGCGAGGACGAGCGCGGGCGCGCCCTCGGGAGCCGCCAGGGGCTCGGGGCGACGGTGTCGCCCCGGCTGGCGGGGTCGCGGCATTCGTACAGGCAGGCCGGATGCGGGCCCAGTGGGGGAGCTCATGGCGCCGCATGCTACTGGCTTCCTGGGCTCCCCTGTTCGGGGAGGGTGCAGGTGAGCGGTATCCGTCCGGATTTGTCTGATGAGTTACGTGGCGATCAGGGCCGATCGGTACCGCATTCAACTGCCGCGTACCGTCTGTGGTTGTGCATGGCGGTGCTTGTCCGACAGGCGGGTTTGATACCTATTTCGGGTGCTGCTTTTCGGCCACCACGTATAACATCTGCTCGTCGTACGGCAACCGGAGTCCGCCAACGGCAAGATCGGTCGCGATACGCACGGAACCGGCCAGCGGATCGCCTTCGGCCGGCACCCGCCGCGCATACGGCAGCCGCTCGGCCAACTCGGCCTCCAGGGGGACGAGGAGGGGGTCGCCGAGCTTGAACAGGCCGCCCGTGAGGGCGATTCGGGGCTCGCCCGAGGCGGGGCACACCGCGGCGGCGGAGTCGGCCATGTGGCGGGCCGCCGCGCGCAGGATGTCCGCCGCCACCGGGTCGTCCCCGGCCTGGGCGGCCGCTTCGGCGACCTCGGGGGCGAACGACGCGAGAACCGCCGGACGGTCGGGCCGCGGATAGAGCCGCCCGGGCAGCCCGGCCACCGGGCCGAACAGCTCCTCGGCACGGGTGAGCAGCCGCGCCGAACCGCCGGGCCGCCCGTCGTGCGCCCGCAGCGCCGCCTCCAGCCCCGCTCGCCCGATCCACGCCCCGCCGCCGCAGTCCCCGAGCAGATGACCCCAGCCGTCCGCCCGCCGCCAGCGCTCCAGGTCGGTGCCGATCGCGATGAGCCCCGTCCCGGCGGCGATCACCACGCCGGGCGAGGGGCCGAGGGCCCCGGTGTAGGCGCTCACGGCGTCAGCGACGAGCGCGACCCGCCGCACCCCCAGTTCACGCCCGAGAGCGGACGGCAACTCGGCCCGCATCCGCTCCCCGAGCGTCGCGAACCCGGCGGCCCCCACGGCCACCGCCGCGAGCGCCCCGACCCCGGCATCCTCGACCAACCCCCTTGCCACGGGCAGCAGTTGCGCCAACAAATGCCCGGCGTCGATCCCCCGCACCCCGGTCCGCACCGGCTCCTTCGACACCACCGGCCCCCCGACGACCCGACCCCCCACGGCCAACACCACACGCATGCCCGAGCCGCCGGAGTCGACGGCGAGAACGACAGGGGCCTCGGCGCCGAGCGAGTCCGGCCCAGACGTGAGAGCGGCCCCAGGACCACGCGAACCCACGGACAGAACACCGCCCGTCACGAGGCCAACGAGACCCTCGACCGAGTCACGACGCGGTGCCGCCCCATCGCCGGTCCGGGCCGCGTCGCATCGCGGTCCGGGGCCGCTGGTGAGTCCGGCGTCGTCAGGCGCCTTGGAACAGCCGAGGCTCTCGGCGGTCTCGGCGCGCGCCGGTGCCGTCCCGCCGGCAGCCCGGGGCGTCCCGCCGGCAGCCCGGGCCACGACGTGATGCGGTGCGGGAGTGAGGGTGAGTCCGACGGTGTCGTTGAGTGCGCCGGAATCGCGGGGTCTTCCGGCTGTCTCGGTGTGCGCTGGTGCCGCTCGACCCGCAGTCCGGGCCGGGACGTGATGCGGCCCGGAAACGGAGGAGAGTCCAGCCGCGTCGTCAGGTACCCCGGAGTCGCCGGGCCGCGTGACCAACTCGGTGCTCGCCGTTGCCGACCCACCCGCGCCCCTGGCCGTGAAGCCGCCCCGCTCGGAAGCCCCGGTATGCCCAGCCGCGGCCTCACATGCCCGCTCAGTGGCCGTGACAGCCCTGCCGGCCTCCGCGCCGTGTGCCCCGAGAGGGGTGGCGCAGTTGCTCCCAGAGCCGGACAGCGGCTTCGAGGCCCCAGCCCCGGTCGATGTGCCGTGAGGCGGCACGGAGCCGCCCTCCGGTGTTTCCGCCGGGGCGTCGCGCGGCCCCGAACAACTCGGTACCCCGCGCTCCGCCCCGGCGCCGGTCATGGCAGGCGCCAGTCCACCGGGGCGCCGCCCTGGCGGGCCAGGAGGTCGTTGGCCCGGCTGAAGGGGCGCGAGCCGAAGAAACCGCGGTCGGCGGACATGGGGGAGGGATGGGCGGACTCGATGGACGGGAGGTCGCCGAGGAGGGGGCGGAGGTTGCGGGCGTCGCGGCCCCAGAGGACGGAGACCAAGGGGCGTCCGCGCGCGGCCAGCGCCCGTATCGCCTGCTCGGTGACCTCCTCCCAGCCCTTGCCGCGGTGGGCCGCCGGCTTGCGCGGGGCCGTGGTGAGCGCCCTGTTCAGCAGCAGTACGCCCTGCTGCGTCCACGGAGTGAGGTCGCCGTTGGACGGCTGGGGCAGACCCAGGTCCGTGTTCAGTTCGCGGTAGATGTTGATCAGGCTGCCCGGCAGCGGCCGTACCTCCGGCGCGACCGAGAAGGACAGCCCCACCGCGTGCCCCGGCGTCGGATAGGGGTCCTGGCCGACGATGAGGACGCGGACCTCGTCGAAGGGCTGCTGGAAGGCCCGTAGGACGTTCGGTCCGGCCGGGAGGTAGGTGCGCCCGGCCGCGATCTCCGCGCGCAGGAAGTCGCCCATCTCGGCGATCCGTCCGGCCACGGGTTCCAGTGCCTTCGCCCAGCCCGGTTCGACGATTTCATGCAAGGGTCGTGGTGCCACGGCGTCACCCTACTGCCGTAGCGACAGAGAAGATCAACCGGCGGTCGGAGGGCGACCAGGGTTGACCGTCCGGTGGACGAACAGTGCGCGTTCCAGGGCGCTTTGGTGATCGGTACGGGTGCCATCCGGGCAACGTGATCCCCCTTTCTTTGTGGCCCACCCCCTCTTCACGGCGGCCCTTTCTCGCTGCGATCTCCCTGAAGGAAGGCGCTCAGCCCACCACCGCCGCGCGCACGCACAGCACGTCCGGCAGATGCGAGGCCAACTGGCGCCAGGTGTCTCCGTCGTCGGCCGACGCGTACACCTCGCCGTTGCGGTTGCCGAAGTACACCCCCGCCGGGTTGGCGTCGTCCGTGCACATCGCGTCGCGCAGCACCGTGCCGTAGTGGTCCTCGCGCGGCAGGCCCTGCGACAGCGGCTCCCAGGTGCCGCCCGCGTCCGCCGTGCGGAAGACACGGCAGCGCCGGTCGGCGGGGACCCGGTCCGAGTCCGCGGTGATCGGGAAGACGTACGCCGTGTCCCCGCGGCGCGGATGGGCGACCGCGGTGAATCCGAACGTCGAGGGCAGACCCGCGCCGATGTCCGACCAGTGCGCGCCCGCGTCGTCGCTGCGGTACACCCCCCAGTGGTTCTGCAGATACAGCCGGTCCGGCTTCTCGGCGTCCCGCGCGACCTTGTGCACGCACTGGCCGAACTCCGGGTTCGGGTCCGGCAGGAACACCGCCGAGACCCCGGAGTTCGAGGGTGTCCAGCTCTCGCCGCCGTCCCGCGTGCGGAACACCCCGGCGGCGGAGACGGCGACGGTCACCGCCCGCGCGTCCCGCCGGTCGGTGAGGACGGTGTGCAGGCCCTCCCCGCCGCCACCCGGCACCCACTGGTCGCGCGTCGGGTGCTCCCACAGCGGCCGTACCAGCTCGAAGGTCTCGCCGCGGTCCTCCGAGCGGTACAGCGCCGCCGGTTCCGTGCCCGCGAACACCACGTCCGGCTCGGCGGCCGACGGATGCAGCTGCCACACCCGCTCCAGGGAGGCGCCGGTGTCCTTGGGGAACCTGACGGCCGGGCGCGCGGGCTCGGTCCATGTGCGGCCGAGGTCGTCGGAGTGGAACACGGACGGCCCCCAGTGCGCGCTGTCGCCGCCGACCAGAAGGCGGGGCGTGTCCGCGCGGGTGTCGATGGCGACCGCGTACACGGCCTGCGCGTTGAAGTACGGACTCTCGTCGAACTCCCAGGCGCCGCCGCGCCGCCGTCCGATGAACAACCCCTTGCGCGTGCCCACGGTGAGCAGGACGTCGGCCATGCCGACCACCTCCGGACGTCTTCGTCTCAGTCGGTTGTCTCGGTCACCGGCCAGTCTGCACCCCGGCACTGACAGTTACCCTCCGAGGACGTTTCACCGCAGGTCAGAGGGGGTGTCGGGGACCCGGGGGAGAGCGGTGCGGGCGCCGGGTGAGGCGGCGGCCGGGCGAGGTGACCCACATCGCATGAGCAGCGGTGGGGCCGGGCCCGTATGGGAGAGCGGTTCGGCATGTCCCGCGTCCATGAGGAGGGTGTCCGCGATGGCGGCATTCCGTGGTCCGAAGGTGTGGCTGTGGCGATGGCGGCGCAATCCGCTGCGGCGGCGCAGCGACCGGCTCGAGGGGTGGGTCGTCCTCACCGTGTGGGCCCTCACCGTGTTCGGCGGGGTGGTCGCGGGACTGCTGTCGGCGGACTCCGTCGAGGCCGGTCTCGCCCGGCAGCGCGCCGAGTGGCGTCCGGTCACCGCGACCCTCACCCAGGACGCGCCGCAGCCGGCCGACGCGAACGGGGCCGACCGGGTGTGGTCCAAGGTCCGCTGGTCGGCGCCGGACGGCTCCGCGCGCGACGGGCAGGCCCGGGTCGAGCCCGCCAGCGCCGAGGGCACCTCGGTCACCGTCTGGACGGACACCGAGGGCCGCCTCGTGACCCAGCCCGCCTCGGCGTCCCAGGCCCGGCTGCGCGCCACCCTCGTCGGCATCCTGGCGGGAGTGTGCGTGGCGGCCGTGCCGTACGTGGGCGGCAGGGTCGTACGCGGACGGCTGGAGCGGCGGCGGCTGGACGAGTGGGACGAGGCCTGGGAGCGCGTCGGCCCGCTGTGGGAGCGCAAGGCCTGGTGAACGCGCCACTCGTACGGGCGAACGCCTCCTCGCGCGGGTGGTAGCCCACTTCCGTGCGGCGAGCACCCTCCCCGCGCCGACGGCCGTGGCGACGCCCGCGCGGATGGCCGACGGCCGGACGAGGTCTGCGACGGCCGACGGCCGGACGAGGCCCGTGGGGGAAGGCGCCGTCCGGCCGTCAGGGAAGGGACCCACCGGTCAGATGATGAGCGGTCTCACCTGTAGGTGATGTCCGAGGCGGAGTACAGGCAGTTGGTGCTGTCGGGGCCCGTACCGGCCGAGTCGTTGTTGTTGTACTTCTGGCACGGGACGACCTTGCGACCGCTGTCGTTGAGGATCGTGATCCTGCGCAGGGTCGCGACGTCGTTGCGGTTGACGTTGATGCCGACGAGCCGTGCGGTCGAACCCGTCCCGGTGACCTCGATGTTGTTGAGGTTGACCTTGCGTGTGTACTGAGTGGAGCAGTCGCCGCACGAGCGGTAGAGCGTCTTGAACTCGCTGACGGCGAAGTTGGAGATGTTCAGGGTGCCCGGCCCGTTGTGCTGGAAGACCTTGTCGGCCGCCTTCTTGGCGCCGCCGCCGGTCACCGTGTAGGTGGAGCCGCCGCGGAAGGTCGCCGCGTCCTCGCCGACGTCCTCCCACCACACGTTCTGCAGCGTGCAGTTGCCCTCGCAGTGGATGCCGTCGGCGCCGGGCGCGCCGATGATGACGTTCTTCAGTGTCGCGCCGGCCGCGAGCTCGAAGATCGGGTCCTGGCCCTCTTCCTGACCGTCGCCGGCCAGGTCGCCGCTGCCGTAGTAGCGCACCATGCCGCCGTCCCTGGTGCCGGTCACCTTGATGGTCGAGGTCACCGGCTTGCTGCTGGTCGGTGTCGGCCAGGTGGCGGCGCTAGCGGTCGAGGCCCCGCTAGTCATGATCATGCCAAACGAGAGGCTGAACGCGGCGAGCGTGCCGGTCAGCGCGCGCGTGCGGGCACGCGGACGTGTTGCAGAAGTCATGTCCCGATTCCTTCTGTTGTCCGAGCGGATGGGGGGTCTCAGAGCTTTCCGGCGCCGGCGCCCGAGGTGACCGAGGCGACGACGGACGAGGCGGGCTCGGCGCTGTAGCCGTACGGCGGGGCGGTGAAGCTGCCCGTCCGGGAGATCTCGGTGGCGGCCCCACCGAGGTCGTTGCCGCGCAGATTGGCGTAGCCGTCCACGTCACTGCTGCGGTTCGTGGTGACCGCGACTCCTGTGTTGCGGAAGACGTTGTTCTCCACGAGCATCTGGGCGCCCATGCGCGAGTGGCAGGCGGTCTCGGCGCCGTCCACGTAGTTGTTGTAGAAGTGCCCGGTGCCGAAGCGCAGGCTGGGGATGCGTGAGTAGACGTTGCTGAAGTGGTTGTGGTGGTACGTCACCCTCAGGTGCCCGGTGTCCTCGGAGGCGTTGTTGTCGCTGTGGCCGACGAGCGAGCCCTTGAAGTGCTCCTTGAAGGTGTTCCAGGACACCGTCACATGGTCCGAGCCGTGGTTGATGTCCAGCAGACCGTCGTAGTAGTCCTTGTCGTGCGTGCGGTCCGCCGAGAAGGAGTTGTGGTCGATCCACACCTTTGTGGACTCCTGGACCGTGATTCCGTCGGCGGGCGCGAGCGGCTTGCTGATGTTCAGATTGCGGACGACGACGTTGGTCTCTTCCTTGATCCGCAGGCCGCCGCCGGTGAACCCCGAGGACGAACCCACGCCCAGCACCGTCGTGTTGGAGCCGATGTCCACCTGACCGCTCAGTGAGATCAGGCCGCTGACGCGGATCACCTTGGCCGAGTCACCCGTGACGGCGCTCTTGAAGGCGGCGAGCGTGGAGACGGTGACCGCGGAGGCGCCGCCGCCCCCGGTCGTCCCGGCGCCGAAACCGATGGGGGAGGTCTCGGCGGCCGTCGCCGACTGGGGCAGGACGAGGACGGCGGTGGAGACGAGAGCGGCCGCCGCGGCCACCAGGGCTGATCTTTGCGCATGTGTACGTGGGGGGACGGTACGCATGGGGTGCGTCCCTTCAGGGAGAACGTGTGGGCCATGTGTGTGAACGGTGTTCATGAATCTGATCGCTGCGCGCGGACGGAGATGCCGAGGTGGGGTACTCGGCACTTTGGAAGGTGCGTGTTTCCGGGCCGATGGGGCTCGGGTGTGTATTGCCGTGCGGGTGCGGCGAAGGGGCGGTTCACACTGCTGAACGGAACGTAGGGAGCAAGCGCTTTCTAGTCAAGGCTTTGCGCAGAAGACATTCGGTCGCCCCAGGTGGGCGCCCCTCCCGGTCTCTCCGCCCGCTCCGGCGGGCTGTGCGGGGCGCTCCCGGCGCGTGGCGCGAGCGAATTCTTTCGACGCGTGGGAGCGCTTCCAGGGCGGCCATGTCCATGCCACGATGCTCGCCGGACGCTTCGCTTCCGAGAGGGGTGAGTCGATGGCGACTCCACGTATGCGTACGTTCATCAGCGGACTTGTCCTGGCGTTACTGGCCGTCGGCCCGACCGTGCTGTCCCCCGGCCCGGCGACCGCCGACGCCTCCCGGATCGGCTCCGCGGGCCCGCTGCCCGGCTCCTTCAGCTGGTCCTCCACCGGCCCGCTGATCTCCCCGAAGCCGGACGCCACCCACCGGATCGTCTCGCTCAAGGATCCGTCGGTGTTCCGGTACGACAACCGGTGGCACGTCTACGCCACGACCGCCGACACCTCCGGCGCGTGGAGCCTGGCCCACACCAGCTTCTCCGACTGGTCCCAGGCCGCGGCCGCGCCGCAGACGTTCCTCGACGTCAACCCGAACATCGGCAACCGGTACGCCGCCGCCCCTCAGGTGTTCCACTTCGCGCCGCAGAAGCTCTGGTACATGGTCTACCAGACCGGTCCGCCGTCGTACTCCACGACCACCGAACCCGGCGATCCGCGCAGTTGGAGCGCGCCGCGCACCTTCATGGCCACCGAGCCGCCCGTCGTCACCCAGAACAAGGGCAGCGGCGGCTGGCTCGACTTCTGGACGGTCTGCGACAGCACCGACTGCTACCTGTTCTTCTCCGACGACAACGGCCACCAGTACCGCTCCCGCACCACGCTCGGCGAGTTCCCGAACGGCTTCCGGGAGACCGCGATCGTGCTCTCCGAACCGAACCGTTTCGACCTCTTCGAGGCGAGCAACGTCTACCGGATCGGCGACAGCGGCAAGTACCTCCTGCTCGTCGAGGCGCTCGCCACCAAGTCGGACTGGCGGCGCTACTTCCGGGCCTGGACGGCCGACCGCCTCGGCGGTGCCTGGACCCCGCTCGCGGACACCGAGGCCAATGCGTTCATCCGCTCGAACAACGTGACCTTCCCGGCGGGAACACCGGCCTGGACCAAGGACTTCAGCCACGGCGACCTGATCCGTGACGGCGTCGACCAGACCCAGACGATCGACCCCTGCCGGCTGCGGTACCTGTACCAGGGCATGGACCCGGCCTCGAGCGGCGACTACTCCCAGCTGCCCTGGCGCCTGGGCCTGCTCACCCAGACCAACTCCGCCTGCTGAAGGGACAAGGACGTGCCCCGAACCCCCCACGACATGGCGCGGAGACCGCTGCGCGCGGTTCTCGTCACGCTGATCGGAGCCCTGGTGCCGTTACTCGCGGCCACGCTCCTCACCGCACCCACGGCCTCGGCCGCACCCCTGCCGAAGCCGTCGTCACTCGCCGAGGCGGCTCCGGACGCGAAGGCCGAGGCGGCGCCCCGCGCCGCGCTCACCGAGATCACCAACTTCGGTGAGAACCCCAGCAACCTCCAGATGTACCTGTACGTGCCGGAGAGCGTCACCACGAAGCCGGCCATCGTCGTGGCCGTGCACTACTGCACCGGCTCCGGCCCCGCCATGTACAACGGCACCGAGTACGCCCAGCTCGCCGACCGCTACGGCTTCATCGTCGTGTACCCGTCCGTCACCCGCAGCAGCAAGTGCTTCGACGTCTCCTCGCCCCAGGCGCTGCGCCGGGGCGGCGGCAGCGACCCCGTGGGCATCAAGTCGATGGTCGACTGGACGGTCCGCACCTACTCCGCCGACACCAGCCGTGTCTTCGCCACCGGTATCTCCTCCGGCGCGATGATGACCAACGTCCTGCTCGGCGACTACCCGGACGTGTTCGCGGCGGGCGCCGCCTTCTCGGGCGTCCCCTTCGCCTGCTTCGCCACCACCAACGGCTCCGAGTGGAACAGCGACTGCGCGAACGGCACCATCACGCGCACCCCGCAGGCCTGGGGCGACCTCGTCCGCGGCTCGTACCCCGGCTACACCGGCCCCCGGCCCCGGATGCAGGTCTGGCACGGCACCGAGGACGACGTGCTGCGCTACCCCAACTTCGGCGAGGAGATCAAGCAGTGGACCAATGTGCACGGCGTCAGCCAGACGCCGGCCGCCACCGACACGCCCCAGTCCGGCTGGACCCGCACCCGCTACGGCGGCACCGGTGACCGCGCCTCCGTCGAGGCCGTCAGCCTCCAGGGCGTCGGACACAACCTGTACGCCTGGGGCATGGGCGAGCGCGTGCTGACCTTCTTCGGCCTCAACGGCTCAGGGCCCGCGCCCCAGCCCCCGGCGGGCCCCTGCAAGGTGACCGTCACCACCAGCGCCTGGAACACCGGCCTGACCGCCTCCGTGACCATCACCAACACCGGGACGACGGCGGTCAACGGCTGGAAGCTGGGCTTCACCCTGCCCTCCGGCCAGGCCATCACCAACGGCTGGGGCGCCACATACAGCCCGGCGAGCGGTGCCGTGACCGCGACCAACGCCACGTACAACGCGGCGATCGCACCGGGCGCGAGTGTGAGCATCGGCTACCAGGCGAACCACACCGGCAACATCGCCGCACCCACCGCGTACAGCCTCAACGGCACGGCCTGCACGACTGCTTGACGGGTCGGGTCCTTCGGGACCGGCCTCTCCGGGCGCGTGCCTCGGTGCGCGCCCGGACACCTTTCGTGTTCCACTCTCCCGGCAGAAAGGCACCCCGCACGTGCAGCAGCCGAGAAGCGCCCGGTCCTCCAGCAGCCTCCAGCCATCGGGAAGGGCGCCGCTCGCCGGGCTGATCGCCACCTGCGTCCTCGTCCTGGCCCTCATCGTCACGTCCTCCGCCGTGGTGGCCCTGGTCAGGAGCCCGGAGCGGACCTCAGGAGCCGGGGCCGAGGCCGCGGCCGCCCGGCGCCACTGGGTGAACACCTGGTCGGCGATGCCGCAGCTCACGGAGCCGGGCAACATGCCACCCGCGCCGTTCACCGGTGACCGGGCGGTCCTCGTCGACACCACCCTGCGGCAGACCGTGCACGTCACCACCGGCGGGCCCCGCCTCCGGCTGCGCTTTTCCAACGCCTTCGGCGGCGCCCCACTGCCGCTGACCTCGGTGACCGTGGCCCTCCCGCGCCATGGCCAGGCAGGCGTCGGCGCGATCCAGCCCGGCACCTCCCGGACGGTGACCTTCAGCGGCCGGGAGGCCACAACGGTGCCGGTCGGCGCCCAAGTGGTCTCGGACCCACTGGAGTTCGACCTGGAACCGGGCAGCAACCTGACCGTGACGGCGTACCTCGCCACGGGCCAGCAGACCCTCGCCCTCACCTCCCACCCGGGCTCCCGCACCACCTCGTACCTCCAGAGCGGCGACCACACCCGGGACGAGGAGCTGCCCGGGGCGACCCCGGTCAACCACTGGTATCTGCTGAGCGACGTGGAGGTGCTGTCCCCGGCCCGTACGACCGCGGTCGCCGTCCTCGGCGACTCCCTGACCGACGGCCGGGGCTCGACGACCAACGGCAACAACCGCTGGCCCGACCAGCTCTTCGACCGTCTTCAGGCGAGCCCCGCCGGCCGGAACATCGCGGTGGTCAACCAGGCGGCCGGCGGCAACCGGGTCCTCAACGACGGACTCGGCCCGAACGCGCTCGCCCGCCTGGACCGCGACATCCTCGCCCACAGTGCCGTCGAGAAGCTCATCGTCTTCGAGGGCGTCAACGACCTCGGCACCGCAGAGGCGACCCCCGCCGCCCAGCGGCGCGTCACCGACGACCTGATCGCCGCGTACGAGCAGATCGTCGTCCGGGCACACGCCCAGGGCATCCGCGTCTACGGCGCGACCCTGCTGCCCTTCGACGGCAACACCTCGTACGACGACCCCGACGGGCACCGTGAGGCGGCCCGGCAGGCGGTCAACACCTGGATCCGCACGAGCGGCCGCTTCGACGCGGTCATCGACTTCGACCGCGCCGTCCGCGACCCGCAGAACCCGAGCCGCCTCCGCGCCGACCTCCACGACGGCGACTGGCTGCACCTCAACCCCGAGGGCTACCGCCTCCTGGCCGAAGCCGTACCGCCGAGCCTGCTGCGCTGACCTCGGCGCGGCTCACACCGACCGGTGGTACTGCTTCGGCACCCACACCTCGCCCCCGAGTTCGCGGGCCGTCCGGCGGGCCCAGGACGGGTCGCGCAGCAGCTCCCGGCCCAGCAGGACCGCGTCGGCCTCGCCGCCGGCAAGGATCTTCTCGGCCTGCTCGGGCTCGGTGATCTGACCGACCGCGGCGACGGCCATCGGCGTCTCGTTCCTGACCCGGGCGGCGAAGGGCACCTGGTAGCCGGGACCGGTCGGGATGCGGACGGCGGGGGCGTTGCCGCCGGTGGAGACGTCGAGGAGGTCCACACCGTGCGCGTGCAGTTCGGCGGCGAAACGGACCGTGTCGTCGGCCGTCCAGCCGTTCTCCGCCAGCCAGTCGGTGGCCGAGATCCGGAAGAACAGCGGCTTGTCGTCCGGCCACACCTCCCGTACGGCGTCCACGACTTCGAGGGCGAACCGGACCCGGTTCTCGTACGGGCCGCCGTACTCGTCCGTACGGTGATTGGAGTACGGGGAGAGGAACTCGTTGATCAGATAGCCGTGGGCGCCATGGATCTCGACGACCTCGAAGCCCGCGGCGAGGGCACGCCGGGCCGCGTCCGCGAACTGCTCGGCGACCGCGCTCATCTGTTCGACCGTCAACTCCGTCGGTACGGGATGCCCTTCGTCGAAGGGCAGCGCGCTGGGCGCGACCGGCTGCCAGCCGTACGCCTCCGGGCCGATCGGTGCCCCGCCCTGCCACGGCAGGCCGGTCGACGCCTTGCGGCCGGCGTGCGCGAGCTGGACCGCGGGCACCGAGCCCTGGTCCTTGAGGAACCGGGTGATCCGGCGGAAGGCCTCGACCTGGGTGTCGTTCCAGATGCCGAGGTCGTACGGCGTGATCCGGCCCTCGGGGGCGACGGCGGTCGCCTCGACGATGATCAGCCCCGTGCCGCCGGTGGCGCGAGCCGCGTAGTGCGCGAAGTGCCAGTCGTCGGGTGCGCCTGTCCCGGGGCCCTCGTGCGCGGCCGAGTACTGGCACATCGGGGGCATCCACACCCGGTTCGGGATGGTCAGTTCACGCAGGGTGTAGGGCTCGAAGAGCGCGCTCACGGCGGACTCCATTCGTCACGGGATCGGTCACTGCTGCTCGTACGATAGGCATCGTAGTACGGTGAATGTCAAACTACGATAGGTCTCGTACAATGGGATGCCGGTGCCGGCACATTCCCGTGACGACCGTGACGAATGGAGTCCGCCGTGACATCGCCCGCCGCAGGCAGCCGTGACCTCGCCCATCCGGAGCGCGCGGAGATCCGGCTGGAGGCCGTGCTGCACGCGCTCTCCGACCCCGTGCGGCTGCGCGTCGTGCGAGAGCTCGCCGACGCCGCCGACGAGCTCTCCTGTTCGTACTTCGACCTGCCGGTCACCAAGTCCACGACCACCCACCACTTCCGGGTGCTGCGCGAGAGCGGCGTGATCCGGCAGGTCTACCGGGGCACGGCCAAGATGAACGACCTGCGCCGGGACGACCTGGACGACCTCTTCCCGGGCCTTCTCGACGCTCTCCTCGACGCCGCCGCGCGCCAGGCCGTCCGGCTCGGCGACGGCTGAGTCGCACATCGACGCGGCACGGCCCTACGCAGGCGCCCCCTGGGCGGCGGTCATGAGTGACTCCCAGTCCGGCAGTTTCACCACGCCCCTGCCCAGCGACGCGCCCAGCTCCGCCTCCGCCCGTTCGATGGACTGCCAGCCCGACCACTGCACCGGGCTGACGCCCTGCGCCCTCAGCTCCGCCAGTGGGTCGTCCGGCACCTCACGGCGTACCAGCTCCGGCGCGTCCTCCAGCAAGGAAGTCACCGTCTCCTTCGCGCACGGCCTGTTCGTGCCGATCACACCCGTCGGGCCCCGCTTGATCCAGCCGGACACGTACTCGCCCGTGGCTGCCGCGCCGTCCCGCAGGACGCGGCCGGCCAGATGCGGGACGGTGCCGTGGGCCGAGTCGAAGGGGAGGTCGTCCAGGGGGACCCCGCGGTAGCCGACCGAGCGGAGGACCAACTGGGCCTCGATCTCCTCGTAGCGGCCGGTGCCGGTGACTCCGCCGTGGCCGTCCGGTGTCGTGCGCTCCAGGCGGACCCCGCACACGCGGTCGCCGTCGGCGAGGATTTCGACGGGGCGGAGGTAGAAACGCAGGCGGATGCGGTGGCGGCCCTCGGTGGGCGGTGCGGTGGCCCAGCCGCGCAGGACCTCCACGTTGCGGCGCTGGGGCGCGGGCAGGGCCGAGGGGTCGACGTAGGCCGGGTCGAGTTCCAGCTCCGCCGGGTTGACGGTGACCCGGGTGTCCGGGAGGGTGCCCAGTTCACGCAGCTCCTTGGTGGTGAAGCGGCCCTGGGACGGGCCCCGGCGGCCCACCATGTGGACCTGGGCGACCTCGCTGGCGGCGAGCGAGGTGAGCGCGCCCTGCGGCATGTCGGTGGGGCTCAGCTCGGCCGGGCCCCGTGCGAGCATCCGGGTCACATCCACCGCGACGTTCCCGACGCCGATCACCACGGCCGCCCGCGCGCCGAGCACGAAACCCTCCGCGACGGCGTCCGGATGCGCGCTGTACCAGGACACGAACTCGGTCGCGGACCAGCTGCCGAGCAGCTCCTCACCCGGGATGCCGAGCTTGCGGTCCGTCGCGGCGCCCACGCAGTACACGACCGCGTGGTAGAGCTCGCGGAGCCGGGCCACCGGCACGCCCTCCGGCCCCACCCGCACCCTGCCGAGGAAGCGCACCCGGTCGTGCTCCAGGACCGTGCGCAGGTTGTTCTGCAGCGACTTGATCTTCTCGTGGTCCGGCGCCACGCCGTACCGCACCAGGCCGTACGGGCAGGGCAGCCGGTCCAGGACGTCGACGCGTACAGAGGGGTCCTGCTGGACGAGGCTCTGGGCGGTGTAGCACCCGCTCGGCCCCGAGCCGACGACGGCGACACGCAGCACCACGGCGGAACTCCTTACCCGAGTCACCCGAGGAGATCGCTGATGCCTCCAGCATCGCACCACCACCGCTGCGCTGACAGGGTGCCGTGGGCGGCGGTGGATGCGTGCCCGGTGATGCCGAATGTGATCGCCAGGTTACGTTACGTGTGCGCTGGAAGCGTTATTTCCGAGGCGCGCGGGGTCGCGTCGGCGACCGGGAACGCGGATCCTGCGTCTGGTGGCCCAGAGGGAGGGCTGCGACCCGGCGCTCGCGGTGATGTGCGTCACACTCGTCGCTCGACGCGCCTACCGCATGTCGCGCATCCGGTCGATCTCGGCGGTCTGCTGGGCGATCACGTCGTCCGCCATCTCCTCGATCTGGATGTTGTTGCCCTGCCCCTTCACCTCCGTGGCCATCGTGATCGCCCCGTCGTGATGCGTGATCATCAGCTTGAGGAAGAGCTTGTCGAACGCCTTGCCCTTCAACTCGCCCAGCCGCTTCAGCTGTTCCTCGGTCGCCATGCCGGGCATCGCCTCGTGCTTGTGCGAAGTGCCCTTCTTGTCGGCGTCGTTGTTCTTCAGCCAACTCTCCATGGAGGCGATCTCCGGCTTCTGCGCGGCCGTGATGCGCTCGGCGAGCCGTTTCACCCGGTCCGATCCGGCGTGTTCCGGGGCGAGTTCGGTCATCTCCAGGGCCTGGGTGTGATGCTCGATCATCATGCGGGCGTACGAGAAGTCCGCGGAGTTCGGCGAGTCGTCCTCGGCGCGTTGCTTTTCGGCCTCCTCCGGCGAGAGCGTTCTCGCCGCCTCGCCGGGCTTCCCGGGGGCAATCACCGAGGGCCCGGTCGCCGTGGCCGAGTCGCCGTCCGCGTCGGAGTCCGACCCGGAGTCGCAGCCCGCGAGCACGAGTACGGCGGCCGTGAGCATGGCCCCGACCAGCGGTGCGCGAAACGTACGGCGAACGGGCACAGTGACCTCCTGGGGCACGACGACGGGCGTCCACCTTGTGGGTGTTGACGACCGTTCCTAGCATGCTTTCCGGCCTGCATGATCAAAAGGTTCGTTACAAACACATTGCCCACCTATTGATCTGTGCATGATGAAGACGATACTGCGGAGAACCGTGAACCGTTCAAGTGCGAACGGCTACAAGGGAGGACGCAGTGATCCTGTTAGACAGCCTTCGAACGCGGCGCAGACGCATGGGAGCCGGCGCGGTGGCCGCCGGACTCCTGGCCGCGCTGCTCACGGCCGGTCCCGCGGCCGCGACCCCCGACCCTGGGGACGCGCCCGCAGGACGGGAGAAGGTCTCCAAGAGTGACGCCGCCGCGGCGCGGGCCGCGATCGCGGCCGGTGAGATCCCGGGCCAGGACGAGATCGTGCACTCCGCCAACATCGAGCACCTCGTCAACATCCCGAAGGACACCCTGGCGGGCACCAACTCGGACCTCGCCTTCCAGGGCAGGTACGCCTTCGCGGGCAACTACGACGGCTTCCGCATCTTCGACATCAGCAACCCCAGAGCCCCGAAGACGGTCGCCCAGGTGCTGTGCCCGGGCGGACAGAACGACATCTCCGTCTCCGGCGACCTGCTCTTCCTCTCCACCGACTCCTCGCGCAGCGACAACTCGTGCAACAGCACGACGCAGCCCGCGACCGAGAAGTCGTCGTGGGAGGGCATGAAGATCTTCGACATCAGCGACAAGAAGAACCCGAAGTACGTCGCCGCCGTCGAGACCGCCTGCGGCTCGCACACCCACACGCTGGTGCCCGAGCGCAGGAACGTCTACGTCTACGTCGCCTCGTACTCGCCCAACGCCGCGTTCCCCGACTGCCAGCCGCCCCACGACGGCATCTCCGTCATCAAGGTGCCGCGCAGGGCCCCCGAAGAGGCGGCCGTGGTGAACTTCCCGGTGCTGTTCCCCGGTGAGGGCCCCGACGGCGGCGGCAACCCGGGCTCGCCGACCAACCCGGGCGTCAGCAAGACCACCGGCTGCCACGACATCACGGTGCTGCCGTCGAAGGACCTGGCCGCCGGTGCCTGCATGGGCGACGGCATCCTGTTCTCCATCAAGGACCCGGAGAACCCGGAGGTCATCGACCGCATCCAGGACAACGTGAACTTCGCGTTCTGGCACTCGGCGACCTTCAACGAGAAGGCGAACAAGGTCGTCTTCACCGACGAACTGGGCGGTGGCGTCGGCGCCACCTGCAACGAGGCGATCGGCCCGAACCGCGGCGCCGACGGCGTCTACGACATCGTCGGCAAGGGCGACCAGCGCAAGCTCGTCTTCAAGAGCTACTTCAAGATCGCGCGCCACCAGGCGGACACCGAGAACTGCGTCGCCCACAACGGCTCGCTGATCCCGGTCAAGGGCAAGGACATCATGGTCCAGGCCTGGTACCAGGGCGGCGTCTCCGTCTGGGACTTCACCGACTCCACCAAGCCCAAGGAGATCGCCTACTTCGAGCGCGGCCCGCTGAGCACCGGCTCGCTGCAGGTCGGCGGCTCCTGGTCGGCGTACTACTACAACGGCTACATCTACTCGAACGACATCGTGAAGGGCTTGGACGTCCTGAAGCTCGACGACCGGCGCACGGACCCGGCCAAGTGGGTCCACCTGCGCGAACTCAACGTGCAGACACAGCCGGACTACTTCGGCTTCCACTGGTAGCACTCCCGGCACGACCTGTGCCTGGCAACGATGTCGCGCGGCGGTCGTTCCCCGGACCGGCCGCCGCGCCTCCTTCATTGACCGAGGGGCCGCGCGGGGACATCCTGTAACTCCCGCGTTGACTGGCCGCCAGTCAACTAAACTCAGCGCTTCCGGGTGGCGACCCTGTGTGGTCCAGCCCGGAGCCGCTGTCCGTTTCGGGCCAAACGGGGGATGGCCCGGAACGGACCCCGGCGGATGCCAGGGCCTGTCGTTCGGATCACGCCGGCTCCGGGCCGGTGCGCCATGTGCGTGCCACTCCCCACGACCCGGGCGTGATCCGAACGACAGGCCCCAGGCCCGGACGCGGGCCGTCAGCCGATCAGATCCAGCACCGGCCGCAGCCCGTCGGGGCGTCGGTCCACGGGCAGATGGTCCACGAAGTGCACCCCACAGCCCAGAGCCGCCGCACCGCCGTCGGCGCGCCGGTCGTCACCGACCATCAGCGTGTCCCGCGCGTCGACTCCGAGCGCCTCACAGGCAAGGGCGAACAACCGCCGGTCCGGCTTCTGGAGGCTGTGCTCGTACGACAGCACATACGCGCCCACATACGGGTCGAGGTCGTGGACGCGGAACACCGGCCGCAGATCCCAGCCGATGTTGCTCACCACACCGACGGCCACCCCGCGTTCCCGCAGGCCGGCGAGCACCTCGGCCGCGTCGGGGTACGGGCTCCAGGCTCGCGGGGCCATGTGGCGGTCGTACAGCGCGTCGTGGAGGGCCGGGTCGGGGAGACGCACCTGACGGGAGAGGCCCGTGTACGCGGCCCGGTGCCGCTCGGCGCTGTGGTCCCGGACCGCCCACAGGTCGCCCAGCTCACCCGCCGGCGCCTCGGCCGGGAGTGCCCCGCCCGCCTGTGCGCCCGCCCGCTCCAGCGCTTCGGCCGCCAGCGTCAACTTCGGCTCCGACAGGGCGACACCGGCCTCGGTGAGCACCGCGCGCAGCCAGGACTCCGTCGGCTCGATACGGAAGAGCGTCCCGGAGAAGTCGAACAGCACGGCTTTGATCGTCATGCCGCGATCCTTCGGCCGACGCCCCTCGCCGGTCAAGTACGCCCTGAGTCACGCCCAGTACGCCCCGGGGCGCGCTCAGTACCGGCCTGGGCCGCGCTCAGTACGGCCTGGGCCGCGCTCAGTACCGGCCTGGGCCGCGCTCAGTACGGCCTGGGGCACGTTCAGTACGCGCCGGGGCGCGCTCAGTACGCCCTGGGGAGCGTGGGGAGCGTGAAGTCCGCTCCGAGCCGCGTGGAGTCCGCTGCGAGCCACGTGAAGTCCTCTCCGAGCCACGTGAAGTCCTCTCCGAGCCAAGTGAAGTCCGTTCCGAGCCACGTGAAGTCCTCTCCGTGGCAGGGCGGATCCGCGCGGGGCCGTTCCATCGCTCGTACGCCAGCACCGCCAGCGCGACCGTCAGCATCCCCAGCAGCCAGCCGCCCACCACGTCCGAGGTCCAGTGCACACCGAGCCAGATCCGGGTCAGACCGACCCCGAGGACCGAGACCACGGACACCGCGAGCGCGGCACGCATGACGGTCCGGCCGGCGCCGTACACATGCAGGAGCCAGAGCAGCAGGCCGCACACCACCGTCGCCGTCATGGCGTGGCCCGAGGGAAACGCCGCGTAATGGGCGGAGTCGACGGGGTCGGGCCACGAAGGCCGCTCCCGGCCCACCGCGGCCTTCAGGCCCTGCTGCACGGCCGTACCCACCGCGCAGGTGACGACCAGCCAGGCGGCGAGCAGCCAGGCCGCGTGGCGCCACACCAGCCAGATCGCGGCGGCCGCAGCCAGCAGTCGCATCGTCACCGGGTCCCAGACCCAGTCCGTCAGGATGCGGAACGCGTGCGTGGTCCCCGGGTCGTCGAGCGCCCATCTGTGCGTGGTGTCCGCGATGCCCTCGTCCAGCGACATGAGCGGCCCCCAGGAGAGCGCGACCAGGACGAGGAGGACGACGGAGGGCACCGCGAACGCCACGGCGGCGCGGGCGCTGCGGTCGGCCGACGGGCGGTGGGGCGGCGAGTCGACGGTGGGGGAGTGCATACAGGGATCCTCGCCGACCCCCGGGGTCCCAGGCCAACGCCGGGGCGTGAGATCACTGTCACGCGCCGCGACCGGAGCACAGGCCGCCCCTCGACCGTTGTACTTGGCCTGCCCTTTGCCCGCCCTTGGTCTCCCCGTTGCCCGGCGGGCCCGGCGCGAGTCCCTACCCGAGCGCCCGCAGCCCCGGCATGAACGTCACCAGCACCGGGACCACCGGCACCAGGGCCGCGCACGCGGTCAGCCGCAGTCGCCGTACCGCCGGGAGCCGCTCCGGGGGCGTGAGCAGGCGGTTCACGCGCTGAGGCACATGTGCCTCCGGGGTCGGGCAGGGCCCGAACACGCCCCGGTCCTCGTTCAGCCCGACGAGCGCGAGGGCGATGGTGAGACGGCCGTAGCGGCGGGAGGCCGTGTCGTCGGCGGCGAGTTCGACAAGGCGGTGCATCTCGTCGCGGAACGCCGCGAACACCGGCACCCGGGGGAAGCCTCCCGCCAGCGCCGCCGAGCAGTGCAGCAGCCAGTGGTGGCGGGCCCGGGCATGCCCCTGCTCATGGGCCAGCACCGCGTCCACCTGCCGCCCCTTCAGCCGCCGCAACGCGGCCGTGGTGATGACCAACCGGGGTGCCGACCCCGAGAGCCACCAGGCGTCCGGCTGCTCGCCCTCGAGGACGACGAGACGCCCGGGGTCCGGCTCCTCGCCGGGCAACAGCGGCGCGCGCGACAGCACTTCGGCCTCGCGAAGCCGATGCCGCCGCCGGGCCCGTACGACCTCACGGACCAGCATCGTCCCGGTCCACAGGCCACCGCACGCGAGCGTCACGGCGGTGGCCGCCGCCCACGAGTCGCCCGTACCCCACGCGTACGCCTCCACCACGGGGCGCGGCGCCGACGCGAACACCTGCCCGCGCACGGCCGTCCAGGCGTCGGCCGCGCTCAGCGTCATCGACAGCGCGCAGCACAGCAGAACCGCCGCCACGACGCACTGCCACACCCACAGGGCGACCACCGGTTCACGGTCCGGCCAGTCGGCCCGGGCCAGCAGCCTCGGGGCGACGACGGCGAGCAGAGCGCCGAGCAGCAACAGTGCCGCGGGGACCATCATGGGCCGAAGCCTATGAGCGGGGCGGGGCGCGGCGACATGGGCCGGGGCGGCAAGTGACGCAGACCACGGTTCTGTAAAACCCGCTGTCGGACCGGCGATTCGGGCCGCTCAGACCGTCAGCAGCATTGCCAGCATCCCGATGCCCATGGACAGCCGGCACGCCTGTGACAACTCCGGCCGGTCGCCCCAGCCGAGGGGCCGTGAGCCCGCCGCGACGGTTCGTGGTGCGGACGCGACGGTTCGTGGTACGGACGCGAGGTTTCGCGGTTCGGACGCGATGATTGGCGGGCTCACGGCAACGGCGGCCGGGACGGGTATCAGCCGTGCGCCGGACCACAGCACATAGCCCGCGAAGTACAGCAGAAGGGTGCCGGTGACGAGCGGCAGGCCCGCGCCGCCGTGTCCGCCGCCGGGGGAGGCGGCCATCACCGCGGCCATGTAGACCATCGCGACCGCCCCCACCAGGTGGTGCAGATGGTGTCGGCCGGTCGTCCGGGCCGACCACAGCGCGTGCAAGGCGGCCGTCCCGAACACGGCCGTGTACGCCAGCCAGGCCCAGCGCGGCGGCGCGACGACGGCCGCGGGCACGGCCATCGCGGCCATGCCGAAGCCCATGAGTGCCTCGCCGCCCGCGGCCCGGCGCTGCTCCTCGACGGCGCTGCGCATCCGCAGCAGGCAGTAGGTCCCGGTCAGGCCGCACAACGCGACCAGCAGCCAGCCGGGCGAAGCAGGTCCGTGCACCGCGCACCTCCCCGCTCGACGGTGTCGGACAGTCGGTCAGGGCATGCCCGTACGAAGTGGGGCGCATACGAGCGCAAGGGTGTACTCGGGGAGCGTGCGGGGCGCAATCTATTTCACGGATAAAACACCTGCTAAGGTTATTCCATGAAGAGCCTCAGATCCCCGCGTGTCCGTCGGCTCCCGCTCTCCGGGGTGCTCCGCGCCGGACGGCCCTCGGAGATCTGGTTCAAGCCCGCGCTGAGCGTGATCGCGGCGACGGCCCCGCCGAACCTGGCGCTGCTCGCGCTCGACCGCCTCGACCTGGCGATGTACGCGATGGCGGGGTCGCTCTGCGCGCTCTACGCCCACAACCGCCCCTACGCCGCCCGTGCCCGTGCCCTGGCCGGGGTGGTCCTCGGCATGGTCGGCGGCCTCGCGGTGGCGCTCGTCGTCGCGTCGCTCACCGCCGACGCGGTGGTCCTGGTCACCGTGGGCGCGCTGCTGGCCGCCGTGCAGAAGGTGCTCTGCGACGCGACCAGGATCGGGCCGCCCGCCCATGTCATCTTCACCTTCGTCACCTCGGCGGCCCTGTTCGCGCCGCAGACCCTCGGTCAGGTGCCCGGCCATCTCGCCCTGGCCGCCGCCACGGGCGCCTGGGCATGGCTGGTGTGCATGGCCCCCGGCCTCGTACGCCCGTACGGGCCCGAGCGCCGCGCCACCGCCCAGGCCCTGAACGCGGCGGCGCTCCACGTCGAAGCGGTCGCCAGGGTGGCCGTCGGGGCGGCCCGGGGCGGGACCTCGCAGGCCGAGGGACCGAGGACCAGGGGCGCTGCCGCAGCCGCCGTGCACAACGCTTGGCAGATCCTCCGCTCCACCGGACGGCGAACCGAACCCCGGCGCGCCCTCGCACAGCTCCTCACCCGAGCCGAGGTCGCGCTCGCCGCGCCCGGCGACACCGACGCCGGACAACTGCGCTCCTGGGCGCGGGAGTTGCTCAGCGGTCGACCCGTACCGAATGTGGAAGGACACGGCGAGCCGACCGAACTCCCCACGACCTCAACCGCGTTGTGGCGCACCCTCGGCCCCCTCGCCCTGCGCACCGGCCTCGGTTGCGCCCTCGCCGGATACGCCTCCCTCGCGCTCGGCGTCGGCAGGCCCTACTGGGCGCTGGTCACCGCCGCCTCGCTGTACCAGGCGAACGTCACCCTCACCTGGAGCCGGGGCGTGCAGCGCGTCGCTGGCAACCTCGTCGGCGTACTGCTCTTCGCCGTCATCGTCCCGCTCGCCCACCTCCACGCGGCGGCGCTCGTCCTGTGCTGCCTTGCCCTCAATTTCGGCGCCGAGGCGCTGATCAGCCGCAACTACTGGCTCGGCACGATCTGCGTGACCCCGCTGGCGCTGCTCGTCACCGAGTTCGCGCACCTGGAGAACCCCGGCGAGCTGATCACCGACCGGCTCGCGGACACCGTCGTGGGCGCCCTCGTCGGCCTCGCCGCGGCGATCGCCGTCACCAACCGGCGCGCCGGCGAACGCGTCGAGCAGGCCCTCACCGCTGTGGAGCGCGCCCGGGAGCACACGGCCCGCACCGCCACCGACACACGGTCCGCCCCCGGGGCGCTGGACTCCGCCCGGCGCGCCCTCGCCGCCGCGCTGGTCGAACTGCGCGTCACCACCGAGGCCGCCGCCGGCGAATGGTGGCAACGCGACCTGCCGACGGACCGGGTGACGCATGCCGAGGCGGCCGCACACCGTACGCTCGCGGCGACGGTACGACGGCACGGCTGGGATGTTGCGGAGGGTGCACGGGCATGACGGCAGGCAGCGGGCGGACGGCTACGGGGAACGGCGCGGTTCTCGGGGACACGGTCTCCAAGGTGGTGCGTCAGTGGCAGTCGGTGCATCCCGGTCTCGACACCGCGCCGATGGAGATCATCGGCCGCGTCAACCGCTGCGCCGCCCTCCTCCAGCAGGCCGAGGACGCCCCGCTGCGCCGCGCCGGGCTCACCCGCCCCGAGTTCGACGTCCTCGGCACCCTGCGCCGCACGGGCCATGAGCTGACCCCCAGCGAGATCGCCCGGGAGACCTTCGCCTCCGGGGCCGCCGTCACCAAACGCCTGAAGGTCCTGACCGAGCGGGGCCTGGTCGAACGGCGCGGCGACACCCGTGACCGCCGCGTCGCCCACGTCCGCCTCACCGACACCGGACGCGACCTGGTCGACGCCGTACTCCCGGAGCAACTGGCGTACGAGACGGCCGTACTGTCGGGAGTCGACGCCGACAGACAACGGGAACTCGCGCGTCTGCTGGGGGAGTTGCTGCTCCAACTGGAGGGCAGACTCGGCCTGCCGCGCGCTTAGGGCCCTAGCCGCTCCCTCGCAGCGGGCCGGAGTTCAGCCCTCCTGGCCCGCCGAGTACACCCCGAACACCGCGCCTTGGGGGTCCCGTAGCACCGCGATGCGGGGCCCCTCCGGCACCGTCGTCGGCTCCATGAGGATCGCGCCGCCCGCCTCGGCCGCGACGCGGGCCGTGTCGTCGACGTCCTCGACGGCGAAGTACGGCAGCCAGTGCGCGGGCACCTCCGGCGGGAACTTCTCGTCCATCGTGACCATGCCGCCGAACTCGGCACCGCCGATGCCCCACCGCGTGTACCGCTCGGAGGCGTTGACGCTCCAGCCGAACACCTCGGGGTAGAAGAGCTTGGCGCGCTCGGGCGCGCGGGTCAGCAGTTCCACCCAGCCGAGCGCGCCCGGCGCGTTGAGCAGCCCTGCCCCGGCGAAACCACGGTCCTGCCAGAGCTGGAACGGCGCGCCGTCGGGATCCGAGGCAGCCGCGAAGCGCCCCATGTCCGGGACGTCCCCGGCCTCCATCACCACCGAGCCGCCCGCCGCCCCGACCTTCGCCACGGCAGCGTCCACGTCCGCCACGGCGAACGTCACGTACCAGGCGACCGGCGCCGTCTCCTCGCCCAGCGGCACGAGGCCGGCGACCGGGGCGTCCCCGAGATGCGCGATCGTGTAGCCGCCCATCTCCTCACGCTGATCCATCTGGGGACGCCACCCGAACAGCTCGGTGTAGAACCGCTCGGTCCCCGGCAGATCACGGGTCCCGAGCTCGGTCCAGCAGGGCCCGCCGGTCACCGGCTTCTCGAACCTCATGGCGTTCCTCCCGGAAGGAAAACCTCCTCCAGCACGCTATGCCCGCGCCCCGACCCCGGCCACCGGACGCGGGGGCGGGCTCAGAGCCCCGGCCGGTACCGCAGCGGATGGTCCGCCGGGATCTCCACCAGCACGATCTCCGTGCCGTCCGGGTCGGCGATCCACATCTCGATCAGCCCCCACGGCTCCTTCACCGGCGCCCGCCGCACCTCCACCCCCACGGCCGACAGCTCCTTGTACGCCGCCGTCACGTCCACCACCTGGAGCCACAGCTTCAGCGCGGGCGAAGGCGGGGTCTCCGAGCGGCCCGCGACCTCCAGGAAGCCGCCGCCGAGGAAATAGACGACGCCGCGATGGTCACCCGTACCGAACTCGCGGTAGACGGGAAGGCCCAGCTGCTCACCGTAGAAGCCGTGGGAGCGCTCGGGATCGGTGGGGCGGAGAAGGATGCGGCTGCTCAGCACATGGACCATGCACCGAAGCCTAGGGCCTGTCCGGCGGATCACGCCTGGGCCGCGGGGTCTGCCACGCACATCTGCCGCGTTGTCGTCGGTCGCCGCTTCCCGAAGCCCCGGCATGATCCGCCGGACAGGCCTTAGGGAGCCGGGCGTTACGCTCGTGCGTGCCCGAGTCGCGCAGAGATCCGTCAGGAGCGTTCATGGACACCACCGCCACCGGCCTGACCTTCCGTGATGCCACCGGCGACGACGTGGACACCCTCGTCGCGCTGATCGAGTCGGCGTACCGGGGGGACGCGAGCCGGGCGGGCTGGACCACGGAGGCGGACATCCTGCACGGGCAGCGCACCGACCCCGAGGGCGTGATCGCGGTGATCAAGTCGCCCGACAGCCGTCTGGTGACCGTCGAGCGGGACGGCACGGTCGTCGCCTGCTGCCAGCTCGAACACCGCGGGGACCACGCCTACTTCGGGATGTTCGCGGTGAGTCCCGCGCTCCAGGGCGGCGGCCTCGGCAAGGTGATCATCGCGGAGGCGGAGCGGCAGGCCCGCAGGACCTGGGGTGTCACGGAGATGCACATGACGGTGATCTCCGTACGGAACGACCTCATCGCCTGGTACGAGCGGCGCGGCTACCGCCGTACGGGACGGATGACCCCGTTCCCGTACGGCGACGAGCGCTTCGGCGTTCCGCAGCGCGACGACCTGCAGTTCGAGCTGCTGGTCAAGGGACTCGTCTGAGCCCCTGCAAGGGTCCTACGCCGTGAAGCGGCCCGTCCGTTTGATGTCCGGGTAGTCGGTCGTCGCGCCGTCCAGTTGCAGCGCGCGCACCAGCCGCAGATGGTCCTGGGTGTTCACCACCCAGCCGATGATTCTCAGGTTCTCCTTGCGGGCGCGCTCGACGACCTCCAGGGTGAGGCGCCGGATGTTCAGTACGAGGGTGGTGGCGCCCACGGCGACGGCGCGGTCCACGACGTCGGTGCCGTAGCGGCTGGCGACCAGCGCGGTGCGCACGCCCGGGACGAGGTGGGCGATCTCGGCGACCGCCTCGTCGTGGAACGACAACACCTCGACCCGGCCCACCAGATCGCGCCGGTGCATGACCTCGGCGAGCGCACGCGCCGCCGCCACATCCTTGATCTCGGCCTGGAGCGGTGCCCGTACCGCGTCCAGGACCTCCTCGAAGGTGGGGATCCGCTCACCCCGGCCCGCGTCCAGGGCGCGCAGCTCCGCGAGGGTCTTCTCGGCGATCGGGCCCGCGCCGTCCGTCGTACGGTCCACGTCCGCGTCGTGCATGACGACGAGCGCGCCGTCCTTGCTCAGATGCAGATCGAGTTCGATGACGTCGAGGCCCGCCCTGTCGGCGGCGACGAAGGAGCGGAGGGTGTTCTCGGGTTCGACACCCATGACTCCGCGGTGACCGATGGTGAGGAAGTTCAAGGTGGACTCGCTTCCGTCGACGGCGGCTCGGCCCGCGTGACCGGGAAGGGGGCGGCACGCGGCAAGGCCGCAGCGTAGTCCCCCGGACCGTCGATGCATCCGCACGTGCACGGGGCCTTCGGGCGGTGTCACCCGGTATCCCGCCGGAGAACAGGACCGTTTCGCCACCTTTCGGTCTGCGCCGGGTCATCCATGAGTGGGCGAGTCCGGTGCGGGTTGACCCCGCCGGCCGTGACCGGTTGCCGGAGCGTGATCTTGGCCGGTCTTGCGGTACCGCGCTCGGCCTACATACGGTGTCCTTACGAAAAGTTCTCCCGTGGAGGATGGGTCATGACGGAAATTCTTGTGCAGGTGGGTGCGGAGGAGCAGGTTCCTCCTGGAGGCAGGGTGGTGGATCACCCGGCCTGGCCCGTGCTCAAGGATGCCGTGGAGCGGATCCGGCCATGGCAGTCCAAGGACGGTTCGATCGACTTCGACGCCGAGCGCGCCCCGGACCAGTCGGACGTCGAACTGGCCGTGCAGTGCGTCATCGACGCCGTCCAGAACCTTTCCCCGCTGCTGCCGCACGACGCCGCGTACCACCAGGCGCTCGGCAAGGACCTGCGGCGCTGGGCCGACGACGGTTTCAAGGTGCCCGACTTCCTCGACTCGCTGCTGGCCTTCCAGCCCGCCGCGAACCGCGCGGACGGCCTGACGCACCTGGTCGTCTTCCCGATGTACACGCAGAACGGCAACCCCGACCGCAACCTCGAAGCGGTGGTGCTGCGCATGGTCTGGCCCGACTGGCTGGCCGAGCTGGAGCGCACCCGCTACGACAACCCGCTGTTCTGCGGCATCACCTTCGAGGACTTCACGTCCGGGTACGACACCAACTCGGCCGTCCTCTTCCCGGAGACCATCGCCGTAAGAGAGGCCCCCGCGCGCTTCTCCTGGGGCGGCATCTTCTGCGACCGCGAGGCCGCCCGCTTCCGCCGGGTCACCGCGGCGGCCGTCGACATCCTCGGCCTCGAACTGCCCGAGGACATCAGCGAGATGGTCGCCGACCAGAAGCGCTGCGAGGAGGCCTTCGTCCTGTGGGACATGGTCCACGACCGCACCCACAGCCATGGCGACCTGCCCTTCGACCCCTTCATGATCAAGCAGCGCCAGCCGTTCTGGATGTACGGCCTCGAAGAGCTGCGCTGCGACCTCACCGCCTTCAAGGAGGCCGTGAAGCTGGAGGCCGACGGCGTCCCGCAGGCCCGTGACGTGCAGTACGCCGTGCTCTTCGACCGCATGTTCCGCTTCCCGGTGACCGGCGAGCGCGTCCGCAACTACGACGGCCTCGGCGGCCAGCTCCTCTTCGCCTATCTGCACAAGCACGACGTCGTCCGCTGGACCGACAACAAGCTGTACATCGACTGGCAGCGCGCGCCGCAGGTCACCAACGAGCTGTGCGCCGACATCGAGAAGCTCTACCGGGACGGCATCGACCGCCCGAAGCTCGTCCACTGGTTCGCCGGATACGAGCTGGTCTCCACGTATCTCGCCCCGCACCCGGGCTCCCGCTGGGCCAAGGGCCCGGACGCCCTGGACCTGACCCAGCAGCCGCGCAAACTCGTCGACGACGTGCTTCCGGACGAGTTTCCGCTCAGCATGTTCTATGAGGCGCTCGCCAAGAAGCTGAAGAACGTGATCGCCTCCACCAAGGGCATCACCGCGGCGAACGCCGAGCGAGCCGCCGCGTGACCACCCGTACGGCAGACGCTGCTCAGGAGGCGAGGATGATGGTGGGGAACGGGACCGGGGTACTGAGCGGTGCGGTTGTCGCGGTGGCCGGCGCGGGTGGACCCGCGGGTCGGGCGACACTGCTGCGGCTCGCCGACGCGGGCGCGATCGTCGTCGGCTCCGACAACGACCCGGAGCGCCTGGCCGAGGCCGTGGACGCGGCCCGCTACGCCCACGGCGGCGCCACCGTCGTCGGCGACACGGTCGATCTGCTCGACCTGCAGTCGACCCACGACTGGGCCACCCGTGTCGAGAAGGACTTCGGCCGGGTCGACGGCCTGATCCACCTCGTCGGCGGCTGGCGCGGCAGCGAGACCTTCACCAAGACCAGCCTCGACGACTGGGACTTTCTGGAGCTGCTGCTCATCCGCACCGTCCAGCACACCTCCCTCGCCTTCCACGAGGCACTCCAGCGCAGCGAACGCGGCCGGTACCTCCTGATCAGCGCGGCCGGCGCCAGCAGACCGACCGCCGGCAACGCCTCCTACGCCGCCGCCAAGGCCGCCGCCGAGGCCTGGACGCTGGCCCTCGCGGACTTCTTCCGCAAGGCCGGGGGCGCCCACGGGCCCACCTCCGCGGCTGCGATCCTGGTGGTGAAGGCACTGGTGCACGACGCGATGCGCGCCGAGCGTCCCAACGCGAAGTTCGCGGGCTTCACCGACGTGGGCGAGCTGGCCGAGGCCATCGTCGGCGTCTGGGAGCGGCCCGCCGCCGAAGTGAACGGAAACCGTCTGTGGCTGACCGAGCAGCCGTGAACCCACCGAAGACCGACGCCCGCCGTCATCACGACCCGGAGGTCCGAGGCTTCGCCAGTGACAACTACGCGGGGGCCCACCCCGAGGTGCTCGCCGCCCTGGCCCTGGCCAACGGCGGGCACCAGGTCGCGTACGGCGAGGACGACTACACCGAGAACCTCCAGCGGATCGTGCGCAGCCACTTCGGCGCCACGGCGGAGGCGTTCCCCGTCTTCAACGGCACCGGCGCGAACGTCGTCGCGCTCCAGGCGGTCACCGACCGCTGGGGCGCGGTGATCTGTGCCGAGAGCGCGCACATCCACGTCGACGAGGGCGGCGCGCCCGAACGCATGGGCGGGCTGAAGCTCCTCACCGTCCCCACGCCCGACGGCAAGCTCACCCCCGAGCTGATCGACAGGCAGGCGTACGGCTGGGAGGACGAGCACCGCGCGATGCCGCAGGTCGTCTCGATCACCCAGAGCACGGAACTGGGCACCCTCTACACGCCCGACGAGATTCGCGCGATCTGCGACCACGCCCACGCCCACGGCATGAAGGTCCACCTGGACGGCTCCCGGATAGCCAACGCGGCCGCCGCCCTGAACGTGCCGATGCGTACGTTCACCAACGCGGTCGGCGTCGACATCCTCTCGCTCGGCGGGACGAAGAACGGCGCCCTGTTCGGCGAGGCCGTCGTCGTCATCAACCAGGACGCCGTCAGCCATATGAAGCATCTGCGCAAGCTGTCCATGCAGCTCGCCTCCAAGATGCGTTTCGTGTCCGTGCAGTTGGAGGCCCTGCTCGCCAAGGACCTGTGGCTGCGCAACGCCCGCCACGCCAATGAGATGGCCCAGCGTCTCGCCGAGGGCGTCCGTGCCGTGCACGGCGTGGAGATCCTCTACCCGGTGCAGGCCAACGGCGTCTTCGCCCGGCTTCCGCACGATGTGAGCGAGCGTCTGCAGAAGCGGTTCCGGTTCTACTTCTGGGACGAGTCGGCCGGTGTCGTGCGCTGGATGTGCGCGTTCGACACGACCGAGGACGACGTGGACGCGTTTCTCGCGGCCCTCAAGGAGGAGATGGCCCGCTGATCCAGGCCAGGTCGTGCATAGATATGCGATCAGCGGAAAAGTTATTGACTCCTGGGTGATCGTTTTCCTATGCTCTGCGGACATGGAGCCGATCCAGCAAGACCCCGACCTGTCCGCATACCTGGCCGCCGACGAGGCCATCGACCACGACCACCCCCTGGTGCGGAAGACGGCTGCCCGTCTCGCCATGGGGGTGGTCGACTCGTATGACTATGCGCGAGCGGCGTTCGAATACGTCCGCGACACCGTTCCGCACTCACAGGACGCCGACGACCCGCGCGTCACCTGGCGCGCCTCCGACGTCCTGGAGCAGCGCACCGGCATCTGCTACGCCAAGGCCCACGCCCTGGCCGCACTGCTGCGCGCCGAGGACATCCCGACGGCGCTCTGCTATCAGCGGCTGACGTACGACGGCGGTGCGGGGCACTGCGTACACGGCCTGGTCGCCGTACGCTTCAACGGCGCCTGGCACCGCCAGGACCCGCGCGGCAACAAACCGGGCGTGGACGCGCACTTCTCACTGGACGGGGAGCGCCTGGCCTTCGTGCCGGACGCCGCGGCGGGGGAGCGGGACTACCCGACGCTGTACGCGACACCGCACCCCGCCGTGTTGGACGCGCTCAGGGCCGCCCCTGACCGGCCGCACCTCTGGAGGACGCTCCCCGCCGCCCTCTGAGGGCGCGTCAGCGGGCCTCGGCCTCGCGGACCTGCTCCGGCGTCGGGGCCGTGCCGCCCAGGTGTGCGGGCATCCACCAGGTGTCGTCCGGCCCCTTGGGGCGGACCGGGTAGGCGCGCTGCGCGGCTTCGAGCAGCTCCTGCACCCGCTCACGCAGCTGCCGGGTGATGGCGCCGGCGTACTTGTCCTTGGAGGCCTCGAGGGCCTCGCCGACCCGGATCGTGATCGGGATGTGGCTGCGCTTGAAGTTGCGCGGGTGGCCCTTGGTCCACAGCCGCTGCGTGCCCCACACGGCCATCGGGATCAGCGGGACGCCCGCCTCCTGGGCCAGCCGGGCGGCGCCCGACTTGAAGCTCTTCAGGGTGAACGACTGCGAGATCGTGGCCTCGGGGAAGACCCCGATGATCTCGCCGGAGCGCAGCGAGTCCAGCGCGTGAGCGTAGGCCGCCTCACCCTGCTTGCGGTCCACCGGGATGTGCCGCATGTTCCGCATCAGCGGGCCGGAGATCTTGTGCCGGAACACCGACTCCTTGGCCATGAACCGCACCAGACGCTTCTGCGGGAGCGCCGCCAGGCCGTCGAAGATGAAGTCCAGATAGCTGATGTGGTTGCTCACCAGGACCGCACCGCCCGAGCGCGGGATGTTCTCCGAACCCTTGCAGTCGATCTTCAGGTCCCAGGCCTTGAACAACGTCTGGGCGAGACCGATGGCGGGACGGTAGGCGAGCTCAGCCATGGACGGGGTGGACCCTTCTCTCTGCTCTGCCTGGGAAGGGATTCCCGGCGGGAAGTTACGCAGCCGTAGGTTTACGGCATCTCGCAGATCGTGCCCCAAGAACGCACGAGTAGCCAGTCCTCGCGCCCGCGAACGGCGAGATTCTTGTCACGTCGCCTCCCCGAGCCGCCATCCGTGTTCGCCCCACCGGTCCTTACCTCGCCCTTACTTCACCCTCACCTCGTCCTTACTGGACGCGTACGGCGACACGGCGCGCGAGCAGATAGACCTCGCACCCGAGGCAGTACCCGAACACCGCGTTCAGGAAGGCTGCCGCGAGCGCCGCCCCGGTCGCCGCCAACCCCAGCCACTCGGGGCCGAGCGTGTAACCGATCAAACCGGTTACCGCGAAGACCAGCCCCACGGCCTGGGCGAAGCGCGGCGGCTGGGGAGCCTCGAACTCCGCCGGCGCCCCGATCCGCGGTCGGACCGCCGTGCGGAACACCCAGCCGTACGGTGAACGCCCCACCCCGCCCGCCGCGCCCAGCGCGAACGCCAGCGTCTGCCAGGCCAACAGCCAGGCGCTGCCGGTGATCAGCACGAGTGCCAGCACCACGGTCGTCACAGCCGCCCCGAAGCGCGGCCCCCTCACATCGATGTCCATGACGCAAGCATTCCGCAGGCCAATCTTTTCGGGGAGCCGGGAATCTTTGCAGTCTCGTGAACGCTGCACCACGCTGTGACCGGACTTGTGGTGTGTGCTGTGGTGCTCGCGGCGGCGAGCGCCTACGGAGTGCTGCATCAGCGGCGGAGCGGGAGAGTCAGGGTGCGCGGGCGGGACGGCGAGAAACGGCTCGGCGCGGCGGAGTTGGGAGAGGGGCTCGGTGAACGGGCCACGCTCGTCCAGTTCTCCAGCGCCTTCTGCGCGCCTTGCCGGGCGACCAGGAGGGTCCTCGCAGAGGTGGCCGGAGTGGTCCCCGGGGTCGCCCATGTGGAGATCGACGCCGAGGAGCATCTCGACCTCGTCCGCCGGCTCGACATCCTCAAGACGCCGACCGTGCTCGTGCTCGACGCGGACGGCCGGATCGTACGGCGGGCCACGGGGCAGCCCCGCAAGGCGGACGTCATCGCCGCGCTCGGCGAGGCCGTGTGAACACTCCGTGCGGCCGAGCGGAGCCGAACGACGGTTCAGGGGGTGACTTGTGACGCATCTTCCGGATTCCGGAACACGCTTGACTGTACGCCTCACCTATCGTCAACCTGACCGTATGCCCCAGGAACTCCTTCTCTTCGAGCGCGTCCATGTGGACCTGGTCCGCACGGCGAGTTCGCGCTGTCCGGGCTCTTGAGCAGCCACGGACCTCGTCGACTCCAGCAGAAGGACAACTCCATGACGACCATCTCCGGCCTCGGTTCGCCCCGGCTCGCCTCCCCCGAACTCCTGCGCTCCGTCTTCCGGCAGCACGCGGCCGGTGTGGCGGTGATCACGGCGCGGGGCGCCACCGGTCCTGTCGGTTTCACCGCCACCTCGCTCACCTCGGTCTCCGCCGAGCCCCCGATGCTGTCGTTCGGCATCGGCACCGGCGCCTCGAGCTGGCCGGTGATCTCCGAGGCCGACCACGTCGGCGTGCACATACTCGGCGAGCATCAGCAGGAGCTGGCCGCCACCTTCGCCCGCAGCGGCGCCGACCGCTTCGGCGCGCCCACCGGATGGCGCAGTGGGCCCGAGGGAGTTCCCGTCCTCGATGACGTGCTCGCGTGGCTGGTCTGCCGGGTCGTGGCGCGCGTCCCCGCGGGCGACCACCGCATCGTCCTTGCCGAGGTCGTCCTCGGCGATCCGTCGGGTCCCGGGCGTCCACTGCTGTATCACCAGGGGCGGTTCAGCGGTCTGCGCGACTGAAACCGACGATTGGTTACACAGGGTTGCCTACCTCACAGTTCAAAGCGCTTGCTTAGCGGGCACGAAGTGCGGGAGCGTAGACGTCGTACTGGCGAGTAATATTCGTTCGGAGCGCAGGTCGCCCCGATCGGGATCGGCCGCTTCAGGCGCCTATGCTGCCTGCAAGAAGGCAGCCCGGAAATGACGATGCAGTAGGAGAGCCGGCGTGAGCTTGAGGATCGTTGTCACTGTGAAGTACGTGCCCGACGCCACCGGCGACCGGCACTTCGCCGATGACCTGACCGTCGACCGTGACGACGTGGACGGTCTGCTCTCCGAGTTGGACGAGTACGCGGTCGAGCAGGCGCTGCAGATCGCCGACGAGGCCGACGATGCCGAGATCACCGTGCTGACCGTGGGTCCCGAGGACGCCAAGGACGCGCTGCGCAAGGCGCTGTCGATGGGCGCCGACAAGGCGATCCACGTGGAGGACGACGACCTGCACGGCACGGACGCGATCGGTACGTCGCTGGTGCTGGCCAAGGCGATCGAGAAGGCCGGCTACGACCTGGTGATCTCCGGCATGGCGTCCACCGACGGTACCGGCGGTATCGTCCCGGCGCTGGTCGCCGAGCGTCTGGGTGTCCCCCAGGTGACCCTGCTGTCCGAGGTCTCCGTCGAGGACGGCGTGGTCAAGGGCCGTCGGGACGGTGACGCGGCGTCGGAGCGGCTGGAGGCGTCCCTGCCGGCGGTCGTGTCGGTCACCGACCAGTCGGGCGAGGCGCGTTACCCCTCCTTCAAGGGCATCATGGCGGCGAAGAAGAAGCCGGTGGCATCCTGGGACCTGTCCGACCTCGACATCGAGGCCGAGGAAGTCGGTCTGGAGGGCGCCTGGACGGCCGTCGACTCCGCGGCCGAGCGCCCGGCGCGTACCGCCGGGACGATCGTCAAGGACGAGGGCGAGGGCGGCAAGCAGCTCGCCGAGTTCCTCGCGAGCCAGAAGTTCATCTAAGGGTCGGCGGGCCCCGGGCATCGCGCCTGCCGGGCCCCGACCCCTTCACCGCCCCTCAGGCTTCTCAGACTTCGCAATCCGCAGGAGAGCATTCCCATGGCTGAAGTTCTCGTCTACGTCGACCACGTGGACGGTGCCGTCCGCAAGCCCACCCTGGAGCTGCTGACCCTGGCCCGCCGCATCGGCGAGCCCGTCGCCGTCGCGCTCGGCAACGGCGCCGCCGACACCGCCGCCGCGCTCGCCGAGCACGGCGCGACCCGCGTCCTGACCCACGACGCCGCCGAGTACGCCGACTACCTCGTCGTCCCCAAGGTCGACGCCCTCCAGGCCGCCGTCGAGGCCGTCTCCCCGGCCGCCGTCCTCGTCCCCTCCTCCGCCGAGGGCAAGGAGATCGCCGCCCGCCTCGCCCTGCGCATCGGCTCCGGCATCATCACCGACGCCGTCGACCTCGAAGCCGGCGACTCCGGCCCCGTGGCCACCCAGTCGGTGTTCGCCGCCTCCTTCACCACCAAGACCCGTGTCTCCAAGGGCACCCCGGTCATCACGGTCAAGCCCAACTCCGCCGCCGTCGAGGCCGCCCCGGCCGCCGGCGCGGTCGAGGCGCTGGAGGTGACCTTCGGGGCGCTGGCCACCGGCACCAAGGTCACCGCCCGCACCCCGCGCGAGTCCACCGGACGCCCGGAGCTGACCGAGGCCGCGATCGTCGTCTCCGGCGGCCGCGGCGTCAACGGCACCGAGAACTTCGCGATCATCGAGGCACTCGCCGACTCCCTCGGCGCGGCCGTCGGCGCCTCGCGCGCCGCGGTGGACGCCGGCTGGTACCCGCACACCAACCAGGTCGGCCAGACCGGCAAGTCCGTCTCCCCGCAGCTGTACATCGCCAACGGCATCTCCGGCGCCATCCAGCACCGCGCCGGCATGCAGACCTCCAAGACCATCGTCGCCGTCAACAAGGACGCCGAAGCCCCCATCTTCGACCTCGTCGACTACGGCGTCGTCGGCGACCTCTTCGACGTCGTCCCCCAGCTCACCGAAGAGATCAACACCCGCAAGGGCTGACCCTCCACCGAGCGCCCGAGGCCCCCACGACCGCACGAACGGTCGTGGGGGCCTCGGCTCATCCCAGGGTCAGCGAGGCCTGTACCGGCAGATGGTCGCTCGGATACATCCCGTCCAGCGAGAACGTGTTCATCGCCGCCCAATGGGCCTTCACCCCGGGCGTGGTGAGGATCCAGTCGATGCGTCTGCCGTCCGGCTTCAGCGGCTTGTAGCCGTGGTACGTCCCGTACGCCGGGCTGCGCGAGCCCGCCTCGTCCCACGCGTCCACCAGACCGGCGTCCAGCATCAGGTCGTAGACCGGGTTGTCGTGGGCGGCCGCGTTGAAGTCGCCGGTGACGATCACCGGTAGCGCCCGGTCGAACCCGGCGATCGTCTCGCCGATGAGCTCCGCGGCGCGCTCACGGGCGTACTGGCTGACGCTGTCCAGATGGGTGTTGAGGACATAGAACTCCCGCTCCCCGTCGGCGAGATCGGCGAACCGCACCCAGGTCACCATGCGCAGCCAGTCCGCGCCCCAGGTGTTGGAGGCGATCGTGTACGGGGTGTCGGACAGCCAGAAGTGGTCGTACTCGATCGGGGCCAGCCGCCGGGTGTCGTAGAAGATCGCCATGAACTCGTCCTTGCTGCCGCCCCCGCGACCGGTGCCGATCCAGTCGTAGTGCCCGCCGAGATCCTGCTCGATCATGCGCAGCTGCTGGTAGAGCCCCTCCTGGGTGCCGATGATGTGCGGTCGCTGCCGACGCAGCAGTTCCCGCATCACCGGGCGGCGTACCGCCCAGGTCGGTGTGCTGTCGACGGTGGTCGCGAAGCGCAGATTGAACGTCATGACGCTCAGGGCCCCCGTGTACTCACCGGCGGCGGCCGGTAGTGACGACCCCGCCGTGGTCAGCAGTGGCCCGGCGATGGCGGCGGCAGCGGCGCTCTTGAGCCCCTGCCGTCGCGACAGTCTCGCGGCGTTCGGCACGCGGTCTCCTCCCCTTGGGAGTCAGGATGAAGGGTGCGTAGTGAATACGGAAGAAGGAGGTGAGTCAGCAGTGACCTGGGGGGAAGCATGGGGAATCCCACTTCGAGACGGTGTTGACCGCCGGGAAGATCGACGCTTAGCTTCGGTATACGGATTATTGATTCCGTAGTACGGAAAAAGCGTGAAGTATTGTTCGGGAAGCGGAGGGTGTGGAATGGGGCAGGGTCGTCAGGAGAACGTGGTGACGAGTCTCGCGGGCGCCGTGAGCGAGGAGATCAGCGCGTCCCTCGTCCCCGTCGACGCCGAGCTGGAGCGCCGCTACCCGGGAGACCCCGGCACCCGCCAGCCCGTCCACACCGTCTACGTCCCCGGTGACGACTTCACCGCCGACACCCTGCGCACCTGGGGCGACCGTGCGCTCACCGCCCTCGACGAGCACGCCCCCGACGCCGCCTCCTTCGCCGCCGTCCTCGGTCTGAGCGACGGTCTCGCCGAGCCGGTGTACTCCCGCGTCCGCGCGAAGCTGGAGCGCGAGCCCATCGAGGACCTGCGCGTCGACTTCGAGGACGGATACGGCCCGCGCCCCGACGCCGAGGAGGACGAGACGGCCGCCCGCGCGGCCCGGCTGATCGCGGAGGCGTACGCGAAGGGCACGGCCGCCCCGTACATGGGCATCCGCATGAAGTGCATGGAGGCGCCGGTCCGGGACCGGGGCATCCGTACGCTCGACATCTTCCTGACCGGCCTGATGGAGGCGGGCGGACTGCCCGACGGGCTGGTCCTTACCCTGCCCAAGGTGACGTACGCCGAGCAGGTCACGGCGATGGTCCGGTTGCTGGAGGCCTTCGAGAAGGCGTGGGGCCTCACGCCGGGCCGGATCGGCTTCGAGATCCAGATCGAGACCAGCCAGTCCATCCTCGCCGCCGACGGCACCGCCACCGTCGCCCGCATGATCGACGCCGCCGAGGGCCGCGCCACCGGACTGCACTACGGCACCTTCGACTACAGCGCCTGCCTCGGCGTCTCCGCCGCCTACCAGGCCAGCGACCACCCGGCCGCCGACCACGCCAAGGCGATCATGCAGGTCGCGGCGGCGGGCACGGGCGTACGCGTCTCGGACGGCTCGACCAACGTTCTCCCCGTCGGTACGACGGAGAAGGTCCACGACGCCTGGCGACTGCACTACGGCCTGACGCGACGGGCGCTGGCCCGCGCCTACTACCAGGGCTGGGACATGCACCCCGGCCACATCCCCACCCGCTACGCCGCCGTCTTCGCCTTCTACCGCGAGGGCTACGAACAGGCCGCCGCCCGCCTCGCCCGCTACGCCAGCCGCGCCGGTGGCGACGTCATGGACGAGCCCGCCACCGCCAAGGCCCTCAGCGGCTACCTTCTGCGTGGCCTCGACTGCGGCGCCCTCGACATCGACGAGGTGACCAGGGCGACGACCGGCCTGACCCGCACCGAACTGGAAGGCTTCGCGGCGCCCCGCAGGGCGGATCTGACGATCTCCGGGCAGTGAGGGGAGCGGGGTAAGTAGCGGTCCTGTGACAGCAGTTGTCGCCGGTCCGGCGCGTCCCGCCGGGCATCGTAGGCTGTACGCCCACCCATCGGTGTGTCACAGGAACGGGGCGTAGGTGTCTTCGGGGGCGAACGAACAGGCGGACGGTGTCGGGCGGTTGCTCGCCGGGCGGTACCGGGTCGTGGAGCAGCTCGGACGCGGCGGGATGGGGGTCGTCTGGCGGGCCGTGGACGAGGTGCTCCACCGAGAGGTCGCCGTCAAGGAACTGCGCACCTACACGGACGCGGCCGGGCCCGAACTGGCCGACCTGGGGCTGCGGATGCAGCGTGAGGCCAGGGCCGCCGCCCGCGTCCGGCACCCCGGGGTCGTCGCCGTGCACGACGTGGCCGAGATCGACGGCCGCCCGCTGATCGTCATGGAGCTGGTCGACGGCCCGTCCCTCGACGACGTCCTGCGCGACCGCGGCCTGCTCGACCCGCGCGAGGCCGCCGCCATCGGCGCCAAGGTCATGGAAGCCCTTGCCGCCGCCCACCGGGTCGGCGTACTCCACCGCGACGTCAAGCCCGGCAACATCCTCCTCGACAGCTCCGGCCGCGTCGTCCTCACCGACTTCGGTATCGCCACGATGGAGAACCCCGGCGACGGCTCGGCCACCCATCTGACCCGCAGCGGTGAACTCGTCGGGTCCCTCGACTACTTGGCCCCCGAGCGCGCTCAGGGCCACGACCCCGGCCCCGCCTCCGACGTCTGGGCCCTCGGCGCCACCCTGTACGCGGCCGTCGAGGGAGCGTCCCCGTTCCGGCGCACGTCGACCTGGTCGACGCTGACCGCGATCGTGGCCGAGCCGTTGCCGGAGCCGCAGCGGTCGGGCCCGCTGGGACCCGTACTGCGGCAGCTGTTGGACAAGAGGCCGGAGGGCCGCCCCGACGCCGTCCGGGCACGCGAGCTGCTGGAGGCCGTGGCGGCCGGGGCAGCTGCCGACCCGGACACTCCGTCGCCGGAGGCGGGCGTTGCCCCGATCCCGCCGAGGGAGGAGACCGAGCGGAGCGTTCCGTCGGTGCCACCGGGGTTCGGACCGGCCGGGCCGAGTACCGGGGGTGCGCACTTCGGACCCGCGCCGGTCGTCGGCGGAGCCGGGGCGTCTCAGCCTGCGGCTCCCGCCTCAGGCGCCGTCACCACCGTGTCCGCCCCGGACACGCCCCGCCGCAAGGGCCGTGCCCTGCTCGCCGGCGTGGCCGTCACCGTCGTCCTCGCGGCCGTCGGCGTGACCGTCGCGCTGCTCGACAACGGCGACGGCGCCAGGACGGGTGCCGGGTCCTCAACCGACGACAGCGCCGCCCCCTCCAAGGGCCCCAGCCGAGGCTCGGTCGATCTCTCCGACGACTCCGACACCACGGACAAGGGCGACAAGAAGTCCCCGAGCCCCAGCGAGAAGGCCGACAAGGACGACGGGACGGACACCGACGCGACCGACTCCCCGTCGAAGGGCGCCGACGGCGATACCACGGGCGGCGGTTCGGGCGGCTCGGACGACGACTCGGGCGGTTCCTCCGGGGGATCGAGCAGCGGAGGTTCGACCGGCGGCGGCGAGTCCACCCCCGAACCCTCCTGCTTCTCCATCGGCGGAGCCAAATACAACTGCACGGTCTGGACCACGGCCAAGTCGTACACCGCCTCCGGCACCGAGGTCGGCGTCCTCAACGCGGGCACCAACTACTTCTACTGCCAGCAGAACCTGGGCCGCCGAGAAACCTCCGGCAAGTGGACCAACGTCTGGTGGGCCAAGACCGACGACGACAGCGGCAACACCGATGTGTTCGTCAGCGTCGTCTACATCAAGGGCGGCGGCAACGACGAGCCGGTGCCCGGACTCCCCGTCTGCTGAGACCGTACGTAGGGTTCGAGCCCGGATGCCGTCGTCCACTTGTGCTCGCCGAACAGGCGCGTTCCACGGGCGCATCGTTCACGGTCGCCGCGTGCCCGGGCGCAGAAGTCGTCGGGGGTGACGCCGAAGAGTTCCCTCAACTCCGGTGAACCGGTGAGGAGTTCGGTGAGCAGCGCCCGCTCGCCGGGGTGCGGGCGCGGTGTCGCGTCGCCGTTGTGCAGGACGCCTCGCCGGTTGACGTAGACGCACACGTCGCCGTCGAGGACCTCGCCCGGCCCCAGCTCGACGCGGAACTCGGCGGCGGGCAGCACGGCACGGTCGAACGGACCCGTAGGTGAGTCGATCCCCTCGCTGGCGTCGACGACGGCGAGCTGGGCCGCGTCCAGCCATGTGACGAAGAGATCGCGGGTGACACCGGGGGCGTGGAAGGGCGAGGCGGAGACGTATCCCACGACGCTCACGTGGGCGGAGACGCCGATCTCGATGCCGGTGACCCGGGCCCTGACCATGGGGATCCGGCACGCCACGCCGTGCTCCGCCATCTTGTGCACGAGCTGCGCGGGGCAGGCGTTGGAGCCGACGGCGAGGACGGGGACGCGGTCCTCGAACACGAGCCGGTCCAGCGGCAGGAGCCGGTTGCCGTCCAGCAGCGCGGACTCCTCGGGCCAGGCGCCCGGATAGCTCAGTGGGTCGTCGCGGGGCGCCAGGGCGAGGCCGAGCGCTTCGAGCGTACGGGGATCGGTGGCCGCCAACGATCAGTCCGCAGGCGGGAGTTCGCCCGAGCCACGGGCGATCAGCCGGGTCGGGAGCTCGATGCGCTCAGGGGTGTCGAGGGTGCCGTCCAACTGCCCGAAGAGGCGCTCGGCCGCCTTGCGGCCCAGCTGGGCGGCGTCCTGCGCGACGACCGTGACGCCCGGCCGGAGCAGATCGGCCAGCTCGAAGTCGTCGAAGCCGACGAGGGCGACCCGGCGGGTGTGCTCCGCCAGTACCCGTACGACCGTGACCGTCACGCGGTTGTTGGCCGCGAAGACCGCCGTGACGGGCGTGGGGCCGGAGAGCATCGCCTCGGCCGCCCGGCGGACCCGCTCGGGGTCGGTGACGCCCAGCGACATCCACGCGTCCTCGACCGGGATGCCGGCGTCCTCCATCGCCGCCCGGTAGCCGCGCAGCCGCTCGGCCGCGGTGTGGATGCGTGGCATGTCGCCGATGAAGCCGATGCGGCGATGGCCGTGGGCGATGAGGTGCGCGACGCCGTCGCGGGCCCCGCCGAAGTTGTCCGACAGCACGACGTCGGCGTCGATCCGCCCCGCCGGGCGGTCCAGGAACACCGTGGCGACACCCGCCCTGATCTCGGGCTCCAGATAGCGGTGGTCGTCACCGGCCGGGATGATCAGCAGCCCGTCCACCCGGCGCGCGCACAGCGCCAGCGCCAACTCCTGCTCCCGGTCCGGGTCCTCGGCGCTGGACCCGTTGATCAGCAGCGAGCCGTGGGCACGGGACACCTCCTCCACCGCCCGGCTGAGCGGACCGTAGAACGGATCGGCGAGGTCCTCCAGGACCAGGCCGATGCTGGCTGTGCGGCCCTTGCGCAGCACCCGCGCGCTGTCGTTGCGCCGGAAGCCGAGCGCGTCTATCGCCTCTTGGACCCGGCGCTCGGTGTCCGGGGTGACACCCGGCTCGCCGTTCACCACCCGGGAGACCGTCTTCAGGCCTACTCCGGCCCGGGCCGCCACGTCCTTCATCGTGGGACGGTTGCCGTAACGGTTCCGGTCCTGGCGGGCGATGCGATGGGCGGTCTCTGGCACGATGCGCTGTCCTGTCCTGTGGGCCACGGGGCGTTGTCGCTGATGCCGCGTGGGGCGGCGGGTGTGCCGCCGCGGCGGGCGGTGCCATGGGGGGTGCCGGGCGATGCCGGTGGCGGTGTGTCGGTTTCGTACGGCTGTGGAGGATGTGGCGTCGAGCATAGAGCCTGGACAACGTTGTCACAGTGGGGAGAGACTGTCCATCGCATTCTCCGGCCTGCACCCCCACCAGGCGAGCGTCACGCTGCCGTTTTCTGGACCAGGCCTGCGTCATGCCGCCCGTCGCCCGGTCGGGGATCCGGGCACCTGCCTCCGGGCCCGGTAGGACACTCGTAGCGGGAGAACCGAAACTGATGCAGACCGACCTCGTGGCCGCGCTCGACATCGGCGGCACCAAGATCGCCGGGGCGCTGGTGGACGGCCACGGCCGGATCCTGGTGCGCGCGCAGCGCCCCACGCCCGCTCGGGAGGACGGCGACACCGTGATGCGGGCCGTCGAGGAGGTGCTCGCCGAGCTGACGGCCACCCCGCAGTGGAGCGCGGTGACGGTGATCGGCATCGGCAGCGCGGGTCCGGTGGACGCCTCCACGGGCACGGTGAGCCCGGTGAATGTGCCCGGCTGGCGTGCGTTCCCCCTGGTAGAGCGGGTCCGGGCGGTCACCGGCGGACTGCCCGTCGAGCTGATCGGCGACGGCGTGGCCATCACGGCCGCCGAGCACTGGCAGGGCGCGGCCCGGGGCCACGACAACGCGCTGTGCATGGTGGTGTCGACGGGCGTCGGGGGCGGTCTGGTCCTCGGTGGACGGCTCCACGCGGGCCCCACCGGCAACGCCGGTCACATCGGTCACATCTGTGTGGACCTCGACGGCGACCCCTGCCCCTGCGGTTCCCGGGGCTGTGTGGAGGGCATCGCGAGCGGCCCCAACATCGCTCGCCGGGCCCTGGCGGGCGGCTGGCGGCCCGGCCCCGACGGCGACACCTCGGCCGCGGCGGTGGCCGCCGCCGCGCGTGCCGGTGACCCGGTCGCCGTGGCCTCCTTCGAGCGCGCCGCGCAGGCCCTCGCCGCCGGTATCGCCGCGACCGCGACCCTCGTCGAGATCGACATCGCGGTCGTCGGCGGGGGAGTCGGCAAGGCGGGCGAGGTCCTCTTCGCCCCGCTGCGCACCGCGCTGAAGAGCTACGCCACGCTGTCGTTCGTACGCGGGCTGACCGTGGTGCCCGCCGAGATGGGCACGGACGCGGGGCTGGTGGGCGCGGCAGCGGCGGCGCTGGCACGCCGGGGGAGCGCGTCGGGGGCGGGGGTGGGGTAGGGCGCGGCCCGGTGGGGGCTTGTCGCGCAGTTCCCCGCGTCCCTTCGGGCACCAGGAACTGCGCGAGAAGCTGATCGAACCCGCGCCCGCCAACGAACCCCGTCCACCCGAGCGGATCGGGAATCGGCCGTGACCCCTTGCCCCGTCGGGCAGTTGAGGGGGGCATGAAGAAGCGCAGCATGCTTGCCATCGCCTCCCTCGCCACCGGTTTCGTCGTCGCGGCCATCACGCCGTCGCACGGTCTCGAAGCCGACGACACGCTCGGCAAGACCGACGCCCTGAGCAAACTGGACGTCGAGGGCACCCTCGGGACCCTCGACACGACGGTCGCCGGCGACAGCCTCGCCGGCGCCGACGACGTTCTGGGTGGCAAGGACGACAAGGGTGCCAAGGGTGCCAAGGCCGGTCAGGACGGCAAGAAGGGCCAGGAGGGCCGGGAGGGCTAGGTCGGCCGCGAAGGCCGAGGGCCACGGACACAGCACGGCGGGTTCCCCACCGGTCTTCCGACCGGAAGGGGAACCCGCCGTCGCGTATGTGTCTCTATCAGGTGTGATGCGTCCGCTCGTCAGCGGCTGGTTTCCGTGGCAGGGTGCGGGGCAAGCCTCTGGGGGTCAACAGAAGAGGGGGAACCGTGATCGTCTGGATCAACGGTGCGTTCGGTGCGGGGAAGTCCACCACCGCACGGGAACTGATCGACCTGATCCCGAACAGCACGCTCTTCGACCCCGAGGTCATCGGCGGCGCACTGACACACATGCTGCCGGCCAAACGCCTCGCAGAGGTCGGCGACTTCCAGGACCTGCCGAGCTGGCGACGGCTCGTGATCGACACCGCGGCCGCGCTGCTCGCCGAGATGGGCGGCACCCTCGTGGTCCCCATGACCCTGCTCCGGCAGGACTACCGCGACGAGATCTTCGGCGGCCTCGCCGCACGCCGCATACCCGTACGGCATCTGCTCCTCGCCCCGGCCGAAACGATACTGCGTGAGCGAATAGCCGGGCGGGACGTCCCGCCCGACCTCCCCGACGGCGAGATGCGCGTGCGGCAATGGGCGTACGACCACATCGCTCCCTACCGCGCCGCGCTCGGCGGATGGCTCACCGCCGACGCCCACCTCGTCGACACCAGCACCCTCACCCCGTACGAGACGGCGTGCCGTATCGCAGACGCCGTACGCACCGACTCCGTGCCCGTCTGCGACATCGTGCAGACGCCCGAACCCACCTCCGAGACCCTCGCCGCCGGGGTCCTGCTCTTCGACGAGCGGGACCGGGTGCTGCTCGTCGATCCGACGTACAAGGCCGGCTGGGAGTTCCCCGGCGGAGTCGTGGAGTCGGGCGAGGCGCCCGCGCGGGCCGGCATGCGCGAGGTGATGGAGGAGACCGGCATACGGCTCGACGCCGTACCCCGGCTCCTCGTCGTCGACTGGGAACCGCCCGCACCACCCGGCTACGGCGGCCTCCGCCTCCTCTACGACGGCGGGCACCTCGACACCGCCGGGGAGCAACGCCCGGTGCTGCCCGGCCCCGAACTGCGCGACTGGCGGTTCGTCACCGAGGAGGAGGCAGCCGACCTGCTGCCGCCCGTGCGCTACGAGCGGCTCAGGTGGGCGCTCAGGGCCCGGGAGCGGGGTGCCGCGCTGTACCTGGAGGCCGGGATACCGGTCTAGGGCTGGTCCAGGGCCTGTCTCACCCTTCCCGTCGTCGCCCGGAGGGCGGCCTCGCGCCCGCCGGGCGCAGACCCTGGTACTGGCTGTATGAGGGTCTGCGCCCGGTGCGGCGCGTGGGGGCATCTCCCGCGCACTTGAGGCAGTGGGGAGCGTGCACGGCGTCGCGGGGCGGACGGGAACGGTGAGGCACGCCCTGGCCCCCCGTCACACGTACGTCAGCTCGCCGCGTAGTTGCGCAGGAACAGGGCCTCCGTCACCGACAGCCGCTCCAACTCCTCCGGTGACACGCTTTCGTTGACCGCGTGGATCTGGGCCTCGGGCTCGCTCAGGCCGATGAGGAGGATCTCCGCGTCCGGGTACAGGGACGCGAGGGTGTTGCACAGCGGGATGGAGCCGCCCTGGCCCGCGTACTGCATCTCCTGGCCCGGGTACGCGACGGCCATGGCCGCGGCCATGGCACCGTACGCCGGGCTGGAGGTGTCGGCGCGGAAAGCCTGGCCCTGGCCGATCTGCTCGCAGGCCACCTGGGCGCCCCACGGCACATGGGCCTCCAGGTGGGCCTGGAGCAGCTTGTTCGCCTCGCCCGCGTCCACGCCCGGCGGCACCCGCAGGCTGACCAGGGCGCGGGCGCTCGCCTGCACCGACGGGGTCGCGCCGATCACCGGCGGGCAGTCGATGCCGAGGACGGTGACCGCCGGGCGCGCCCAGATACGGTCCGCGACCGTGCCCGAACCGATCAGCTCCACACCGTCGAGGACCTTGGCGTCCTGGCGGAACTGCTCGTCGGCGTACTGCAGGCCGTCCCACGCGGTGTCGCCCGCGAGGCCGTCGACCGTCGTCGAACCGTCCTCGGCGCGCAGCGAGTCCAGTACGCGGATCAGCGCGGCCAGGGCGTCGGGGGCCGCGCCGCCGAACTGGCCCGAGTGCAGGTTGCCCGCGAGGGTGTCGACCTTGACGCGCAGGAGGGTCATACCGCGCAGGGTCGAGGTGACCGTCGGCAGGCCGACCCGGAAGTTGCCCGCGTCGCCGATCACGATCGTGTCGGCGGCCAGCAGTTCGGGGTGCTGCTCGGCGTAACGCTCCAGGCCGCCCGTGCCCATCTCCTCCGAGCCCTCGGCGATCACCTTGACGTGGACCGGGACCCCGCCGTTCGCCTTGAGCGCCCGCAGCGCGAGCAGGTGCATGATCACCCCGCCCTTGCAGTCGGCCGCGCCGCGCCCGTACCAGCGGCCGTTGCGCTCGGTCAGCTCGAACGGCGGCGAGACCCAGGCGGCCTCGTCCAGCGGGGGCTGCACGTCGTAGTGCGCGTACAGCAGGACCGTCTTCGCGCCCTCGGGGCCGGGCAGGTAGCCGTACACGGACTGGGTGCCGTCGGGGGTGTCGAGCAGGGACACGTCCTCGAAGCCCTCGGCGGTGAGCGCGTCGGCGACCCAGCGGGCGGCACCCTCGCTCTCGCTCCTCGGGAACTGGTCGAAGTCCGCCACCGACCTGAACGCCACCAGTTCGGTGAGTTCCCGCTTCGCCCTGGGCATCAGCGAGGCGACGGTCTCGGCGACCGGATTCGACGACATGGGCACGCTCCTCGTGGGTGCGACATTGTCCTTCTGGGACGTACTCGGGTAAGTGGTCGCACACGCCTCTACCCGTGTTCGGTGTAGGACGCATACGCTGCTGATCCTCCCACAGCGGTCCGCGGCGACACCCGCCGTAGGATGCGGGGGACAGGTGCGGCAGGCGGCTGGATCGGGAGCAGTAGACCATCGTGAGCAGCGAGAACTCTTCGGCGGACGACGTGCAGCGGGTGTGGGACGTCGTCGTGGTGGGCGCGGGACCCGCGGGAGCTTCGGCGGCCTACGCGGCCGCGGTCGCGGGACGCAGTGTCCTGTTGCTGGAGAAGGCGGAGCTGCCGCGCTACAAGACATGCGGCGGCGGCATCATCGGCCCTTCCCGCGACGCGCTGCCACCAGGCTTCGAGCTGCCGTTCAGAGACCGCATCCACGCGATCACCTTCTCGCTCGACGGCCGGTACGCGCGCACGCGCAAGTCCAAGCAGATGCTGTTCGGGCTGATCAACCGCGCCGAGTTCGACCACCAGCTCGTCGAGCACGCCCAGAAGGCGGGCGCCGAACTCCGTACGGGAGTCACGGTCTCGCGCGTCGAGCAGCACGGCTCCGCGGTGCCGGACCGGCGCACGGTCGCCGTCGTCCTGCAGGGCGGCGAGACGCTGCTCGCGCGGGCCGTCGTCGGCGCGGACGGCAGCGCCAGCCGCATAGGAGCGCATGTCGGGGTGAAGCTCGACCAGGTCGACCTCGGTCTGGAGGCGGAGATCCCCGTGCCGGAGACCGTCGCCGAGGACTGGAAGGGACGCGTCCTCATCGACTGGGGGCCGATGCCCGGCAGTTACGGGTGGGTCTTCCCCAAGGGGGACACGTTGACCGTCGGCGTGATCTCCGCCCGTGGCGAAGGCGCCGCCACCAAGCGGTACCTGGAGGACTACATCGGGCGCCTCGGCCTCGCCGGGTTCGAGCCGAGCATCTCCTCCGGGCACTTGACGCGCTGCCGGGCCGACGACTCGCCGCTGTCGCGGGGGCGGGTGCTGGTGTGCGGTGACGCGGCGGGGCTGCTGGAACCGTGGACCCGTGAGGGCATTTCGTTCGCGCTGCGCTCGGGGCGGCTGGCGGGGGAGTGGGCCGTCCGGATCGCCGAGGCGCACGACGCGGTGGACACCCGCCGCCAGGCCCTGAACTACGCGTTCGCGGTCAAGGCGGGGCTCGGCGTCGAGATGAGTGTCGGCAAGAAGCTGCTGGTCGCGTTCGAGCGGCGGCCCGGTCTGTTCCACGCGGCACTGACCGGGTTCCGGCCCGCGTGGCGGGCCTTCATGGACATCACGCGCGGCTCCACGTCACTGGGCGAGATCGTCCGCACGCATCCGATGGCGGCGCGTGCGTTGACGGCGATCGACCGGTAGGCGTCCCGGACCATCCCAGACCATCCCAGACCATCCCTGACCGGTCCGGACCGTTGTCGCCAGGGGCTGAGCCCGGGCATGAGCCTGGGCCGGGCCCCTACTGGACGGTGATCCGGAAGACCGGGTGCTTGTGCGCGGCGGCGAGCAGCTCCTCGTCGCTGGAGTCGGCCGTGACGTCACCGAAGAAGCGGCCCACCTCCCAGCCCCACTTCTTGAGGTACGTACGCAGGATGACGGGCTTCTCGGCGTCGGGCAGTTCGACCGCCGTGAACTCCTGGACCCGGCGGCCCAGCTTGAGCTGTCCGCCGCCGGCCGCCCGCATGTTCCGCACCCACTCGGAGTGGCCGCGCGCCGAGACGAGGTAGGGGCCGCCCTCGTAGGGGAGCGGGTTGACGGGCAGCCGGCGCCATTCGCCGCTCTTGCGGCCGCGCACGGAGAGCTCGGCCGTGCCGAGGAGGCTCACGCCTCGGCGGGCGAGCCAGCCGATGAAGTTGTTCAGGGCGCGGTCGAAGGGGTTGGACTTGATGTAGTGGGTCGACGACATGGGGGTCCTCCCAAAGTTCTGGTCAGGGCAGCTGTGGGCCGGGTTTGAGAGAGCGGTGCTCGCTTTTGTGAGCACCGCTCTCGCTTGAGAGCAGTGTGCACGGGATCGGTGCCACAAAGCAAGAGCAGTGCTCTCGTTTTGGATTGCTGCTCTCGTTTGTGTGCGGTGCTCTCTGTCTGTGGCACACTCTGTGGCATGAGCACCGCACGAGGAGCCCGCGCCCGCGCCCGGATCGAGGTCACCGCAGCCATCAAGGACGAGGCGCGCAAGCAGCTGGCGGCCGAGGGCGCGGCCAAGCTGTCGCTGCGCGCGGTCGCGCGTGAGCTGGGCATGGTCTCCTCCGCGCTGTACCGGTACTTCCCCAACCGTGACGAGCTGCTGACCGCTCTGATCATCGACGCCTTCGACTCGGTGGGCGAGGCCGCCGAGGCGGCGTACGCCGACGCGGCTGGTGAGAGCCCTGCGCGGCAGTGGCTCGCGGTGTGCGAGGCCGTGCGGGAGTGGGCGCTCGCGCGGCCGCACGAATACGCGCTGATCTACGGCTCGCCCGTGCCCGGATACACCGCGCCCGACACGACCGTCCCGGCCGCGTCCCGGGTCGGGCTGCTGTTCATCGCGATCGTGCGCGACGCCTACCGGGACAAGGGCGTGGCCCAGTGGAAGCTGCCCGCCGAACTCCGGCCCGAGGCGCGGCGGATGGCCGAGGACCTCGCGCCCGATCTGCCGCCGGAGGTGATGGTCGTGCTCGTCGGGGCGTGGGCGCAGCTGTACGGGCTGATCAACTTCGAGGTGTTCGGGCAGTTCAACCGGGTGGTCGAGGACCGGGGGACGTTCTTCCGGCACGCGGCCGGCCAACTAGCCCACCACGTCGGCCTGGTGTATCCGCAGTCCGATGCGAAGGCGCGGACAGCGGGGTCGTGACCGGTACGGCGTACTTCGCGGGGAGTACGTGTGATCACCTCGCTCGGGTGACGCCGTGGCCGGTGCGCGGCGTCTAGCGTGGCCGTCATGGCAGAGCAGGGCGCGGACGAGGGTGCCTCCCCGGAGCGGGGCCGTTCCCGGGCATGGTGGCGGTCGTCCCCGGTGCGAGGCGGTCCCTCATGGCGAGGGTGGCACGGCGGGCCGCCGTGGTGGAACCGGCCCGACGGGGAGGAGCCGCGCTGGCCCTGGCGCTCGACGCTGGTTCTCACCGTGGTCGTCATGGTGGGCTCGAACGCCGCGGCAGGCCTCCAGGAAGGCGAACGGGCCTCGCTCGAACCCTTCGCCCGCCTTCTCCTGCTTCTCGGTGCCGTGCTGCTGCTGTGGCGCCGGAAGTACCCGGTGCAGGTCGCCTTCGGTACGGCCGCGACCGCCATGGTGTATCTGGGCGCCGGGTATCCCTACGGGCCGGTGTTCCTCACCGTCGCCCTCGGCGTATTCAGCGCGGTCGTCGCCGGGCACCGCGGGGCCGCGTGGACGGCGATGGGCGCGTTCTGGGCCGGGCACGTGCTCGTGGCGCACTGGCTGTACCGGTGGCTGCCGCCTGCCGGGGACGACGCGGCCGACTGGGGGCAGGAGGTCGTCGTGGTCACCTGGGTCGTGGCGATCGTCGCTTTCTCGGAGCTGGCCCGCGCCCGGCGCGAGCAGTGGGCCCGGGACCGTGCCGAGCGCGCCCAGGCGGCCCGGCGGCGTGCCGATGAGGAAAGGCTGCGGATCGCCCGTGAACTGCACGACGTGCTCGCCCACAGCATCTCGGTGATCAACGTCCAGGCGGGCGTCGGCCTCGCCCTCCTCGACTCCGACCCCGAACAGGCGCGCACCGCGCTCACCACCATCAAGGCGGCCAGCAAGGAGGCCCTGGGCGAGGTCCGCCAGGTCCTCGACACCCTGCGCACACCCGGTGACGCGCCGCGCGCGCCGGCCCCCGGACTCGCCCGCCTTCCCGAGCTGGTGGAGCAGGCGGCGGGCGCGGGCCTCACGGTGGAGGTCGAGGGCACCGCCGCCGCACTTCCGCCCGGTACCGACCTCGCCGCCTTCCGTATCGTCCAGGAGGCCCTCACCAACGTCGTACGCCACTCGGGATCACGGCACGCGCGCGTGCGGCTCGAACGCGGCGAGGGTGAGGGGGGTGGCGAGCTGCGGCTGCGGATCGACGACGACGGGCCCGCGACCGGCGCCGACGCGGGCGGCAGCGGCAATGGTCTGGCCGGAATGCGGGAGCGGGTGGCCGCTCTCGGTGGCACGATCGAGGCGGGGCCGCGTGCCGACGGCGGGTTCCGGGTGCTGGCCGTACTGCCGGTACGGGCGTCCCGCGAGGCCGAGGAGGACCGGTGATCCGCGTACTGCTCGCCGACGACCAGTCACTGGTGAGGGCGGGGTTCAAGGCGCTGCTCGACGCGCAGCCCGACATCGAGGTGGCCGGCGAGGCCGCCGACGGCGAGGAGGCGCTGCGCAGGGTGCGCGAACTGCGCCCGGACGTCGTCCTCATGGACATCCGCATGCCCCACCTCGACGGCCTGGCCGCGACCCGGCGCATCACCGGCGACAAGAACCTCGAAGGCGTCAGGGTCGTCATGCTGACGACCTTCGAGCTCGACGAGTACGTCTTCGAGGCGATCCGCTCCGGCGCGTCGGGCTTCCTGGTCAAGGACACCGAGCCGGAGGAACTCGTGCGCGCGGTACGGGCGGTGGTGGAGGGCGACGCGCTGCTCTCGCCGGGGGTGACCCGGCGGCTGATCTCGGAGTTCGCGGCCCGCTCCAAGGAGCCCGAGGCCGCCGTGTCGCTCACCGAACTCACCGAGCGGGAACGGGAGGTGATGGCCCTCGTCGGCATCGGTCTGTCCAACGACGAGATCGCCCGCCGACTCGTCGTCAGCCCGCTGACCGCCAAGACCCACGTCAGCCGCACGATGGTGAAGCTCGGCGCCCGCGACCGCGCCCAACTCGTCGTGCTGGCCTACGAGTCGGGGTTGGTCCGGCCGGGCTGGCTGGGCTGAGCGGACTTCGCGAAACGGATCATCACGGCCACGAAGCGGACGACGAACAGCACGGCCGCCGCGTAGCCCCCGAGGTGGACGAGCAGCCGTTCGGCGAGGCCGGGCAGTGCGAAGAGCAGCGCAGGCCCGGCCAGGACGCCGAACAGCAGGGCCGCCGCGAACGCCGCGCTGAAGAACGCGTAACCGATCTCCACGGTCATCGCGTCCTGATCGGCTTTGGTGCGCCGGTTTCTGCCGCCCGAGACGTGCGGTGTTCCCCCGTTGTTGGTCATGTACCGAGTCAAACAGTCGTGCGCCCGGCGGGCAAGGCAGCCCGCCGAGTGCATGCGTAGGGGCGTTCCCTGACACCCCCACGCGGCCCTTGGCCTCCTCTGCGCACTCTGGCATGGATCAATCGGAATCGCGCCAGAAGTCCCCTTCTGCTCAGTACAGTCGTGGAGGGCTGAGGGGGATCATGGAGCAGAACGCAACCGGCTTCCGACGTGGGATGCGGGTCATCGGGGACGAGGCGGAGCAGGCCCGCGTGGAGGGGGACGCGCAGCGGACGTTGGACGCTCTGGTCCGGGGTGTGGACCGTGCCAGGAACGAGTTGGCGGCAGGTGACGGCGAGGCCTTCGTCTTGTATGCCTACTTCGCGTTCCGGGCGTGTGAGGTGTACGAAAGCCTCGGGCGGAGCGAGCCGGTGGCCGACGTGGCTGGGGAGTTGTGGCGTCGCAGCAGGGCGCACGAGTCCCCTCTGGTGCAACTCGGCGCGGCGCAAATTCTGGCCCGGGTCCATGCCTTGCACGGCCGGCTCGACGCCGCCGTTCAGCACGCGGTCTCCGTCCCGGCGCTTCTGGAGGCCGTGGAGGAGGCCGTGGCACGCCCGGAACACGGGCTGTTCGAGGGGTTCGTCGAGCGTGGTCGAATCGCGAAACTCCTGCTTCTTCTCGTGCATCACATCTACTACATCGAGAAGAACCACCCCGCCTGCGTCGACGTGTGCCGAGCGCTCCTGCGCATCGCCCCGGACGACGCCGAGGCGGCTGCGATTCTCGCCTTCTCCACGACCTTTACCGGCGACTCCACAGCGGCTGTGGGCGCCTACCGGCGCGCTCTCGAACTCGATCCGCTGAGAGGAGGCCTCACCACAGGCCTGGCCACGGCGTTGGCGGAAGTCGGCCGCCTCGACGAGGCGCTCGACGTGCAGTCCCTGGCGATCGAGCAGAAGCCGGACGAGCTGATATATCGCGTGAACCGAGCGCAACTGCATCGAATGCTCGGGAACGAAGCGGCGGCCATCGTCGACTACGACCACGTCCTCGAGGCCCTGAACGGAGCCGCGGTCGTAGCCGGACCAGATCCCACGGACGGCGCTGCACCGGAGCCCTACGTGTGGCGCATGTCGCCCCAGGAGGTGGCGGTGCATGCGGCGGTCTCCCGGTTGGGTTGCCTCGCGGAAATCAGCCCGCCGGAACTGGTGGCAGAAGAGGCCCTGAGCCTCCTGGAGGGTGCTGACGAGTCAACCCGACGCGACGTCAATCGAATTCTGGGCGATGCGCTGCGGCGGGCGGGGCGGACGAAGGAGGCGTGCGACGCCTACGCACAGGTCCTCGCCGCCGGGGACGAAAGCAGTGAGACACGGATCACTCTGTGCGAGTGGCTGGCTGAGTGCGGGCAGATCGACGACGCGGTGCGAGAGCTGGCCGTTCTGGCCGATGCCGCTGAGCCGTTCCCGGAACCCGAGGCCGCCCGGAAGATCCTGGCCGATCTCGTCGGCCGATTTCCCTCCCACATGGGCGCTCTCCGAGCCCGGGGGCAGGCCGAGTACGCAACCACACGCCCCGCCCAGGCCGTCGCGACTCTTTCTCAGGTCCTGGAGCGGTGTCCGGACGATGGCTGGGCGCTGCTCTGGCGGGGACTTGCCTGGGTGTCGCACAGCAATGAGCCCGAACCAGCCGAGCAGGGCTGGAACGACGGCTTCTCCCTCACAAGGGTCCGACACGCCCTCATGGACCTCGCACGGGCGGCACAAGTGGACGGGGATCACCGGCAGCGCGCCCGGCACGCCTGCGGCTGGCTGTTGGAACGTGCCATGTGGAGCCCACGACTGCGCGACATGCTGATGATCGACCTCTCCGTGACGGAACACCTCACGGCCGCTCTGCCGGGGCTGGACATACCTTTCGAGGCCCTGCACAAGGCCCATACCGAGGACAATCCAGAGCGGCGTTGGTACGAGGCGTCGTCGGAACTGGACGTCGCCCGTGCCGGAATGGAGGCACTGGGACTTCCCCTGCTCGCCGCTTTGGCAGATACGATGCGAGCGGACTCTCTCATTCAGCTTCATCGGATGCAGGAGGCCATCGACGCACTCGAGCGGGCCGAGAAGGCGGTGCCGCTCATGGCGCTCGACCCCGATCATCTCGTGGGTGACGAACTGGGCCTGTTGACCCGTAGCGCCCACAGCGAGGGAAGCGAATACTTCGTGTTTCCCTACGAAACCCTCGAGCTGGCAACGCATCTGATCGCCGAGATGGTGGACTACCTCAACCAACTACGCGTCGAGGCCACGGTGAGGCTGGGCAACGCCGAGGAGGCTCTGGGCACGGCGGACAAATTCATCCTGGAGCGCGGTCGGCCACAACGAGCGCGCCTAGTGTTTCAAAAAGCAGTCGTGTTGCGTGACTCCGGCCGCTACGACGAGGCACTGAGTTTGTTGGATTCGCTCACCGATGACTCGCTGACCTTGGACGAGGAGCTCTGGCGTGAGAATCTCCGAGTGACGATCCTCATGAACTGCGAGAGGCTCGACGACGCACACACTCTCGCGCGTCAGGTTCTTGACCGGATCCCCGCGGATCTCGCCTATGAGCGAACGGTGCTGCAGGCCAATCTGTCCGGCGCGCTGGTCATGCTGAACCGGCCCGAAGAAGCCTTGAGGGTCCTGGACGGCATGGAATTCGTCCCGGAGATCACACGGCAGCAGCAGAAGATGTGGCACTACATGCGAGCGTCGGCGCTCGCGCAGCTCGGCGAGTACGCTCGGGCACTGGTGGACTTCCGCGCGGCACTGTCGATCGCAGAAGAACTCCGCCAGACACTGAAGGGAGTGGACGCGCGAATCTCCTGGCAGGCGGAGCACGTCTCCCTGCATCAGGAGGCCATGAACTGCGCACTGCGCGCCGGAGACGTGAACACGCTCTTCGAATTGCTCGAACGCTCCAAGGCGCAGGCCTTCCTCGACCAATTGGATGCGGACGGGACAGTACTCGACGACAGGACCGAAGAGCTGCGGACCCACTTGATGGGTGCTCGTGTGCGCCGAGCGGTACTACGAGAACTGGCAAGCGCCCCCGACCCCGCGGCCGAACTCGAATTGCTGCACGCGTACGCGCGCCACGGCGGCCGCTGGTCGGTGAATCGTGGCGGCACCGAGACAGCCGACGTACCCGTCACCCCGGTCCTGGTCGAGGTCCGGCTCGAAGAAGAACAACTGACGGTACGCCGACTGGAATCCCTCTACGACTCGGCCCTGGTGGTGGGGCACATGGCCACGGCCGACCGCGTCATGGGCGCGGAGGAAATCGGAGACCAGTTGCGACTGATGGGGGAGGGGAGCGCCCTGCTCGTCGAATACCTCATCATGGATGAATGCGTCCTCGTCTTCTTTCTGCGAGCCGGGGATTCGGTGCCGCGAATGGAGCGGATCGACCTGCCGGAGTCCGAACTGGTCAGCCTGGTCACCGAATTGTTGCCGCCCCGTACCGGCGGGACATCGCGTCCCATCTCGGCGACGGTACTCGAACGATTCGCTCCCCTCGTCGAGCCCCTGTTGCGGCACAGCCGTCCCGGCGACGTCCTGTGGGTCGTACCGCACCGGGTGCTCCACCAGGTGCCGCTGCACGCCGTGCCGGTGGACGGTGTCCCGCTCCTGCGTACGCGTGCCGTCTGCTACACACCGAGCGCCGCCGTGCTCAGCCGCTGTCAGAAGGCCCGTGCCGCGCGTCTCGTCGACCGGAAGGCCGCCGGCCTCGGTGACCGCTGGACTTCCGCGTCGGTGTTCGGCGACTCACGGTCCGACCTGCCGCACTCACGCTTCGAGGCGCGAGAGGTGGCCGCCCTGTTCGGCACCCGGGCCCTCCTGGGCAGTGAGGCCAAAGCCTCCACGCTGCTCGAACGCGTGGCGCGACCCGACTGTCCCGATGTGCTGCACCTGGCCTGTCACGGACGGTTCAGTGCGGCGCGTTCCCTCGAATCGGGGGTGCTGCTCGCGCCTGAAACGGGGGCTGTACAGGGCGGAGCGGCGCTCACCGCGGAGGACATCATGCGGCTGTCCTTGAGCACCGACCTGGTGGTGCTGAGCGCCTGTGACAGCGGGCGCAGCGAAGCACGTGCCGGTGATGAGCTCATCGGGCTCGCCCGCGCGCTGCTGCAGGCCAAGGCGCCGAGCGTGCTGGTCAGTCTCTGGCCCGTCTCCGACTTGTCCACCTGCCTGCTGATGGAGAGCTTCTACCGCCGGGCGAAGGGGACACGGTCCACGACCCTGGCCGACGCCCTGCGGTGGGCGCAACTCACCGTCGCGGACCTGACCGCCGAGAAGGTGATCGAGTACTGCGATCGACGCATCGGTGAGGCCGAAGGCGTGGAGCGCACGCTGCTGCAGCTCGACCGGGCGGACATCCAAATCCTGGCCGGCGACTTCTCGTCAGTGGTCGCCCTCTATCGCGAACTCGCCGAGAATTCGGCGACACCGGCATCGGATGCCGTGCGGCGCATCAAGGCGGGAGCCTTGCGAAAGCTGCCTCTGCTGGAACTGCGCGCGATGACCGACGAAGAAGTCGACTACTCGGTCAAACCCTTCTCGGATCCCTACTACTGGGCGTCCTTCGTTCTTGTTGGAGATTGGCGGTAACACGGCATGGCCGACGTGACCATTTCAAGCATTCTGGAGAGATGCGTCGACGTGGTGTCGGGACACGGCGATGCGGAGATCCAGCTGGCCCTGAAACCGTCCGACTGCCGCTTTGCCCTGGTACACGGTCAGGAAGCCGGGCACGGTGTCGAGATCAGGGGAATCGTCGGTCGGAGTCCGGACGGAACGCTCTCCCGCCTCGGGCCGGTAGTGACCATTGATGCCGAGCCCGACGTCCTGGAGCCGGACACTCTCCTGGAGTTGGCGCTGGCAGTGACGCACAGCGGTGCTGTCGGCGCCCTCGTACTGAGCGACTCCGGCCCAGTCGGAGTCGTCGCCCGCGACGCACTGATCCAGGCCATTCCGCTGGAACTCCTCACGGCGAACAGGGAGCGCCAGGGAACCCCCGACATTCCGTCATTGCGCTACCAGTGCACCCAGTGCGATCCGCCGACCATCCGCCTGCTGCGGGCCGTTCAACCCGATGACCAGCCACCCCGCTGTGTCGGTAACTTCTTCCACGGGCCGATGGAACGGGCGGCTCCCTGATGTTCACCACGATACTCAAAGAAGTGGGCGGCTTTTTCGACCGCAGGGCCCTCACCACGGTCTTCTTCCCCAGCCTCGTGTTCTGGACGGGTGCCGCCCTCACCGTCGGCCTGGTTGAGCACAAGGTCGACCGGGCCGTGCGCTCGTGGTCGCATCAGCCCGGTCTCGTCCAGGTGGGCATCGTGGTCGGTTGGACCGCTTTCGTCGTCTTCTGGTCGCTGTTGTGGCAGGCCGCCGGAGATGCTCAGGACAGGTTCTTCCAGGGCTACTGGCCGCAGGACGGGCCCCTGTCCTTCCTGACGCGCCGCGGCAGCCGCCGACACAGCCGTGTCCGGCAGAGGCTGATCGAACGGGACCGGGAACTGGAGCGGAAGGAAATCGCGGCGGCAGCCGAACGTGCTGCCTTCCCGGACCCGCAGGCCCTCTCCGCACCCACGGTGGTCCGGCCCCCGGAGGACATCGACAACGAACTCGATGCCCTGGAGGCGTGCCTCGGATCGAGGACCTCGCCCGATCCGCTGCCCGGTTGGGGCACCCGCTGCCGTGACCTCGCCGAACAGCTCGCCCCGTACTCGGGAAGCACCCAGGACCCGAGCTGGAAGAGCCGCCTCAGCCGCTTCGCGGCCGCGGCCGACCAACTCGGCCACGCGCTCGACGAGGCCGAACTCGCCCTGCGCGAGAAGCGCTCGACGCTCCACCAACAACTGTTCCTGAGCTATCCCCAGCCCCCGGTCCAGCCCCTTCCGACGCGTCTGGGAAACGTCATCCGGGCCGCGGAACAACACCCGCGCATCCGCTACGGACTCGACCCCGTGGTGATCTGGTCCCGCCTGCAACCCGTACTGCCCGCCGACTACACCGACGGCGTGCGCAGGGCGAAGGCCGGTCTGGACCTGCTGTGCACGCTGGCCGCCTACATCACGCTGTTCGGTGTGCCCCTCGCCGCGTGGGCGGCGGTCCGGGTCGACGATCCGGACCGCCCCGCACTGCTGTGGGTCGCCCTGGTGAGTGCGAGCCTGTGCGCCGTGGGGGTCTCCGTGACCGCCCACCGGACGAAGCTGTGGCTTCTGGCACTGGCGCTGCTCGGAGTCTCCAGTGTGCCGCTCGTCGTGACACTGGTGAATCCCTCGACTCATCTCCTGGACATCCCCACCGTCGGGCTGCGACTCGGCTTGGCGGCCCTGTTCTGCACGGAAATCCTGACGTTGTCGCTCATCGCCTACCGCGGGGCCGTACAAGCCGGCATCGCCTTCGCCGAGAAGGTGCGCACGGCCTTCGACCTCCACCGCTCACGCGTGCTCGACCAGATGCGACTGCGCATCCCGGACGATCTGGCCCAGGAGCGTCGGACCTGGACCGCGCTGTGCGCCTTTCTGTACAGGGGTGCCCCACCCGATGCGGGCACGCTCACGTACGCGGATCCCTTGCCCGCCACAGCCACATTCACGGCGAACATCCAGGTCCCCGCCGATCAGCCGAGCCAGGCTGGGTAAGTACTCGACAGCGGTCAGACGATGCCGGATCTCTCCCGCCACAGATCGGCGAGCGCCCGGTCGCCGCTCACCTGCGGCAAGGGGGCGCGGTTCCACAGCGACAGATACAGCCGCTCCGCCGTGCCGGTGAACTCGCAGTCCGCGTCGGCCGTTTCGCCCCGTTCGCTCACGGGAGGCTCGGCCGACAGCCGTACGGTCCAGACGGTGTCCGTGTCCGTCGCTCGGACCCTCAGTACGCGGGGTGTCTCCGTGCGGACCCGGCTCTTCTCGCGGGCCTGGAAGCCGAGGAGCAGTTCGTCGATGCCGTCCACCGCGAAGGCGGCCGGGATCGGGCCCGGGGTGGTGCCGCGTGCGGACTCCGCGTCGATACGGTGCACGGCGGTCTCGTGGGCCTGGCGGCGGGCCCAGAAGGCCACCGGCGAGGGGGCGGGCAGGAAGGCCCAGCAGTCCGTGTCGGCGGGGGCGGCGCGCAGGGTGTCCACGAGCCGCCGGTGGCCCTTCTCGAACCAGGCGAGGAGTGCGGCTCCGTCCAGGTCCGGCTCCTGTTCCATCCGCCGGGGCGCGGTGTACCCCTCGGCGACGAACGCCGTGGCCCACCGGTGCACCGTTCCCGTGTGCCGCACCAGGTCACGGACCCGCCACCCCGGGCAGGTCGGCACCTCGGCGTCGGTACCGGTCTCGTCGACGGCCGAGACCAGCGCCCGACCCTCCTCCTCCAGCGTTCGAATGTGCTCGGTGGTCTCCATGCTTCGAGTGTGCGCGATGGAGTGTGCTCGAAGCGGGCTGTGGTCGCCCGTCCGGTTCCGCTACGGTGTCGCCCTTGTCCGGCCGTGGTGGTGCACCTCAGCCTCCGGTTCCCGGTGGGCGAGCCAGTCGGCGACGCTGCGGGCGATCGGCTGGCCGGTGTCGACCTCGACGAAACCGAACTGTCCGGACTGGTTGCACTCCAGGAACCACCAGATGCCGTCGGCGTCCTCCGCGAAGTCGAAGGCTCCGTAGGCGAGTTCGGCCTCCCGCAGATAGGTGCGTACGGCTGTGGCGGTGCGCTCCGGGACCTCGACGGGCCGCCACGGAGAGGTGGACTTGGCGAAGCGGACGTCGACCTCGTCCGGGTCGGCGTCCGGGGGGACCGCCTTGCGGGCGGCAAGCATGCGGTCGCCCACGACGGTGAGGCGGATGTCGGCGCGCTTGGCGATCCGCCGTTGCAGCAGGGTCGGGCCGAAGGCGACGGCGCCGAAGTCCGCATCGGGCGCGATACGGCTGGTCGGCACCGTCGTCGGCGGCTCCTGCGGATGCGTGCCGGACACCGGCTTGACCACCAGGTCGGGGAAGCGCTCGGCGAAGTCCCGGGCGGCCTGCGGGAACGTGGTGATCAGCGTCGCCGGTACGGGCAGCCCGCAGCGCTGGGCGAGCCGTAGCTGCCAGGGCTTGTTCCGGGCCCGGCGGGCCGCGTCCGGGTGGTTCATCCAACGGGCGTCCGTGCCACGCAGCATGCCGTACAGGGCCTGCGAGGACTCCTCCGTCAGCCAGGCCGACGGCTCGACGGCACGGGCGGCCGCGAGCCCCGGCCTGCGCAGCCAGACGGAGCGCAGGCCGTCCATGCTCACCAGCCGCCCCCCGGCGGACAGATGACCGCGGAAGTGGCCGTTCACGTACTCGCCGGAGAGCGCGACCCCGCCGGGCAGATCGGCGGGGTCGAGCCGGACCACGGGCACGCCCGTCCTGTTGAGCTGGTCCACGACCAGGTCCGCCGTCACGTCCTGTTCGCTTGTAAGGATCAGCACGGTCATCGTCGCCGGTCCGTGTTCAGTCGTCGAAGTGGGTCTTGGACCCCGCCGTGGACGTGGTCGCCCCCAGCTCCCGCATCAGATCGTGGTCGCGGGCCGCCACACGGCCGTCGGGGAGTATGTTCAACTGCAGTCCGGAGTCGTAGGTGTACGGAGCGCTGAACTCCAACTGCTCAGCGGCGCGAGCGTAGTTGAGCGCGAACAGTCGCATCGTCTCTCCTTGTTCGAGACCATCCGCCCCCGCGGATGGTGACGGTCCGGCGGCACGTCGGTCGGCCGGATCGCTGTGCCTCCAGGGAGTTATACGAATCGAACGACTGAATGGTTGCCTCATGTTTTACGAGGCTCTCGGATGGGCACCCCAGTGTGACTCACGGGTCACGGAATGCCGCTGGTGTCACGGAGTGTCGTCGCCGATGTCACGGCGTGTCGTCAGTCCGCCCTCAGTCCGCCCTCAGTCCGCCCTCGGTCCCGCCTCGTTGGCACGGGCGGAGGTGAGCGCGACCGGGCCGTACCTGGCTCGGACGATCGCGCCGGCAGGCTAGCTGAGCCACGCCGCGGCGTAGGGGGCATAGAAGGCATAGAGGGCGTAGAGAGAGGCGGTGCGCGACCGCTTCTTCGCCGCTCTGGTCGACGAAACCCGGGGCCTGCTCGCGGCCTCAACGCCAGTCGGGGACGCCTGAGACGGGCGGCAGGCGAGTTTCGATCTTCGCTCGTATCTCCCGCATCACGGAGACGATCCGGACCTCGTGTTCCGGGGTCAGCCGGGCCACCGGGACCGAGCAGCTGATGGCGTCGGTGGCCGGTGCGTCGTATCTCAGGGCGAAGCCGAAGCCGGCGATGCCGGTCACCGTCTCCTCGCGGTCGACGGAGTAGCCGCGCTCGCGCACCTGGGCCAGGTCGGCGAGCAGTGCGGCGCGGTCGGTGTGGGTGTTCTCCGTGAGGGCGGTCAGCGGTCCGTCGGGGATCGGCAGTTCGTCGTCGGCGCGCTCGGCGAGCAGCGCTTTGCCGAGCGCGCCGGCATGGGCGGGGATGCGACGGCCGACCCGGCTGAGGGTGCGCAGGTACTCGTGGGACTCGCGGGTGGCGAGATAGACGACGTCCGGGCCGTCGAGCCGTGCCAGGTGGATCGTCTCGCCGAGCGCGTCCGACGCCTCGTCGAGGCACGGGCGGACCGCGCGGATGCGCCGGTCGCCGTCGAGGTAGCTGGTGCCGGTGAGCAGCGCGCGGATCCCGATGCCGTAGAGGGAGCCGGTGACGTCGGTGCGGACCCAGCCGCAGTCGACGAGGGTCTGGAGCAGCTGGTACATGCTGCTGCGCGGCACGCCCAGGTCCTCCGCGAGCTGGTCCAGGCGCGAGGGCTGCTCGCCCCGCGCGGCGAGCAGTTCCAGCAGCGCGACGGTCCGGGCCGCCGACTTCACACCGCGGACACCTCTCGCCTCTGACATGGGCCCATCGTAGATCCGCGCCGATCGATGTCTGCGCACCCATTGACCCATCCCGTTCACGGACCTAACCTCCATCTGCATACGTGGACGGCATCTGCATATAGGGATGAGAGTTATGGCAAGCATCAGCGCGGAGGTCGCAGGGGTCGCCCAGCGGCTCCGTGACGGAATGGCGAACGGGGTGCTGTCCTTCCCCCTCACGAGCTTCCGGGACGACGGCGGCCTCGACCTGGACGCGTACCGGGCGTACCTGGCCGACCGGTTGGCCACAGCACCCGGCGCGGTGTTCCCGGCCTGCGGGACCGGTGAGTTCTTCTCGCTGGACGAGGACGAGTACCGGGCGGTCGTGCGGGCGACGGTCGAGGTCGCCGACGGGCGGTTGCCGGTGGTCGCGGGCATCGGCTACGGCTGGGCGCAGGCGCTGCGGTTCGCCCGGATCGCGGAGGAAGCCGGCGCGGACGCCGCGCTGGTACTGCCCCACTACCTGGTCGGGGCCCCGCAGGACGGTCTGGTGGAGCAGCTGCGCCGCATCGCCGCCGGCACCCGGCTGCCGCTGATCGCGTACCAGCGCGGCCAGGTCTCCTTCACCGTCGACGGCCTGCGCCGGATCGCCCGGATCCCCACCGTCATGGGTCTGAAGGACGGACACAGCGACCTCGACCGGCTCCAGCGCCTCACCCTCGCCGCACCCGAAGGCTTCCTCTTCTTCAACGGCGCCGCCACCGCCGAGATCCAGGCCCGCGCCTACGCCACCGTCGGCGTCCCCGCCTACTCGTCGGCCGTCCACGCCTTCGCGCCCGAGATCGCGAACGCCTTCTTCGTCGCTCTGCGGGACGGTGACGACGCGGGTGTGACCAGGTTCCTGCGCGAGTTCTACGTTCCGCTGGTCGAGTTGCGCGACCGGGTGCCGGGCTACGCCGTCTCCCTGGTCAAGGCCGCCGCCCGGCTGCGCGGCCTCCCGGTCGGCCCGGTGCGCGCCCCGCTCACCGACCCCGGCCCGACCGACCTCGCCGACCTGGAGAAGGTACTGGACCACGGCCTGAGCCTGGTCGGCGCCGTACGGCGAACCGTTTGACGAACCGGGGCACGCCTTGTGCCCGTACGGCGGATCCGCTCGCGCCCGTCGCGCCCGTCGCGCCCGTCGCGCCCGTCGCGCCCGTCGCGCCCGCCGGACGACCCGCGGCCCGGACCGGCCCCGGGCCCGGAGCGGCCGTAGGCCGCCGTCCACCCGTGTCTCCTCGCTCCCTCATGGGCCGGCAACGCTCCTCCGCGTTGTCACGCGTCAGCGCCCTCCCGCTCCTCCGGGGCGTGCGGCCGATCGGGCCGTCCGCAGAGCCGACCGGAGCCTCCGACCGCCAACAGTTCAAAGGAGAACTGTCATGCCCCTGCTCGTAGTGGGGATCAGTGTCCTGATCCTGCTGCTGCTCATGACCAGGCTCAAACTCAACGGCTTCGCGGCCCTCCTGCTCGTTGCGGTCGGCGTCGCACTGGTCCGGGGAATTCCGGTGGCGACCATCCCGGACGTCCTCTCCGAAGGCATCGGGGGCCAGATCGGCGACACCATGCTCACCATCGGACTCGGCGCCATGGTCGGCCGCGTCATGGGAGACTCCGGCGCCGCACAGCGGATAGCCGGCAAGCTCCTCGACGCCTTCGGCCCGCGCTGGGTCCAGGTGGCCATGGTGGTCACGTCCATGCTGATCGGCGTGACCATGTTCTACGAGGTCGCCTTCATCATCATCGTGCCCATCGCGTTCACCCTGGTCAGGGTCACCGGGGCGAAGCTGCTGTGGGTCGGCCTGCCGATGTCCATCGCGCTGTCCACCATGCACAGCTTCCTGCCGCCGCACCCCGGCCCCACCGCCGTCGCCGCGACCTTCCACGCCTCCGTCGGACTGACGCTGTTCTACGGCTTGTTCATCGCCGTTCCCGCCGGTGCGCTCATCGCTCTGACCTGGCCCCGCCTTCCCTTCGTCAGGGCGATGGACCCGGCCATTCCCAAGGGCCTGGTCAGCGAGCGCGAGTTCACCGACGAGGACATGCCCGGCCTCGGCTGGGCGCTGTTCGTCGCGCTCTTCCCCGTGGTGCTGATCGTGGCCGCCGCCGTGACCGACATGGCCACCTCCACCGAGAGCCCGTTCCTGAACTTCGTCGCCTTCGTCGGCTCGGCACCGATCGCGCTGCTGCTGACCCTGTGCCTGGCGATCTGGGCGTTCGGGCCGCGGATCGGCCGGAGCCTGGAGGAGGTCGGCGCCTCATGCACCTCGGCGGCTAAGGCGATGGCGATGATCCTTCTGGTGATCGGCGCCGGCGGGGCCTTCAAGAACGTCCTCGTCGAAGGGGGGATCTCCGACTACATCAAGGACGCCACGGACAGCTGGTCCATCTCGCCGATCGTCCTCGCCTGGCTCGTCGCCGTCATCCTCCGCATCGCGCTCGGCTCGGCGACGGTCGCCGTCGTCACGGCCTCCGGCGTGGTGCTGCCGCTGCTGGCGGGCAGCGGGGTCCACCCGGAGATGATGGTGCTCGCCGTCGCCTGCGGTTCCATCGCCTGCTCCCACGTCAACGACCCGGGATTCTGGCTGTTCAAGGAGTACTTCAACCTCTCGGTCATCGAAGCGATCAAGGTCCGTACCACCTATACGACGGTGCTCGCCGTCCTCGGCCTGTGCGGCGTCCTGGTCGCCGAGTGGGCCCTCGACATCCTCAACCTCTGAACTCGCGACATTCCCGATCGCCCCGCACCACCTCACCGCAGAAGGGCACCCGATGAGCATCGGACAGCCGACCGTCACGGCGTTCTCCGTCTACCCGGTCGCCGGGCGGGACAGCATGGAGCTGAACCTGTCCGGCGCGCACGGCCCCTACTTCACCCGCAACGTCGTAGTCCTCACCGACTCCGAGGGACGCACCGGGCTGGGGGAGGTGCCCGGCGGCGAGAAGATCACACAGACCCTCCGTGACGCCGAACCCCTCGTCCTCGGGGCGAAGGTGGGCGACTACAAGCGCGTCCTGCGCAAGATCGGCGACCGGTTCGCCGACCGCGACACCGGCGGACGGGGCGCCCAGACCTTCGACCTGCGGACCACCGTCCACACGGTCACCGCCGTCGAGTCGGCGCTGCTCGACCTCCTCGGGCAACACCTCGACGTGCCCGTCGCGGCGCTCCTGGGCGACGGCCAACAGCGGGACTCGGTTCGGGTGCTGGGCTATCTCTTCTATGTCGGCGACCCGGACCGGACCGACCTGGAGTACGTCCGTGAACCCGGCTCCCCGGTGGAGTGGTACCGGATCCGGCACGAGGAGGCCCTGACCCCGGAGGCGATCGTCCGCCAGGCAGAGGCGGTCTACGACCTCTACGGCTTCCGGGACTTCAAGCTCAAGGGGGGTGTCCTGGAGGGCGCCGAGGAGGTCAGGGCCGTACACGCCCTCAAGGACCGCTTCCCCGCGGCCCGGATCACCCTCGACCCGAACGGCGCGTGGTCACTGCGCGAGGCGATCGAGCTGTGCCGGCCCTTGGTGGGCACGCTCGCCTACGCCGAGGACCCCTGCGGAGCCGAAGGCGGCTACTCCGGACGGGAGGTCCTCGCCGAGTTCCGCCGCGCCACCGGCCTTCCCACCGCGACCAACATGATCGCCACCGACTGGCGCCAAATGGCCCACGCCCTGACCCTTCAGTCGGTCTCCATCCCGTTGGCCGACCCGCACTTCTGGACCATGCAGGGTTCGGTGCGCGTGGCGCAGCTGTGCAACGCGATGGGACTGACCTGGGGCTGCCACTCCAACAACCACTTCGACATCTCCCTGGCCATGGTGACCCACTGCGGTGCCGCGGCTCCGGGCGAGTACAACGCCCTGGACACCCACTGGATCTGGCAGGAAGGGCTGGAACGGCTCACCGTCACGCCACCGCGCATCGTCGGCGGCGAGATCGCCGTCCCGAACGCCCCGGGCCTCGGCGTCCACCTCGACATGGACCGGCTCCTCGCGGCCCACGACCTCTACCGGGAGAAGACGTTGGGGGCACGCGACGATGCCGTCACCATGCAATACCTCCTCCCTGGCTGGGAGTTCGACGGCAAGCGTCCCTGTCTGGTGCGGTAGGCGACTGTTCGCGGACCCGCCTTCTTCCTCGCCGGCAGCCGCGCGGCTCGCACTGAGCAGTCCGCGCGGATCGACGGGTGGTCGGTTCTTCCTGGTGCTCCCCGGTGTAGCCGTCGGGCGGCCAGGGCGGTGCTTCTCGGCGTGCCGCTTCGAGGGAGCGCGTGGTCCGGCCGTTCCCCACGCCCAGGAACGCCAGGTCCGGCGGAAGGCATGCGCACGTCGCGTGGCGCACGGTCGGGTCAGGCGTCAGGGCGCTGCGGGCCGCCGCTCACATGGTGGTTCGTGTCCCGGTGAGTTCGCGTCCGGTGACCATCTCGGAGGTGATCCGCACGAAGACTTCGTCCCGCATCGGCATCCAGGAGGTGGGGCCGCTGCGGGACAGGCGTTCGTGCTCGGCCGAGTCGGTCACCACGGCGGCCCGCCCGGTGACGACGACGCTCCAGCCGGACCGGGTGACCGGATCCAACTCGTCCCCCTCGAATGCGACCACGACGCCGTCGATCGCGCGCGCGAGCTCGGAGGCCGCCGACGTGCACAGCAGGACGGAGGCATCGGTGTCGAGGACGAAGTTGACCGGGAGCACCGCGGGCAGCGCCTGCCGGGTGTACACCACGCGGCCGACCGGCACCTTGGCCAACAGGCGCAGGCACTCCTGCCGGTCGAGAGCGCGAAAAGCATCGTTCTGAACCATCAGTCCATCGTCAGCGCGGCATTCGAGCACGGGTAGGGCCGGTCGGCCCCACTCGTACGGGCCGCGTGGTGAGGGCGCCGCGCGGAGAGGACCGACCGGTGCGACAGTGCCGCCGCGGGTCCCGGCGGTCATGCGGGACGGACACCCTCGGTTCCGTCTGTCGGCGCTTGTGCCGGCTCACCGGGGCGTGTGAGGTCGAACGCCACGTCCACGACCCCTTCGACCGCGCGGACCAGGCGTGCCGCCACCGGCACCAGTGAGGTGTCGCGGACGTGGCCCACGAGCTTCACGACGCCGTCCCGCACCTCCACACGCACGGACGAGGTAGGTGCGGGGAAGAGGTAGGACACGATCTCGCGGCGGACCTCCTCGGTGATCTCCTCGTCGGTGCGGAGGAAGACCTTGAGCAGGTCGGCGCGGCTGACGATGCCTTCGAGCATCCCCACGGCATCGACCACCGGGAGCCGCTTGACCTTGGCCCGGGCCATGGTGCGGGCGGCCTGGGCGAGCGTGGTGTCCGGGCGCACGGTGAGGGCGGGGGAGGTCATGAGTTCCTCGGCGGTCACCCCGCCCGCCTTCGCCAGGTCGGACAGGCGGCGCAGCTGGGTGTACCGGTCGGGGTCGCTGTCGCGGAACTCCTCCTTGGGCAGGAGGTCCGCCTCGGAGACGACGCCGACGACACGGCCCTCACCCTCGACGACGGGCAGGGCACTGATCTTCCAGTCCCGCATGAGCTGAACGATCTCCTTGAAGGTCGCTCCGCGGCCGACCGCGGCGACCGTGTGGGTCATGACATCGCTGACGATGTGCGGGGTGCCGTGCATGGCCACTCCTTCGTGCGCGTTCCGGGCGGGGTCAGATGACGCTGCCGGCGCCGTACGGGGCGTACAGGTTGAGCAGACGTGTCCGGGCCGAGCGCAGACGGTGGGCCAGCACCTGGCCCACCCACAGGCCGACGTCATTGCCCAGGGCCGGGTCGTCCTGGCACATGGACCGGACGGCGACGGCGTCGAACTCGTAGGCCCGTATCGGAGTGGTCGCCTCGGCTCCCATCTGCCAGGCGTGCGGTGGGAAGAGCCAGGACCAGCCGACCAGCTCATTGTGCCCGAGACTCTCGATGACCGCCGCCCGTCGGCCCGGCACCCGCATGTCGAGTTCGATCGTGCCGGTGCGGATGATCCAGAAGCGGTCGGCGCGGCCGCCCTCCTCGAACAGACGCGTTCCCACGGGGATGGACACATCCCTGGCCAGGCGCATGAGCCGCTGACGGTGCTCGGCAGAGAGCGTGCGCAGCATGCTGGGGGTGGGGGGAGCGTTCATGACGTGCCTCCACTGCCGGGTGTACGGGCTTCCACCACCAGGGTGTTCCGGGGCGTCGGCGGGGGCCATGGGCCACCCGGTCCATCGCACGGGCCGTTCGGCACCGGAGGCGGGACTCCGGGACATCGGCTCGTGGGGTGGGGCCGAGGAGTCGGGGCTGAGCGGGCCTCTCGGTCCGGGACCTTCGGGGCCTGTGCGGGCCGTGCGGCCGCCGCCTCGGCTCTGGCGCTGAGCAGGACGTCGGTCGCGGATCGGCATCTCCGCCAGAGACTCGTTCAAGAAGCACGGCCAGGCCCAGATCCGCTCCCGGGGGTCAGCGGGAAGCGCCCTGCGGGGAGCGGGGCGTACCCGCCTACTGACGGTCGAGCCACGCGCGGTACGCGGTCACGGCCGTGGGGAGGGTCGGGAAGATTCGGTCTTCGCCGACCGAGTCCGCGAGGCCGTACGCCTCCAGGTCGTCCAGCAGATCCTGCTTCACGCGGGCGAGGGCGAACTCGATGCCCCGGCGGGCCAGTGTGTGCCGCAGTTCGTCGACCGCGTCGAGGGCGGTGATGTCCACCTCGACGTTGGCCTCGGCGTTGAGGACGAACCAACGGACGGGGTCAAGCTGTTCGTCGACGGCGGCCAGGGCGCGGCGCCGGAAGTTCTCCGCGTTGGCGAAGAAGAGCGGGGAGTCGTAGCGGTAGACGAGGAGCCCGGGGATCGTGCGGGCCTCGGGGTAGTCGTCGACGTCGTGCATGCCGGCCACACCGGGGACCAGCCCCTCCACCGCGTCGTGCGGGCGGGCGACCCGGGTCAGCAGCTCGGCCACCGACAGCCCGACGGCCACGATCACCCCGTACAGGATGTCCAGGGCGAGTACTCCGGCCAGGCAGCCCAGGGCCAGGAGCAGTTCGCGGCGGCGGAATGACGCCAGTCGGCGGAAGCCGGCGAGGTCGATCATGCGGACCGCCGCGTAGACCACGAGCGCGCCGAGCACGGCCGAAGGGGTGTGCGTCAGGAGCGGGCTGAGCAGGAGCAGCACGGCGAGTACCGCGGCCCCGGCGACCAGCGCGTACGCCTGGCTGCGGGCACCCGCGGAGGCCGCGAGCGCGGTGCGGCTGGCGCTGCTGCTCACCGGGAAGCCGTGCAGGACCCCGGCGCCGAGGTTGGCCGTGCCCAGGGCCAGGAACTCCTGGTCGGCGTCGAGCCCGGGGCCTTCCTCGTCGCGGTCGTCGAACGCGCGGGCGGTGAGGATGAAGTCGGTGTAGGCGACGAGGAGTACGCCGAGTGCGGGCAGCACGAGGTGCGGCAGCTCGCCCAGGTCCGGGACGGCGAAGCCGGGCAGGCCGGACGGGACCTCACCGATCACCTTGATCCCGTACCGGTCGTCGAGGTCGAAGACCGCCACGGCGGCGGTGCCGAGGACGACGGCCAGCAGCGGGCCGGGCACAGCTCGGACGTAACGGGCCGTCACGAAGAGGAACGCGAGTACGGTGGCGGAGAAGACGACGGTGGCCAGGTGTGTGTCCGCCAAGTGGCTTAGGAAGAACCACAGTTGGGGGAAGAACTCCGTGCCGGACTTCCGTACGCCGGTGAGTTTGGGGAGCTGGTCCACCATCATGATGAGCGCGACGCCCGCGAGATAGCCGACCAGGACGGGACGGGACAGCAGGTCCGCCAGGAAGCCCAACCGCACCGCCCGGGCCACCAGGCACAGCAGGCCGACCGTGACCGCGAGGGCCGCCGCCAATGACGCGTAGCGCCCGGAGTCCCCGGCGGCGAGCGGTGCGACCACCGTGGCCGTCATCAGGGCGGTCGTGGACTCGGGGCCGACCGACAGCAGCCGCGAGGAACCGAACAGGGCGTAGCACGCGAGAGCCGGGAGGATCGCCCACAGCCCGGCGACCGGCGGCAGCCCGGCCACGCCCGCGTACGCCATGACCTGCGGCACCAGATACGCGGCCACGGTGGCGCCGGCGAGCAGATCACCCGCCAGCCACGCACGCCGGTAGCCGAGAAGGGCCACGACCCCGGGCGCCCACCGACGCCACCTCGATCCGTTCCCGCCCGCCTTCAGGGCCATGTGCCACCTTTCGCCGGTCCAAGGATCCATCGTCCGCGGCAACTCGCGGGACACGGGTACGACAGCATGCCCGGGCAGTGGATGGCACCGGGCCCAACCGGCCTGGCAGACAGGGCCGTTCGGCCCCATGGCCACAGACCTTCGGCATCCGGCGCCGCCCGGGCGCACGGCACCAGAGTGAGGTGCGTCAGGCAAAGACCCGACCGCCCCTCGAAGGGAACCATGACCATGGCCGTGCACGAGCACCCGAACCGGAGCTCCGGCTTCCGCCTGCCGTCGTTCCGCAGGCATCGGGCAGCCTCCGCAGCCGAGCCGGCCGCCTCGGCCGCCTCGGCTCCTCGGCCGTGTCGGCACGCACCGCCACGCACCGCCACGCACACCGCGCCGGCCTACGCGCTCGCCTCCCTACGCCTGCTCACCGGGTTCGTCCTGGCCGCTGCCGCTGCCGCTGCCGCTGCCGCCGCCGGCGACACCCTGGGCCTCGGCAGTCGCTGGGCCGAGCTCCCGCTCGTCCGCCGCAGCCGCCGGCTGCGCTGACCCGCGGGAGGCACGGCGGGCCCGAGCCGCGCCCGAGCCGTGCGGAGGCCACTCGGCCCCGATTCGGGACCAGTGGCCCCTGCCCGAGGAACCCCCTGAACACGACCCTGGAATCGAACTCCTCGCCCTGGAGGTGGAGAGCATGCTCCGCACCATCACCGTAGGCCTCGACGGCTCGTCCGAGAGCCGGGCCGCCGCCGAGTGGGCCGCTCGCGAGGCGCAGGTCCGCGACCTCGCACTGAAGATCGTCCACATCTGGGAGCCCGTACCGGAGCCCATCGCCCAGGCGCCGCTCCTGGTCCGCGAGACCCACCGGCACTGGACCGAGCGCATCCCCCGCGAGGCCGCCGACGGCATCAGGCTGCGCCACCCCGGCGTCGAGGTGACCAGCGAGCACGTCGCAGGCCGCCCGAGCGAGATCCTGATCGAGGAGGCGAAGAACGCCGAACTGCTCGTCCTGGGCTCCCGGGGCCTCAGCGGGATCGGCGGGTTCATGGTCGGCTCCGTGGGCCTCGCCGTCGTCGCCCACGCGGAGCGCCCCGTGGTGCTGGTCCGTGCCCTGGAGCAGGCCGCGGACGAGCACGAGATGGACCCGGCCGGCATCCCGTCTGCAGCGAGCCCGTTCCGGCCCGTCGTCCTCGGCCTCGACATCGAAAACCCGGACGAGACGCTGATCGAGTTCGCCCTCGACGCCGCCCTGCGCCGCGCCACCTCCCTGCGGGTCGTCCACGGCTGGAACGCGCCGCCGTACTACGCCTACGGGCTCTCCGCGGACCTGGAACTCCACGAGGCCCTGGCCCGGCGCGAGACCACCGCCCTGACCGAGGTCCTGGGCCCGTGGCGGAAGAAGTTCCCGGACGTCGAGGTCACCGAGGAGTCCCACTACGGCACCCCCGGCCACCACCTCGTCGACGCGTCCCGCGAGGCCTCGCTGGTCGTCGTGGGCCGCCGCATCCGCCGCAGCCCCTTCGGCGCCCACATCGGCCCCGTCGCCCACGCCGTCCTGCACCACTCGACCGCCCCCGTCGCTGTCGTGCCCCACCACTGACCCACCCCGAGGAGCAGCAACCATGAAGGCAGCGGTCGTACGAGCATTCGGTGCACCCCTGGTCATCGAGGAACGCCCCGACCCCGAGCCCGGCCCCGGCCAGGTCCGCGTCCGCGTCGAGGCGTCCGGGCTGTGCCACACCGACATCCACGCCGCCCACGGCGACTGGCCCGTCAAACCGAACCCACCGTTCGTCCCCGGTCATGAGGGCGTCGGCCTCGTCGAGAAGCTCGGCGACGGCGTCACCCACCTGAGCGTCGGACAGCGGGTCGCCGTGCCCTGGCTCGGCAGGGCCTGCGGACGCTGCGAGCACTGCCTGTCCGGCTGGGAGACGCTGTGCGAGCAGCAGATCAACACCGGCTACGGCTGTGACGGCGGGTACGCCGAGAAGATGCTCGCCTGGGCCGACTTCGCACAGCCGGTGCCCGAGGGCGTCACCGCCGTCGACGCCGCCCCACTGACCTGCGCCGGCGTGACCACGTACAAGGCGCTCAAAATCGCCGAGGTGCGGCCCGCGCAGCTGGTCGCGATCTCCGGGATCGGCGGCCTCGGCCACCTCGCCTTGCAGTACGCCAAGATCGCCGGCGCCACGGTGGCCGCGATCGACGTCACCGACGAGAAGCTCGAACTCGCCGCCGAACTCGGTGCCGACATCGTCATCGACGCCCGCAAGGAGAACATCGGCGAGGTCCTCAAGCGGCACGGCGGCGCCCACGCGGCCATCGCGCTCGCGGTGAACGACGCGGCCTTCGCGGCCGTCAACGCGGGTCTGCGGCGCGGAGGCAAGCTCGTCATGGTCGCCCTGCCCGCCCACGGCACCGTCCAGGTCCCGATCTTCGACACGGTCCTGAACGGTACGAGCGTGATCGGTTCGATCGTGGGCACCCGGCAGGACCTCGCCGAGGTCTTCCGGCTGCACGCGGCCGGCCGGACCAGGGTGATCTGCGAGACCCGCCCGCTGGCCTCGGTCAACGACTCCATCGACGACGTGCTGCGCGGCCAGGTCACGGCCCGGATCGTCTTCGACCTCGGCGCGGGACGGTGAGGGAGATGGCGATGGACCTGCCGATCGTCGTCGGCGTCGACGGCTCCGAGCCCGGCCTGCGGGCAGTGGACTGGGCGGCCGACGAGGCCGCCCTGCGCGGGGTGCCGCTGCGCCTGGTGTACGCCTCGCTGTGGGAGCGCTACGAGGGCGCCCACCTCGCCGAGGAACTGGGCAAGCCGTCCGAGCGGGTACGGGCCGAGGACATCGTGGAGAGCGCCGCCCGGCGAGCCCGCCTCCGCCGACCCGAGGTGAAGACCACCACCGATGTAGTGCCCGAGGAACCCGAGTACGCGCTGCTGAGGGAGAGCCGGAACGCCTCTCTACTGGTGACGGGCACCCGGGGCCGCGGTGCCCTCACCGAGGCGCTGCTCGGCTCGGTCAGCCTGACCGTGGCCGCCCATGCGCACTGCCCGATGATCGTCATCCGTGGCAACCACGACAACCATGCCCTGCCCGCCACCCACGGTCGTATCGTCCTCGGCGTGGGGGAGAAGCCGACGTCCTCGGCGGCGGTGCGCTTCGCCTTCGAGGAGGCACGGCGACGCGGGGCGCGCGTCGAAGCCGTACGGGCCTGGCGGTGCCCCGCGCACGAGACCACCGATCACCCTCTGCTGGCAGGAGAGCCCGCGCGCCTGCACGAGCAGCGGGCCGCGGAGGCCCTGGAGGCGGCGCTGCATGACGCTCCCGCCGATGTCCGGCTGCACCGCCGTACGGTCGAGGGCCACGCCCGGAACGTGCTGGTCGACGCCTCGCGCGGCGCCGACCTGCTGGTCGTCGGAGCCAAGCGCCGGCAGCGGAGCTTCGGACTGCAGCTCGGCCGGGTGACCCACGGGGTACTGCATCACTCCACCTGCCCGGTCGTGGTCGTGCCCGAGCAGGAGTGAGCACGGTGACGGGCTGCTCAGAGACCCGCAGCGTGATCAGGGACGTACGTCTGCAGATCACGCGGCGGGCGCTCGTAGCCGGTCGACGGCGGGCGCACGGGCAGGTCCAGCACCGAGGGCGGGACCTCGTGGTAGGGCACGGAGTCCAGCAGGTGGGCGATCATGTTCAGCCGGGCCCGGCGCTTGTCGTCGCTCTCGACCACGTACCAGGGCGCCTCGGAGATGTCGGTGTGCACCAGCATCGCGTCCTTGGCCCGGGAGTACGCCTCCCAGCGGGTGATCGACTCCAGGTCCATCGGCGACAGTTTCCAGCGCCGCAGCGGGTCCTCCAGCCGCTTGCGGAACCGCTCCTGCTGCTCGGTGTCGCTCACCGAGAACCAGTACTTGCGCAGCAGGATGCCGTCCTCGACCAGCATCCGCTCGAAAATCGGGCATTGCCGCAGGAAGAGCTGGTACTCCTCCTTCGTGCAGAAGCCCATCACATGCTCGACGCCGGCCCGGTTGTACCAGGACCGGTCGAACAGCACGATCTCCCCGGCGGCCGGCAGATGCTCGACGTACCGCTGGAAGTACCACTGGGTGCGCTCGCGCTCCGTCGGCTTGGGGAGCGCCGCGATCCGGGCGACGCGCGGGTTGAGGTGCTCGGCGACCCGCTTGATCGTGCCGCCCTTGCCCGCCGCGTCCCGCCCCTCGAAGATCACGACCAGCCGGGCGCCCTCCGTCCGCACCCACTCCTGGAGTTTCACCAACTCCATCTGCAGACGTAGCAGTTCCTTCTCGTACGCCGCGCGGGACACCTTCGCCGCCTGCTTGTCGGCCATTCCGCCTCCACCACCCGATGACCCCCGTCGATGAGTTGCGGAGTCACCCATGACCAAGGTCGAACACCAGAACGTCACCGTACTTTCCGACGACGAACTGCGCACCCTGGACGCCCACTGGCGGGCCGCCAACTACCTGGCCGCGGGCCAGATCTACCTGATGGCGAACCCCCTGCTGACCGAGCCCCTGAAACCGGAACACATCAAGCCCCGGCTGCTCGGCCACTGGGGCACCTCACCCGGCCTCAACCTCGTGTACACCCATCTCAACCGGGTGATCAAGGCGCGCGGGCTCGACGCTCTGTGCGTGTGGGGTCCGGGGCACGGCGGCCCGTCGGTGCTCGCCAACTCGTGGCTGGAGGGCTCCTACAGCGAGACGTACCCCGACGTGTCGCGCGACGCGGAGGGCATGGCGCGGCTCTTCCGGCAGTTCTCCTTCCCCGGCGGGGTGCCCAGCCATGTCGCTCCGGAGACGCCCGGCTCCATCCACGAGGGCGGCGAACTCGGCTACTCGCTGGCGCACGCGTACGGCGCCGCGCTCGACAATCCCGGCCTGCTCGTGGCCTGTGTGATCGGGGACGGCGAGGCGGAGACCGGGCCGCTGGCCGCCGCCTGGCACTCCAACAAGTTCCTCGACCCGGTGCACGACGGAGCGGTCCTGCCGATCCTGCACCTCAACGGCTACAAGATCGCCAATCCGACGGTGCTGTCCCGCCTCCCGGAGGCCGAGCTGGACGCGCTGTTGCGGGGATACGGCCATGTGCCGATCCATGTGACCGGCGACGACCCGACGCAGGTACACCGCGCGATGGCCAGGGCTGTCGACGAGGCGCTGGACCGCATCGCGTCGACGCAGCGGGCCGCCCGCGAGGACGGAGTCGCCGAGCGTGCGCACTGGCCGGTGATCGTGCTGCGCACGCCGAAGGGCTGGACCGGCCCCGCCGAGGTCGACGGGGAGCCCGTCGAGGGCACCTGGCGCGCCCACCAGGTCCCGCTCGCCGGGGTGCGTGAAAACCCGGAGCACCTGCGGCAGCTGGAGACCTGGCTGCGTTCGTACCGGCCCCAGGAGCTCTTCGGCCCGGACGGCCGGCCCGCCGCGGACGTCCTCGCCTGCCTCCCCGAAGGCGCCGAGCGGCTCGGCTCCACCGCGCACGCCAACGGCGGACTCCTCGTCCGCGACCTGCCCATCCGGTCCCTCGACGACTTCGCCGTGCCGGTCGAGAAGCCGGGCACGACACTGCACGAGCCCACCCGGGTACTGGGCGACCTCCTGGCACAGGTCATGAAGGACACCCGCTCCCGCCGGGACTTCCGGGTGGTCGGCCCGGACGAGACCGCCTCCAACCGGCTCCAGGCCGTCTTCGACGCCAGCGGCAAGGCCTGGCAGGCCGGGACGCTGCCGGTCGACGAACACCTGGACCCGCACGGCCGGGTGATGGAGATCCTCTCCGAACACACCTGCCAAGGCTGGCTGGAGGGCTATCTCCTCACCGGCCGGCACGGACTGTTCTCCTGCTACGAGGCGTTCGTGCACATCGTCGACTCCATGGTCAACCAGCACATCAAGTGGCTGAAGACCTCACGGGACCTGGCCTGGCGCGCCCCCATCGCCTCCCTCAACTACCTGCTCACTTCGCACGTGTGGCGCCAGGACCACAACGGCTTCTCCCACCAGGACCCCGGCTTCGTCGACCACATCCTCAACAAGAGCCCCGAGGTCGTACGGGTCTATCTGCCCCCGGACACCAACACCCTGCTCTCGGTCGCGGACCACGCCCTGCGCAGCCGTGACTACGTCAACGTGATCGTGGCCGGCAAACAGCCCTGCTTCGACTGGCTGTCCATCGAGCAGGCCCGCGCCCACTGCGCGCGGGGCGCCGGGATCTGGGACTGGGCCGGCACGGAGGACGGCGGCGAACCGGATGCCGTCCTCGCCTGCGCCGGGGACGTGCCCACCCAGGAGGTGCTGGCCGCCGCCCAGCTGCTGCGCCGTCATCTGCCGCAGCTCGCCGTCCGCGTGGTCAACGTCGTCGACATGACCCGGCTGCTCCCGCGCGAGGAACACCCGCACGGGATGAGCGACTTCGAGTACGACGGGCTGTTCACCACCGACAAGCCGGTGATCTTCGCCTACCACGGCTACCCCTGGCTGATCCACCGCCTCGCCTACCGCCGCACCGGCCACCCGCACCTGCACGTCCGCGGGTACAAGGAGTCCGGCACCACGACAACCCCGTTCGACATGGTCGTCCGCAACGACCTCGACCGCTACCGCCTGGTCATGGACGTCATCGACCGCGTCCCCGGCCTCGCCGTCCGCGCCGCCGCCGTACGCCAGCAGATGGTCGACGCCCGCACTCGCCACCACGCCTGGATCCGCGAGCACGGAACCGACCTGGCGGAGGTCGCCGACTGGACCTGGAGCGCCTGAAAACCCCTGCTCTGCAAAGGAGTTCACCACGGCGACCTGCCTGGGGATACCATCGCTGTCGCTGTCGCTGTCGCTGTCGCTGTCGCTGTCGCTGTCGCTGTCGCCGGAGCCGGACCCATCGGCCTCGCGGCGATCGGCACGGCACGCCTGTGTTCGTACCCGAGTGGATCGTCGCCGTCGACCTGGCCGCGCCCCGGCTGACTGAGAGCCTTCAGGCAGGCGAACGGAGCGGCACCGCGGGGGATCGGTGCCGCTCCTGTTTTCCAGTGTCCCTCGGATCGCCCGCGTCCCAAAGGGCCGCTGGTTCCGACCTGGGGGCCTGTTTCAGCGGCTGTCGCTGCCCGACGTCGCGGGCAGGGCTGCCCGGCCGGCCTCCAGCCGTGCCACCGGGACGCGGAAGGGCGAGCAGGAGACGTAGTCCAGTCCCGCGGCGTGGAAGAAGTGCACGGACTCGGGGTCGCCGCCGTGCTCGCCGCAGACGCCGATCTTCAGCCCCGGGCGCGCGGCGCGCCCCTCGTCGACCGCGATGCGGACCAGTCGGCCCACGCCGTCACGGTCGATCGTCTCGAAGGGCGAGGTGGCGAAGACGCCCTTGTCGAGGTAGGCGGAGAAGAACGCCGCCTCGACGTCGTCACGGGAGAAGCCCCACGTGGTCTGGGTGAGGTCGTTCGTGCCGAACGAGAAGAACTCGGCCTGTTCGGCGATCTGTCCGGCGGTGAGCGCGGCTCGCGGCAGCTCGATCATCGTGCCGATGGGGCAGTGGACCTCGACGCCCGTCTCCGTGGCGACCTCGGCCAGTACCCGCTCCACCTCCGCACGGGCGAGCCGGAGTTCCTCGACCGCGCCGACCAGCGGCACCATGATCTCCGCCTCGGGGGAACCACTGGCGGAGAGCCGTTCGACGACCGCCTCTGCGATCGCCCGGACCTGCATGGCGACCAGGCCGGGCACCACCAGGCCCAGCCGCACGCCCCGCAGGCCGAGCATCGGGTTCTCCTCGTGCATGCGGTTCACCGCGTCGAGCAACTCGACGTCGTGGGCGTCCGGTTGTCCACCGCGTGCCTCGGCAGCGGCGATACGGACCGCGAGTTCCGTCCGGTCCGGCAGGAACTCGTGCAGCGGCGGGTCGAGAAGACGGATGGTGACCGGCAGCCCGTCCATCGCCTCCAGGATGCCCACGAAGTCCTGCCGCTGGAGGGGCAGAAGCGCGGCCAGCGCCTCGTCGCGTCGGCTGTCCTCGCGGGCCAGGATCATGCTCTCGACCAGTCGACGACGCTCCCCGAGGAACATGTGCTCGGTCCGGCACAGCCCCACACCCTGAGCCCCGAACCGACGGGCCCGGGCCGCGTCCTCGGGGGTGTCGGCGTTCGCCCGTACCTCCAACGTCCTTACGGAGTCGGCCTGTTCGAGTGCGCGGGCCACAGCGGCGACCACGCCCCCGGACAGCTCGCCGCTCTCCAGGAAGCGCATCGCCTCGGAGGCGACCAGCGGAACCGCCCCCGGGTACACGGCACCGGCCGAGCCGTCCACCGAGAGGACGGTGCCCTCCTCGACGACGCTCCCGTCACGCGTGGTGAAGCGCCGGGACTCGACGTTCACGCTCAGTTCCTCCGCGCCGCAGACACACACCTTGCCCATGCCCCGGGCGACGACGGCCGCGTGGCTCGTCTTGCCGCCCCGGCTGGTCAGCACGGCCTGTGCCGCGACCATGCCGGGCAGGTCGTCGGGTGTCGTCTCCTGCCGTACGAGCACGACCTGCTCGCCGGCGTCGGCACGCCGTACGGCCTCGGCGGAGTCGAAGACCGCCGCACCGACCGCGGCGCCGGGCGAGGCCGGGATGCCGTGGGCGAGTGCCTCGCCGGTGGCGGTGGTGTCGAACCGGGGGAACATCAGCCGGGCCAGGCCCTCCCCGCCGACCCGGGCCAATGCCTCCTCCGGCGTGATCAGGCCCTCCTCGACGAGTTCGGCGGCGATGGCGAACGCGGCCTCGGCGGTGCGCTTGCCGACTCGGGTCTGGAGCATCCACAGTGTGCCGCGCTCGATGGTGAACTCGATGTCGCACAGATCGCGGTAGTGCCGTTCCAGGGTTCCCATGTGGTCCCGCAGCCGACGGTAGGACTCCGGGTCCAGCCGTCCCAGTTCCGTCAGGGGGACGGTGTTCCGGATACCGGCGACGACGTCCTCACCCTGGGCATTGGACAGGTAGTCGCCGTAGAGGCCGGGCCGCCCGGTGGCCGGGTCGCGGGTGAAGGCGACTCCGCTGCCGGAGTCGGGGCCCAGGTTGCCGTACACCATGCGCTGCACCGTGACGGCCGTGCCCAGGTCGTCGGGGATGTGTTCCCGTCGGCGATAGAGCCTGGCGCGCTCACCGTTCCAGGAGCGGAAGACCGCGAGGACCGCCAGGCGCAGCTGCTCGGCGGAGGACTGCGGGAATTCGGCCCCGGTCTCGTCGATGATCAGCCGTTTGTACGTCTCGACGAGCCGGGCGAGGTCGCTCGCGTCCAGGTGGAGGTCGTCGGGCGCTTCACGGGCTGCCTTGAGCAGGGTCATGGCCTCGTCGAACTGGGCCGGGTCGACCCCCATGACCGTACTGCCGAACATCTGTATGAGACGGCGGTACGAGTCCCAGGCGAAGCGCTCACTGCCGGACGTATTGGCCAGGCCGAGCACGGAGTCGTCGTTGAGGCCGATGTCCAGGACCGTCTCCATCATGCCGGGCATGGAGAAGCGTGCTCCGGAGCGGACGGACAGCAGCAGCGGGTCGTCCCGTTGCCCCAGTGTCCGTCCGGCGGAGGCCTCCAGCGCGGCGAGATGCCGGCCGACCTCCTCCGCCATGTCGTCCGGCTGGGCTCCGGTGGTGAGGAAGGCGCGGCAGGCCTCGGTGGTGACGGTGAAACCCGGCGGGACCGGTAGACCCAGCCGGGTCATCTCGGCCAGGTTCGCGCCCTTGCCGCCGAGCAGGTCGGCCATGTCACGGCTGCCGTCGGCGAAGTCGTACACGTAACGGACCATGCCGCTCTCCTCCATCTTGCCGAGGGCCGGGGGCCCCGCCGGGAGCGCCACCGGGCGTCGCGGGGCCCGAAAGCGGAAGAGCACATGGCAAGGCCCGGTACTGAAAATCCTGGCCCTGACCGGGCAGCCGGGCGACTCGGCCGGATCCGCTACCACCCCTGGCTGCCGACGGCTAACTTGGCACATGACCGGACCGGTGGGGGTCCGTCGGATCAGGGGATCTGGAGGAACAGCAGGTGGGAAGCCCAGAGGAGGCCCGCGTACGGCTGCCGCAGCTGAGGCTGGACGAGCTGCTGGACGAGCTGCAGGGCCGCCTGGACGCGGCCCGAGGCACCCGCGACCGGGTGCACAGCCTGTTGGAGGCGGTGCTCTCGGTCGGCCGGGAACTGGACCTGGAGCAGGCCCTGCGCAGCATCGTTGAGGCCGCGGCCGTGCTGGTCGACGCGGAGTACGCGGCGCTCGGCGTGATCGGCCCCGACGGCAAGCGTCTCTCCGCCTTCCACACGGTCGGCGTGTCCGACGAGCAGATCGCCCGGATCGGCCCGTATCCGGAGGGCCACGGCATCTTGGGGGAGCTGATCCACCACCCGGAGCCGTTGCGCCTGGCGAAGATCTCCGAGCACCCGGAGTCCTACGGCTTCCCGCCCCACCATCCGCCGATGAACACCTTCCTGGGCGTCCCGATCCGCGTGCGTCACCAGGTCTTCGGCAACCTGTACCTGACCGAGAAACGGGGCGGTGCCCAGTTCGACGAGGAGGACGTCTCCGTCACGCTCACGCTGGCCGTGGCAGCCGGGGTGGCGATCGACAACGCTCGGCTGTACGCGGAGTCGCGGCTGCGGGAGCGGTGGCTGCGGGCGAACGCCGAGATCGTCCACCGGCTGATGGCGGGTGGGGAGCGTGCCGAGGTCCTGGGGCTGATCGCCGAACAGGCCCGGGAGATCACCGGTGCGGCCCTGGCCGTGGTGGCGATGCCGATGGAGGAGACGGATTCGCTCTCCGTGGAGCTTGCCCTGGGCCACGGAGCGGACGCGCTCCAGGGCGTGGTTCTGCCGGTGGACGGCACCCTGATCGGCGAGGCCTTCTCCGGCGCGACCGCCGTCACCAGCGCGGACGTCCTCCACGATGAGCGCGTCTCGACGGGTCTGTCGAGGTTCACCGGCCTCGGCCCGGCCGTGGCCGTCCCCGTCGGAACGGGCGAGAGCGGCGTACGAGGTGTGCTCCTCCTGGTGAGGGAAGCGGGGCAGATCGCGTTCTCGGAGAAGGAGATCGACCTTCTGAGGGGCTTCGCCGCGCAGGCGGCGATCGCGATGGAGCTGGCGGAACGTCGCCTGGAGGCCGAAGAGGTCGCGGTGCTCAAGGACCGCGACCGGATCGCCCGCGATCTGCACGACCTGGCGATCCAGCGGCTGTTCGCCACCGGCATGACCCTGCAGAGCGCGGGCCGTTTCATCGAGCACGCGGAGGCGTCCGAACGCGTGTCACGGGCGGTGGACGACCTCGACGAGACCATCAAGATCATCAGATCGACGATCTTCGGCCTGCGCACGCGTGAGGGAACCCAGGGGAGCGGCTTGCGGGCCCGGGTCGTGCGGGTGGTCGGAGAAGCGGCACCGGTGGTGTGCTTCGCCCCCAGCGTGCGGATGGAGGGCCTCCTGGACACCGATGTGCCGAAGGAGATCGCGGACAACGTGGTGGCAGTGCTTTCCGAGGCCCTGACCAACATCGCCCGGCACGCCCGAGCCGACCGCGCGGAGGTCGTGCTCGCGACCGACGGGCGGGAGGTCCGGTTGTCGGTCACGGACAACGGCGTCGGCATTCCGCCCGCCGGCCGTCGCAGCGGCCTGCGCAACATGGCGGAGAGGGCCGAGCACCTGGGCGGACGGCTCGAACTGACGGAACCCGCCGACGGCGGTACTTCGCTGGTGTGGCGCGTGCCGCTGAAGAAGGGCTGATCGGCGAGCGAACGTGAACCGTCGGGCCCGTGCCGGAACGCCGGTGACGGTGGGCTCTCTCGTACAGGAACGCCGGTGACGGTGGACTCCCTCGTGCCGGAACGCCGGTGACGGTGGACTCCCTCGTGCCGGAAGGACGGCGACGGTGGACTCTGAGGATGTCGTGTCGTACGACGGCATCCGAGCACCTGGAGACGCCATGGCCGACACGCCCTGCCTGGTGAACGATGTGATGACCCGTGCTTTGGTCGCGTTGCGCGCGGGGGCCGGGTTCAAGGACATTGTGAGGACCATGTGCCGCTGGAACATCAGCGCGCTGCCGGTGCTGGAGGCGAACGCCATGCCTGCGGCGCGGTCTCCGAGGCCGATCTGCCGGCCAAGGAGACGTCCCTCGACGCGGGTCCCGACGAGGACGAGTGCCCGCGCTGTGACGCCGGCCCCGGCAAGGCCCACGCAGTGGTCGCCACATGGCGTGACCGTGGTGACTGCCCGCCGACAAGGGGAGTGATCATGACCGCTGGGCCCCGTGACGTGCTCACACCCGCGCTGCGTGGCATCAGCGCGGTCGTGTTCGACACCGACGGGGTGATCACCGACTCGGCGCGCGTACACGCGGCAGCCTGGAAGACCGCCTTCGACGCCCTCCTCGCCGAGCATCCACCCGAGGATCCCGCACAGCGGCGCCCCTTCGACACCGGCGACGACTACCTGCGCTACGTCGACGGGAGGTCCCGGTTCGACGGCGCCGCCGCCTTCCTGGCATCGCGCGGCCTCGCCCCGACGGCGGCGACCGTGCGCGCCGTGGCGGCACACAAGGAGCTCCTGTTCACCGAGCGGCTCCGCGAACACGGCGTCGACGCGTATCCGGGGACGGTACGGCTGGCGCGGGTCCTGCGTGACTTCGGGCTGCCCCTCGCCGCGGCCTCCGCGTCACGCCACGCCGGCGAACTGCTGGCCGGCGCGGGCGCGCGGGACCTCTTCGACGTCCTGGTCGACGGCGGCGAGGCCGCCCGCCTGGGGCTCGCGGGCAAGCCGCAGCCCGACCTGTTCCTGGAGGCGGCCCGCAGGCTCGGCGTCCCCCCGGCCCGCTCCGCGGTCGTGGAAGACGCGTTGGCGGGCGTCGAAGCGGGCCGACGCGGCGGGTTCGCCCTCGTCGTCGGCGTGGACCGCACAGCCGGCCCCGACACCCGGCAAAGACTCCTTCGGTACGGCGCCGACATCGTCGTGACCGACCTCGGAGAGCTGCTCGAAGAGGGAGTACGGCGTTGACCGGCCGGCCCCGGAAGTACGAAGCCTACGACACGGCGGACGAGCGCCTTCGGGAGTCGCTGTGCACGCTGGTTACGGCTGCTTCGCCACCCGCGGGGCGCCGCCGGAGTGTGCCGCCGACGACGCGCACTACCCGGGCACCTGCGCGGCCGGCTGCTACGACCGGCGCACCTCGGACATCGCGGGGCACCGGGTGGAGAACGAGGACATGGTCGACCTCCCGAACCGGCTGCCGCTCCGTTTCCGCCTCCCGGGGAGCAGTGGCTGACCCCTGACACCGCGCAGGTCCTGGACCACTGACAGGTGCTGCACCTGGCCTCCGGACTTGACGCCAGGCGCCAGCCGTGCCGCCCGACGCCTGGCGCGGCTGGAGACAGGCGGGATTCGGCGGGGCGAGTGGCGTGGACAGGGGCCCGCCGGGTACTCGGGACCCGTGCGACGGATGGTGCACTGGCCGTCCGTCTGGTGAGGAAGAAGAAGCAGATGCAGTTCCGTGACCGCGGACAGGCGGGGCGGGAACTGGCGGAGCGGCTGCGGATCCTCCAGGAGAAGGGGGCACTTCCGCATCCCGTGGTCCTCGCCCTGCCCCGTGGCGGGATCGCGGTCGCCCGCGAGGTCGCGTTGCGGCTGCAGGCCCCGCTCGACGTGCTCGTCGTGCGCAAGATCGGGGCGCCCTTCCACCGTGAACTCGGCGTCGGTGCGATCGCCGGTGACGACCCTCCCTTCTTCGACGAACGGATCCTGGACCATCTGGGACTGAGCGAGACCGCGGTCGCGGACGTGGTGGAGCGGGAGCGGAGGGAACTCCGTCGCCGCGAAGAGCGATACCGGCAGGGCCGACCGCCGCCGGAGCTGCGCGGTCGCACCGTGATCGTCGTCGACGACGGTCTGGCGACCGGTGTGACCGCGCGTGCCGCGCTGCGCGCCGTACGACGCCAGGCACCCGAGCGCGTGCTCCTGGCCGTACCCGTCGGCTCACCGGCAACAGTCGACCTGATGCGGGCGGAGGCCGACGACGTGGTCTGCCTCCTCCGGCCCGTGGAGTTCGCGGCCGTCGGCGAGTGGTACGAGGACTTCACGCAGCTGACGGACGAGGACGTGCTTGAGGCGTTGGCGGGTGATGAGTAATTGGGTGATGGGTGAGGCGGGTGATGGCTGATGGGTGAGTGTGGTGTGCGGCGGTGCGCGTGGTGCGGGCGCGCGAGTCGGCGACTCGGCCCTGACATCGGCAAAGGGCGGCCACTCGCCCACCCTGGCTGCGGACCGGCGTCGATCCCGGGGGCGGCGCGGGCGGTCACGAAGGCATTCACCATCTCCGCCTCCTCGCGAACCGATCGGTCGGACAGGCCCAGGCGGAGTGAGCGTTGGTCGCCAAGCCGACTCACGTGCCGGATCCCTCGCACGAGCCGCGGTGAGCGTGAGCGTGAAGCGTGCCGTTCGGCTCCCGAGTGATGTGGACGCCGTCGCTGATGCGGTCGAGGGCGGGGGGACCGTGGGCCCGGTTGGAGGCAGAGGGCCTCGCGGAGCGTCCACGCTCGTTGCGCGCTCTGCACGGGGGACCCAGCCACGCGTCGAGGCCGTCGTCGGTCTTGTCCGCCGCCACGTCGACGGCCACTCGGCAGTGCACCTCCAGGCGGAAGGTGATGTCCTCCAGCAGCGCCGTCGGCACAGGCGGAAGCGTGCCACGGCGGTGGGGCGCTGAGGTCGGCCGAGCACTCCCTCGTCCCCAGCGCCGCCTCCGCCACACAGCGTCACCGGCTCGCCCCCCACGCCTCGACGCGCACATCGGCCGTGTGCGGCACCGTCCGGTGGCCGCTTCGCCGTCGCGCCGTAGATGGATCGGGTCCGACAGGGGGAACATGGACATATCGGTCACGCAAATGTATGGCCCGCGGAAGAAGGCGACGGCGATGATCTCCCAGTCGGTCTTGGTACCCGTCGGGGACGAGGTGCTCGCGGCTGATGTCGAGGTGCCCGTGTCGGCCCGGTCGGTGGTGTTGTTCGCTCATGGCAGTGGCAGCTCCCGGCGCAGCCCCCGCAACCGGATGGTCGCCGGGCATCTGCGTGTCGCAGGACTCGCCACCGTGTTGATGGACCTCCTCACCGAGCGCGAGGAGCGAGAGGACGAGTGGTCGCCCGAATACCGCTTCGACATCCCGCTCCTCGGAGACCGTCTGGTGGCCGTGATCGACTGGCTGGAGGATCACCCCGGTACAAGAGGCTTTCCCGTGGCTCTGTTCGGTGCCAGCACCGGAGCGGCGGCGGCTCTGGTGGCCGCCGCGCAGCGGCCCGACCGTGTCATCGCCGTGGTGTCGCGCGGCGGTCGGCCCGATCTGGCGGGCGAGGCCCTGGAGCGCGTACGGGCTCCGGTGCTGCTCGTCGTCGGCGGCCGGGACCGGGAGGTGCTGCGGTTGAACGAGGAGGCGGCCCGGCGGCTGAGGGTCCCGCACATGTTGCGCGTGGTGCCGGGCGCAACCCATCTGTTCGAGGAGCCCGGCGCGCTGGAGCAGGTCGCCGCCGCGGCCGGGGCGTGGTGCGAGCAACGCCTCACGGCCCTGGCCACGCCCGGGACGGACGCCTGACTCGCCCGCCGGGCGCGCGCCAAACTGCCTCGGACCGGAGAGGCACCGCGGTGCACCCGGCGCCTCGGTGCGCCCGAGGGGCCCTGCCGTAAACCGCCGAGAGCCTGTGCGTTCGCCGGACCGTGGGTGGGCGGTGGGTACGCCGTGGATGGGCCGGTCGGCCGGTCCCGAACCCCTGCCGGTCCCGAACCCCTGCCGGTCCCGAACCCCCGTCTGTACACGCGGCCGCCTACACCGGCCAGTTCCTGTGGCCGGTCCCGTGTAGCCGCCCATTCCCGAGCCGCGCCACCCGTCCCGCTCGGCGATGCTGCGGGACTATCCCGACGCGATGTGATGCGCACATGCCGGCCCGCGTTCAGCCGCGCCCCGCCTTCCCCGCCTTCGTTCAGTCGCGCCCCGCCTTCCCCTCCATCACCTGCACCAGCAGCCCCAGCGCGTCGAGCACCCGCTGCCGGTCCTCCCCGAGGCCCGCCAGCAGTTCGACCTCGGTGGCGAGCTGGCGGGGGAACAGTTCGTCGATGGCGCGGGCGCCGGCCGGGGTGATGGTGATCAGCGCGGCGCGCCGGTCGGCGGGGTTGGGGGTGCGGGCAATGAAGCCGCGCCGCTCCAGCTTGGCGAGGGTCTTGCTGACGCCGGCGCGGGAGAGGCCGAGGCGTTCGGCGAGCCTGCGGGCGATGAACGGGTCGGTCGCGTGGCGGAGCGGGATCAGCATGTCGACCTCCGGCGCGGTGAGTGGCGCGCCCTCGTAGAGCGGCTCGACGGCCCGGCTGAGCAGGGCGGTGGCGCGCTTCAGCAGGCCGATCACCTCCATCGAGGAGGTGTCGAGGCCCGGGTTGTGCTCGGTCCACTGGGCGCGGACGTCGTTGAGGGAGGAGGGCATGCGGCTCGCCTTCTCGCTTTCGGGACGGTCCCCGAAGTTGTACCGTAAAGCTATTGGTTAGCTAGTGAACTATTGGTTACTGTTATGCCCATGGTGACGCCGACTCCCTCCCCTCCCGCTGCCGCGCCCGCCGCTGCCCACGATCCCGCCGCAACTCCGTCTGCTCAGTCCGCTCCGGCCGAGGGCGGCGTCGTCGCCCTCGTCGCCGTTCTCGGCGCGCTGACCGCCGTCGCCCCGCTCGCCACCGACATGTACGTCCCCGGCTTCCCGGCCATGGGCGAAGCGCTCGGCGTGAGCAGTTCGGCCGTTCAGCTGACCATGACCGCGTTCCTGGCCGGACTGGTCGTCGGCCAGTTGCTGTTCGGCCCGCTCAGCGACGGGCTCGGGCGGCGTCGGCTGCTCATGGGCGGGATCGCGGGCTTCATCCTCTTCTCCCTGGTCTGCGCCGCCGCCCCGAACATCGGCGTCCTGACCGCCGCCCGCTTCCTCCAGGGCATGGCAGGCGCGGCGGGCACGGTCCTGGCCCGGGCCGTCCTCACCGACCGCTTCCAGGGCGCCGACCTGCCCCGCTACGTCGCCGTCCTCTCCCAGATCATGGGCGTGGCCCCGATCGCCGCCCCCGTACTGGGCGGCGCGGTCCTCACCGTCTCCACCTGGCGCGCGGTGTTCGCCGTACTGGCCGTCACGGGCGGACTGCTGCTGCTCGCCGTCCTGCGCAAGGTCCCCGAGTCGCTGCCGCCCGAGCGACGCCACGGCGGCGGGATGACGAGCACGTTCCGCGCGATGGGGGCACTGTTCGCCCGTCGGGCGTTCATGGGGTACGTCCTCGTCCTCGCGCTCGCCGCGGCGGCCCTGTTCGCCTACATCAGCGGCTCCTCGTTCGTGTTCGAGAACCTGCACGACGTGTCCTCGACGACGTACTCCCTGATCTTCGCGACCAACGCCGCCGGCATGCTGGTCGCCGGTGCCGTCTTCTCCCGTCTGGTCGCGCGCGGCGTACGGCTGAACACCCTGCTCTCCACGGGCGTCGGCGTCGCGGTGCTCGGTGCGCTCGCCCAGGTCCTGCTGGTCCTCACGGTCGGTGAGACCCTCGCGGGTACCTGGGCCGCCCTGTTCGTGACCGTCGGCGGCATCGGCATGGTCTTCCCGGCGGCGATGAGCATCGGCCAGGCCCTCGGCCGCGCCACGCCGGGCGCGGCCTCCGCGCTCCTCGGCGGCACCCAGTTCCTGTTCGGCGCCCTCGCCTCGCCCCTGGTCGGAGTGTTCGGCGAGGACAGCTCCCTCCCACTGGCGCTGATCATGCTGAGCGCGGCCGGGGCCGCCGCCCTCGCGCTCGTCGGACTCGCCCGGCCCTGGCGGGCGGAGGGAGAGCCGGGCGCCCCGACCTCACGGAAGTAGCCGCCCGCGGCCCCCGCCGGAGGGAGGGTGTTATTTTCCGACGGGTTGACTTGGTACCCCCCAGGGGTATGGTGAGCTGCGTGGGAACGGCACATCGACCGAGAAGGCAGCCATGCACACCGCAGTGAGGATCACCACGTTCGCCGCCGCGCTGGCCGCGACGTTCGGCGCCGCCTACGGCGTGGGCCAGGGCATCGAGCCCCTCGTCGCGGACACGGCGGAGAGCACGCCCGCGCGCCACGACAGCCACAGCGAGGCGTCACCGGCACCCGAGAAGGGCGGAGGGCGCGAGGCCGGAGGACTGCAGATCTCCGAAGGCGGCTACACACTCGACCTGAGGACCACGAGCGTCGAGGCCGGACGCCGCACCGACCTGCGTTTCGTGATCCGCGACGACGACGGCCGAGCCGTCACCGCCTACCAGCGCGAGCACGACAAGGAACTCCACCTCATAGTGGCCTCGCGCGACCTCGTCACCTACCGCCATCTGCACCCCACCCGCGCCGCCGACGGCACCTGGAGCACCCCCGTCGACCTGCCCGAGGCAGGCGGCTACCGCGTCTTCGCCGACTTCACCCCGGCGAAGAAGGACGCCCCGAATCTCACCCTCGGCGCCGACCTGGCCGCCGCCGGCAGCTACGAGTCGCGGCACCTGCCCGCGCCGGACACCACCACCGAGGTCGACGGCTACGAAGTCGAACTGATCGGCGACCTCCGCCCGGGCAAGGCGGCCGAGCTGAAGCTGAACGTCTTCCGCGACGGCGCCCCCGTCACCGACCTCCAGCCGTACCTCGCCGCCTACGGCCATCTGGTCGCCCTGCGCTCCGGCGACCTCGCCTATCTGCACGTCCACCCGAACGGCGAACCGGGCGACGGCGAGACCGAGCCCGGCCCCGAGATCTCGTTCACGGCCACCGCGCCCAGCGGCGGCACCTACCGCCTCTTCCTCGACTTCCAGCACGAGGGAAAGGTCCATACGGCAGCGTTCACGGTCCGGACCGCAGGGGCGGCGGCCCCGGACGTGCCCGGGGAGACCTCGGCCGACCACGAGCACTGAGATCGCTCCCTCGACAGTGGGCCCCACGACCGGCGGCCCCCGCACCCACCCGCGTCGCCCGCTCGAAGGCGCACCCGGCGTGCAGCACCGACCGGTAAGCAGGCCGACGTCGAAGGGCGCGACGTGACCGGAGGCAACAGCATGTCCGTGGCCGTCTCACTCGGCCTCACCACACTGAAGGGCGGCGGCGTTCTCGCCCCCGGCTGGGGACCGATCCGCGACTCGACATCCACCCGGCAGGCGCGCGCCCCCCATCCGGGCCGTGCCCTTCCGCGCCCCCAGCGCGCCTCAGTGCGCTCGCACGCGCCCCCTCGCGCTCTCAGACGGCCACGACCCCGACCCCGGCCTCCTCGAACCGCCGCACCGCCTCCGGGTCCACCGCACTGTCCGTGACCAGCGTGTCCACCGACTCGGCGGCACAGATCCACGCGAACGCCCGCCGCCCCAACTTGCTGGAGTCGGCCGCGACGACGACCCGCTCGGCGCGCTCGCACAACAGCCGGTTGACGGCGGCCTCCGCCTCGTCGTGCGCCGCGGCGCCGTGTGTGACGTCGAACGCGACCACACCGAGCACGGCCACGTCCACGGTGATCTGCCCGAGCACCCCGTCCGCGAGCGGCCCGACCAGCTCGTACGACTGGGCGCGAGCCACCCCGCCCGTCACCACGATCTTGAACTGCGGCCGCACCGCCAGCTCGCTCGCGATGTTGAGCGCGTTGGTGACGACGGTCAGCGCGGACGAACCGGAGGCGAGATCGCCGCGCACGGCCAGGGCCCGCGCGACCTCCGTGGTGGTCGTGCCGCCGGTCAGGCCCACCGCCTCGCCGGGCGCCACCAGATCGGCGACCGCCTTCGCGATGCGCTGCTTCTCGGAGGCGTGACGAGCCGTCTTGTAGCGCAGCGGCAGCTCGTACGAGACGCCGTGCGCGACCGCCCCGCCCCGTGTGCGCAGCAGCATCTGCTGCTCGGCGAGCTGGTCGAAGTCACGCCGGATCGTCGCGGCGGACACGGACAGCTCGGCCGCCGCCTCCTCGACATCCAGCCGACCCCGGTCGGCCAGCAGTTCGAGCAGCACCTGCCAGCGGGCGTCACGAGACATCCGCACCCTCCGTCCAAGCGTGATCTCGCCAGCGACCTTAGTGCACCAGACCTCGCCGAATGCTTGAAGATGCTCGAAAACTCACTGTACGGTGCAGAAACAAGCACGGCTCTGCTGTCGAGCCAGGAGGTACGGCATGACCCACGTCGAGGACGAGCTGATCAGCCAACCCGAGTGGTGGACCCGCGCCGCCTCCGAGGCACCGGCGCACGCGGGCGCGCTGCCGCTGCCGGGGGAGCGGGTCGCGCTCGTCGGCTGCGGGACCTCCTACTTCATGGCCCAGGCCGCCGCCGCACTGCGCGAGGGTGCCGGACAGGGCGAGACGGACGCCTTCGCGGCCTCAGAGTTCCCGCACGGCCGCCCCTACGACCGGGTCGTCGCCCTCACCCGCTCCGGCACCACCACCGAGGTCCTGGAACTCCTGGACGCCCTGAAGGGGCGTGCGCGGAGGACGGCGATCACCGCGGACCCGCGCACACCCGTGGCGACCGCCGCGGACGACCTCGTCGTGCTGGACTTCGCCGACGAGCGATCGGTCGTCCAGACCCGCTTCGCGACCACGGCCCTCACCCTGCTCCGCGCCCACCTCGGCCTGCACACCGACCGGGCCGTCACCGACGCGCGCACGGCACTGGCGACCCCGCTGCCCGAAGAGCTCCTCGACTGCGCCCAGTTCACGTTCCTGGGCCGGGGCTGGACCGTGGGGCTCGCCCACGAGGCCGCGCTGAAGATGCGCGAGGCCGCGCTCGCGTGGAGCGAGGCGTACCCGGCGATGGAGTACCGCCACGGCCCGATCAGCGTCACCACCCGGGGCACGGCGACCTGGATGCTGGGCGAGGCACCCGTGGGCCTCGCCGAACAAGTGCGGGAGACAGAGGCCCGATGGGTGTCGGGCGACCTCGACCCGCTCGCCGAACTCGTCCGCGCCCAGCGCCTCGCCGTCGCCGTGGCCGCCGCCCGCGGTCTCGACCCGGACCGGCCGCGCCACCTCACCCGCTCGGTGATCCTCGGCTCGACCACCCCGTAGGAGAGGAGGAGTCGTGCCACTCACCACCACCGGCGAACTGATCACCGAGGCCGCCGCCGCCCGTACCGCGGTCGCCGCCTTCAACATCATCACCCTGGAGCACATCGAGGCCGTCGTCGCGGGCGCCGAGTCCGCCGGCGCGCCCGTCGTCCTCCAGGTCAGCGAGAACGCGGTCCGGTTCCGCGAGGGACGCCTCCTCCCCCTCGCCCGCGCCGCGACCGCCGCCGCCGAGCACGCGACCGTGCCCGTCGCCCTCCACCTCGACCACATCCAGAGCGACGCCCTGCTGCGCAGGGCGCCCGACGCCGGCTTCGGCTCCGTCATGTACGACGCGTCACGGCTGCCGTACGCGGAGAACCTCGCCGCGACCCGCGCGGCCGTGGACTGGGCCCACGCCCAAGGTCTCTGGATCGAGGCCGAGTTGGGGCAGGTGGGCGGGAAGAACGGGATGCCGCCGCTGGACGCCCACGCGCCGGGCGCCCGCACCGACCCCGACGAGGCGCGCGCGTTCGTGGCGGACTCCGGTGTCGACGCCTTGGCCGTGGCGATCGGCAGCTCGCACGCGATGACGACCCGCACCGCCGCCCTCGATCACACGCTGCTCGAACGGCTCGGCACCGCCCTGGCCGTCCCCCTCGTTCTCCACGGCTCCTCCGGCGTCCCCGACGACGAACTGCGCCTGGCGGTCTCCGGCGGCATCACCAAGGTCAACATCGGCACGGCCCTCAACATCGCGATGACCGGCGCGATCCGGGAGCACCTCGCCGAGCACCCGGATGCGGTGGACCCGCGCAAGTACCTCGCCGTCGGCCGGGAGGCGATGGCGCAGGCCGTGGCCCGGCTCATCGGCGTACTGAGCGCGGAACCAGCCCGGACGCCGGCCGAACACGGAGCGTGAGGACGGTCGCTGATAGTTTTCCGTCATGCGGGAGACGGAGATCCACCTCGGCGCGCCGCCCGTCGTCGCGGCCATCGGCGTGGGTGTGCACGGCGTCGCCGGGCGCTCGGACGTCTTCCGGCTGCCGGAGCTGTGGCAGCTGCACCTCTACCAGTACGAGGCCGAGCTGACCGTCGACGGCACGCCGCACACCATCCGCCCCGGCCGGGTCAGCCTCGTACCGCCCGGCACCACGGTCCGCTACCGCTACCGGGGCCGATCGGAACATCTCTTCGCGCACCTGCGCATCACCCCGGAAGGGCCGCCCCGCACGGTCCCCGTCATCCAGGACACCGGCCCCGAACTACCCGCCCTCACCGGCCTGTTGCTCCAGGCGGTGGCCGCCGCCCCGAGCGAGCCCGACCGCACCCGGGCCGAGATCTGGACCGCACTGTGGCGCGTCGCCCACCTCACCCCGCCCGCCGCGGCGGACCCGGGCCCGCACCCGGCGGTCACCGCCGCCATCGCCCATATCGAGGCGCACCTCGCCGCCCCCCTCACCATCCCCGAGGTGGCACGCGCGGCCGGCGTCTCCCACAACCACCTGACCAGGCTCTTCCGCGCCGAGACCGGCAGCACGGTCGTCGGCTGGATCCGCCGCCGCAGACTGGAACGCGCCCACCACCTGCTGCGCGCCACGACCCTCTCCATCCCGGCCGTCGCCGCCTCCGTGGGCATCCCCGACCTCCAGGCCTTCAACAAGGCCTGTCACCGGGAACTGGGCGCCTCACCGCGCGCACTGCGCGGCACGCCCCCTGAGACCTCCCCGCCTACCTCTTGACGGCCTTGAGGACCACGAACTTGGCGTCGCTGGCGACGAGTTCGCTGTTGCCGAAGAGCCGCCGCAGCTTCACGTGGTAGCCGAGGTGCCGGTTGCCGACCACCCACAGCTCGCCACCGGGCCGCAGCGCCTGCCGCGCACCCGTGAACATCCGCCGGGCCGTGGCGTCGGTCGTCGCCTGGTGCGAATGGAACGGCGGATTGTTCAGCACCAGATCGGCACTCCCGGCCGCGAACCCCTCCAGCCCGTCTCCGACCAGGAACTCGGCCTTCCCGTCGGCGTTCGCGCGATACGTCTCCCGCGCCGAGGCCACCGCCTGGTACGACTCGTCGACGAACACCACCTCGGCGGCCGGATCGGCCACCGCGACCGCCGTACCGACCACCCCGTTGCCGCACCCGAGATCCACGACCCGCCCGCCGTGCCCCGCCCGCGGCAGATGCCGGAGAAAGAACCGCGTCCCGATGTCGAGCCGCTCGGCACAGAACACACCGGCGTGATTGACGACGGTACGCCCGGCCAACACGCCGATGTCACCGGGCAGTCGATAGCTGTACGGCCACGGATCCGTGCCCCGGGACCGCGCGGTCGCCGCGTCCGGCGCGCAGAAGATCAGCCGGGCCTTCTGCTCGGCGAGGGAGGTGCGGGTCGGGCCGAGGATCCGCTCGAAGAGCCTCAGCGTCGAGGTGTGGATCTCCTTGACCATCCCGGTGCCGACGACGACCGTGCCCTCGTGGACGGCGGGCGCCAGCCGGTGCAACTGGTCCTCCAGGAGCGCGAGGCTCTTGGGGACACGCACGAGGAGCACGTCGATACGGTCCGGGGGAGTGTCCTGGGTCGTGAGCAGCCGTACGGCGTCGGGATCGACCCCGTTGCGGGCGAGGTTCGCCCGGGTCGCCTCCCGGCCCAGGAACGAGTCGCCGATCTGGGTCGGACGGTGCCCGGCGAGCGCCGTGACCAGCGCGCCCCAGCGGTCGCCGACGACCACGACCGTCCCGTCCAGCGGTGTCCCGCTCGCCGCGAGATGGCGCAGCAGATACGTGTCGGACGCGTCCCAGGCGCGCAGCCGGTCGCGGGGGTCCTCGGGGAAGCGGGCCAGGGCGTACTCGCCCCAGGGCGTGGTCATCCGGTCGTTCATCGTGCGCCCAGGCTAGCCGAGCCGCAGCTCACGCCCGATCGCCGAGCGGGGTGGGCGATGATGGAGGTCATGGACGCCGAGTTGTTCCCGCGCGGCCGCACGGAGATCGCGCCCGGTGCGGTGCACGTGCCGGACTGGCTGGACGCGGCACGGCAGCGGCGACTCCTGGACGCCTGCCGTACATGGGCCCGCCCACCCGCCGGCCTCCGCACGGTCCGCACCCCCGGCGGCGGCACGATGACCGCCCGCCAGGTCTGCCTCGGCCGGCACTGGTACCCGTACGGCTACGCCCGCACGGCCGTCGACGGCGACGGGGCACCCGTGAAGCCGTTCCCGGACTGGCTGGGCGAGCTGGGCCGGAGCGCGGTCACCGACGCGCTGGGCCCGGCGGAGGCCACCGAGCCCTACGACATCGCTTTGATCAACTTCTACGACGCCGACGCCCGCATGGGCATGCACCGTGACAGCGACGAGAAGTCGGACGCGCCGGTGGTGTCGCTGAGCCTCGGCGACACCTGCGTCTTCCGCTTCGGCAACACGGGGTCGCGGGCGCGGCCGTACACCGACGTGGAGCTGCGCAGCGGTGATCTGTTCGTGTTCGGCGGGGCGTCCCGGCAGGCCTACCACGGCGTGCCGAGGGTGCACGCGGGGACGGCGCCGCCCGAGTTGGGCCTGACCGGACGGCTGAACGTCACCCTCCGGGTGAGCGGCTTCGGCACCGGCTGACACCGACCCGGCGGGGTCCGGCTCCGAGCGGATCATGGGAGACTCGCCCTCATGGACGGGAAGGCGGCCCCCAAGGCGGCGGGCGAAGGGACGACACGGACGCGGCTGGACCGGGGGCGGGGGGCGCTCGGGCCCGCACTGGAACTCGTACACACCGGGCGGGCGCCCACCCGGGCCGTGCTCACCGCCGAGCTGGGTGTCACCCGCGCCACCGCGGGCGCCGTGGCCGCCGAGCTGGAGGCACTGGGCCTGATCAGGGTCGACGCGCACCCGGGCGCCGCCGCCGGCTCCCAGGGCCGCCCCTCGCACCGCCTCGAAGTCGCGGAGGAGGGACCGGTCGCCCTCGCCGCCCAGGTCCACGCCGACGGATGGCGGGCGGCCCTCGTCGGCCTCGGCGGACGGATCGTCGCCACCGCGCCCGGCTGCGAGACCGTCGACGCCGACCCGGCGAAGGTCCTCGGCTCGGTCGTCGACGCCGCCGCCGAGCTGCTGCGCGAGACGGGCCGCCGCTGCGTGGGCGCGGGCCTCGCCGTCCCGTCGGCGGTCGCCGAACCGGAGGGCCTGGCACTGAACCCCCTCCACTTGGCCTGGCCCGCAGGCGCCCCTGTCCGAGAGATCTTCGCCGAACGCGTACGAGCGGCAGGCATCGAAGGCCCGGCGTTCGCCGCCAACGACGTCAACCTGGCCGCCCTCGCCGAGCACCGGCACGGCGCCGGCCGGGGCGCCCGTCACCTGCTCTGCGTGGCCACCGGACACCGGGGCGTCGGCGGTGCGCTGGTCCTCGACGGCCGTCTGCACAGCGGTAGTTCAGGCCTGGCACTGGAGGTCGGACACCTCACGGTCAATCCCGAGGGCCGCCCCTGCCACTGCGGCAGCCGCGGCTGCCTGGACGTCGAGGCGGACCCCCTGGCCTTCCTCACGGCGGTCGGCCCGGCCCCCGGCCCCGAGGTGTCGCTGCTCCAGCAGTCCAACGACCTCATCCGCACCCGGTACACCGACCCGGCCGTCCGCACCGCCACCGAAACCCTCATCGACCGCCTGGGCCTGGGCCTCGCGGGCCTGGTCAACATCCTCAACCCCGACCGCATCATCCTCGGCGGCCTCCACCGCACCCTCCTCGACGCCGACCCCGACCGCCTGCGCGCCGTAGTGGCCGACCGCAGCCTCTGGGGCCGCAGCGGCGTCGTCCCGATCTTCGCCTGCACGTTGGACCACAACAGCCTGGTGGGCGCGGCGGAACTGGCTTGGCAGCCGGTACTGGACGACCCGTTGGGGGCGTTGGCGTGACGACCGTTGTTTGGCTGCGGGTGGGTGGGGGCTGGTCGCGCAGTTCCCCGCGCCCCTAAAAGCAAAAGCAGCGGCCCGGCGGCCTTGAAAGCGACGGCTCTGCGGGCCTGAAAAGACGAGGGCACAGCCCGGTCTTTTCAGGGGCGCGGGGAACTGCGCGACCAGCTACAACGAACCCGCACCCGCCAACGCACCCCCCCGAGCTCTCAGGCGGAGCCACCCGCAAGACTCCACAACGCAGCCACCAACGGCCGCCGCAAATCGACCCGCCGCACACACAACCCGATCGGAAACGGCTCAGGAGGCACATCCACGGGCACCACAGCCACCCGCTCCCGCACCGCGCTGTGATCCAGCACCAGCCGCGGCACCACCCCCGTCCCACACCCCAACGCCACCAACGTCAACAACCCTTCATGCCCATCGGGCTCCGCAGCGACCACAGGCCGAACTCCCCGCCTCCGAAACCAGCGATCGGCCGCCTCCCGCACCAGCCCCCGATGCGGCAACACGAACGGCCCGTCCAGCCCGCCATCCCCCCGTTCCCGCGCCGTCACGAACACCAGATCCGTCACCGCCACGGTCCGACTGACCAGCGGCTCCGGCAGCCGCTGCGGCACCCCCGCCACCGCCACATCCACCTCCCCCTCGTCGAGCCGGGCCAACGCGGCCGCCGCGTCCCCGGTCCGCAGATCGAGCCGAACTTGAGGGTGCGCCGCACGAAACGGCGCCAACAGGTCGGGCAACAGCACCTGACACGCGGTCACCGTCGCGAACACGGCCAGCCGCCCGGTGAGTTCGGCCGGATCCGGATGCTCCTCGCGGTAGGCCCGCCACAACTCCAGCGCCTGGCCGGCGTACGCACGGAACCGATGCCCTTCCGCCGTCAGCGACACCCCACGCGGCCCCCGGTCGAACAGCCGATGCCCGAGATCGGCCTCCAGTCGCTGCACGGTCCGCGTCAGCGTCGCCGCGCTGACATGGCAGTCGAGACTGGTCCGCCCGAAGTTCAGCGTCTGCGCCAGATGCAGGAAAAGCCGCAGCTCCCGATGATCGTCGCGCATACCGTGACCTCGCTCTTTCACTTCCCGCAACACCGCGCTGCACAAGTTGCGCTTGCCGCAACACTGGGCGGGAGCCTACAACTCGACCATGACCTCGACGACCACGACCACGACCTCGTCCACGTACGACTCCCGTGTCTTCTCCCTCGAAACGATGACCGTCCCCGACGGCACCGAGACCATCCTCCGCGGCGGCCGCCATCTCTTCCCACTGCTGCCCCAGGCCTTCGCCGGCGTGCGCCGCATCGGCGTCATCGGCTGGGGTCCGCAAGGCCGCGCCCAGGCCCGCAACCTGCGCGACTCCCTCACCGGCACCGACATCACCGTCACCGTCGGCCTGCGCCCCGGCTCCGCCTCGGCCGCCGACGCCCGCGCCCACGGCTTCACCGAGGCGGACGGCACCCTCGGCGACTGGCTCGCCGTCACGGCGGACAGCGACCTCGTCATCCTCCTCATCGCGGACGCCGCGCTCGCCGCCCACCACCAGGAGATCTTCGCCGCGCTGAAGCCCGGCGCCACGATCGGCCTCTCCCACGGCTTCCTGCTCGGCCACCTCCGCGAAACCGGCGGCGACTTCCCGCCCGGGCACGGCGTGATCGCCGTCTGCCCCAAGGGCATGGGCGACTCGGTGCGCCGCCTCTACGAACAGGGCGCGGAGATCAACGGCGCCGGGATCAACAGCAGCTACGCCGTCCACGCCGACCCCGACGGCCACGCCACCGACCGCGCCCTCGCCTGGTCGGTCGCGCTCGGCTCGCCGTACACCTTCCGCACCACGCTGGAGAGCGAGTACCTCTCCGACATCGTCGGCGAGCGCGCGATCCTGCTCGGCGCCGTCCACGGCATCGTCGAGAGCCTGTACAGCCGCTACCGCCTCGCCGGGGACGACGAGACGACGGCGTACGAGCGCTCCTGTGAGAACGTCACCGGCCCGATCGCCCGCACCATCTCCCGCGCCGGTATCCGGGCGGTGCGCGAGAACCTGGACCCGGCCGGCCGGGACGTCTTCGACCGCGTGTACACGGCGACGTACACACCCGCCCGCGAGATCGTCGCCGAGATCTACGACGAGGTCGCCGACGGCACCGAACTGCGCAGCGTGATCCTGGCCGAAAGACGGCTCGGCGCCCGTCCGATGAGCGAGATCGGAGGTTCGCCGATGTGGTCCGCGGGCGACCGGGTGCGCGCCCGGCGTGGAGAGCGCGAACTGCCCGTCGACCCGTTCACCGCCGGGGTGTTCGTCGCCACGATGACGGCCCAGATCGACGAGTTCGCCGAGCGGGGCCACCCCTGGTCAGAGATCGTCAACGAGTCCGTCATCGAGGCGGTCGACTCCCTGCTGCCGTACATGCACGCCCGGGACGTCGCCCACATGGTCGACAACTGCTCCCGTACGGCCCGCCTCGGCGCCCGCCGCTGGGGCCCGCGCTTCCAGGCCGCATACGCGCAGATCGCCTACCCGGCCGCCGAACACCCGGCGGACCAGGCCCTGTTGACGGCCTTCGACACCCACCCCGCCCACGAGGCCCTGGCCGCGGCGGCCAAGCTCCGCCCGTCCGTGGACATCTCCGTGACGGCCCAGCCGAAGTGACTCCTCAGCCCGATCGACCCCTCAGCCGAGGCTACGAGGCGGCAGCGCGGCGCGGTCTCGCAACCAGCTCCCCACCGCAGTTGGGACATACATCCCGCATGGCCTCGCCGCACGGCACACAGAAGGTGCACTCGTAGGAGCAGATACGGGCGGGCCCGTCGGCCGGCAGTGCCGCCGTCTCGCACCGCTCGCAGCGGTCACGCATCTCCAGTGCCATGTCGTCCTCGCCTTTCCTCGTGTCCGGGTGCCGTGGCCTGTCCCTTCCCATCCTCGGCACGCCCGGCATGGCGGAAAGCCGTCGGCGGGTCAAAGATCAACAGGATCGGGCCACAGGGGGCGAGGCGCGGGCCGTCACCAGTGGCGGCCCCGCGGCAGCAGCTCGCGTTCGGGCTTGTTCATGTACAGCACCTGGAAGACCTCGCCCTCGGCCTTGGGCTCGTCGTGGTCCCACACCGAGAAGTGGACGATCTCCCAACGGCTCGTGTCCACGGCGGCCGCCGCGAGCACCGCCCCGTCCAGTGAGGCCAGCCGCGCGGTCTCGCGCACCGCCTCCTCGACGACCTCGGCGGGCCGTACCCCGCCCGGCACCCGGCGCCGTCCCCGCACGGCCGTCCGCGCGGAAGTGCCGCCGCCCTCCTCATGGGCCACCCCCGTCCACTGACGGACCGACGGTCGCCCGAAATCGTCGACGATCCCCTGGAAACCGCCGCCCCAGAGGAAGGAGTTCATGCCCGCGACCGTGTTCCACAGATAGAACGGCGCGTATTGGTTCACCGGCGATCCGTCCACGCCCCGCTCACGGATCAGATACGCTTTGAGGCCGAGGCCCTCCCAGCCGTCGAGCAGATGCCCGCGCCCGGCCACCCGGTCCCGGACGACCCGCATGTCGTAGTCGGCGGGCAAAGTGATCTCGTACTGCATCGCGTGCACGAAGTGCCTCCAGTGGCCTAACGGGCGGGACGGAGAAGGGCCAGCAGACCCCGGACGGCGGCGTCGAAGGCAGCGGGTGAGCCGGACGCGCGGGCCAGGACGTATCCGCCCTGCACGGTTGCCACGATCGTGGCGGCGGTCTCCTCTCCATCCAGCGACAGCGGGAACTCGCCCTGCTCCCGGCCTTCTTCGACGATCCCGGCCAGCCGCTCCCGCAGCCAGTCGAGGGTTTCGTCGACGGGTGCGCGCAGGTCGTCGCTCGCGATGACCTCCGGGTCCATAGTGAGCCGCCCGATCGGGCACCCGCGCAGCACATCGCGCTCACGCCGCAGATACGCCTCGACGCGTTCGTACGGCGTGCCGGGCCCACCGAGGATGCCTTCGGCACTGGCCCGCATCTCCTCGGCGGTGCGGCGGATCGCGGCCAGGGCCAGGTCCTGCTTCCCCTTGAAGTGGTGGTACATGCTGCCCTGCCCGGCACCCGAGCGTTCCAGGACGGCCTTGGGGCTGGTGCCCACGTAACCGCGCTCCCACAGCAGCTCACGGGTGGACTCGATCAGACGCTCAGGCGTGCTCATGCGCGCCACTGTACATACCAGTAGGTATAGAGGTCGAGCGTACTCCCGGCGAGGTACGCCCACCACCGCTCGCCGTACGACGACGAACCCCCCTCCCGGCGAGAGCCTCGAACCATCACCAAGACGGAGAACACCACCTAGGGAGATGAGTTCGACATGCAGACCCTCGCGAACTGGGACGGCGGCCCCGGCCCCTGGATCCTCTTCTTCCCACTGATCTGGGCGGCGATCGTCATCGGCGTCGTCACCCTGCTGCGCCGCACCGTCTGGCGCGGCCGACGCGGACCGTGGCGCACCACGACCGACACCGGTCCGTCCGGCGACTCACCGATCGCCATGCTGGGCCGCCGCTTCGCCTCCGGAGAGATCGACGAGGACGAGTACTGGCGTCGCCTGTCCGTCCTGGACGAGCAGTTCGGCCGCACGGGCAAGGGTGGTGGGGTATGACCGCCACGAAGCGCTGATCGACGTCGTCGGCCTGCGTGGCCGGCTCCACGACCGGCCTCGCTCAAGGCGACCATGGAGAGGGTCACCGCCCGGTCAGCCTGCGACGGCGGACCGGGCGGGAGCGTGTTCGGACCTGCGTCCACGCGCGGCGGGACGGTGCCCGGCGTCGACCACGGGACGATGCCCGGCGTCGACCACCGGACGGTGCCCGGTGTCCGCCGTGGGACGGTGCCCGGCGTCGCACACCTGTCCGGTGTCGTACGGCGAGATCTTCGGTACCGCGGGCGAGGAGGCCGGGAGCGTGAACCACACGACCTTCCCCGACTCCCCGTGCGGCCTTACGCCCCAGGTCTCGCTGACGGCGGCGACCATGGCCAGCCCGCGCCCGCTGGTGGCGGTCGGGTCCGCGTCCTGGACGACCGGCAGCCGCGGGTCGTTGTCGTGCACCGAGACGGTGAGCCGGCCGAGGAGCAACTCCATCTCCACGGTGCACATCTTGTCCGGCTCGGCATGCCGGTGGACGTTGGACAGCAGCTCGGTCACACCGAGCGCGGCCCGCTCTATCAAGGGATCCAGATGCCAGTAGCGCAACTGCGCAGATACGATTCTGCGGACCTGGCCGATCCGCGACGGCAGAGCCTGGAGCTCGACCGTGCATTGTCTGCTTTGCTGGCTGATCACGACTGCGACTCCCCGAATTGAGTCCGGAAGAAGCTCGAAGAACGGATCTGAACGGATCCAGCGAGGTGGCCGCGCGAGACGCCGCGCGGAAAACGCCGCCTGCTGTGGGGACGGCTGCGTACGACTGCCGCCTGCTGCGGGGCGACCGCCTGAGGCGGCCTCCTGCTCATGGGGTGGCTTCTACGACCGCCTCCCGCTGTCCTGCCCGGCGGGCTGGTTCGCAGCGTTATCGCCGGTAAACCCAGAGTGACGTGGAACCAGCGTGACCCAGGGTCCCCGGTCCCGCAACTCGCGCCGGCTCAGCCGCTGCGACCGGCGGCCCTGCGCACCGCCTCGATGAACCGACGGGCCGACGGCGGCCCCGGCTTCCCGGGCGCCGGGTCGTGCTCGCCCAGCGTCAGTGTGTAGCGGGTGCCGTTGACATCGGCCAATGCCTTGTCCTCGGGCGCGAACCAGGGCCTCGACGTCCGTACCGCCTGCACCGGAGCACTGTCGATCTCGCTGCCGTAACTGGTGAGCAGTTGCAGCCGGCCGTCCCGTATGCGGACCTGCCCCGCCCGCGTCAGTTGGCGCAGTCTTTTCCCGATCCGCACGCCCGTGGCCGTGAACTCCGGCTCCGCCATGCTGCCCCGCCCCCTTGTGCGCTTCGGCTCGCTCCGTCGTCGTGATCCCATGTGGGCCGTGATCCAGTGTGCCTCACGGTCGCGTTACCCCTGACGTGCCCGGTGAGGCGGCATCGACCCATGCGGTGCAGTCTGCACGGACCCGGCGGCGAGCACCAGTGCGCACAGTGGGGTCGGGAGCGGGTTTCCGGCGCACGCGCGGCATGCGCCCCCCTTGCGCCCCGCGCATCCCTGTCACAGGAGTGACTTTGAGGTGCTCAAAGGACTGTTTATGCAGGTGAGAAGCGTGTGGAAGGTGTCTATCATCGGGACGTCCGACGCCGCGCACGCCGTCGGCGCAACGTGTGAGGAGCCCGTCGTGAGCACCCCCCCGCCCCCCCGTCCCGGCGAGACCCTCGATGTCGACCACAGCGACCCGAAGTACCGCACCTGGCTGAAAGAGGCCGTCCGCAAGGTCCAGGCCGACGCCAACCGCTCCGCCGACACCCACCTCCTGCGCTTTCCGCTGCCCGAACAGTGGGGCATCGACCTGTATCTGAAGGACGAGTCGACGCACCCCACCGGCAGCCTCAAGCACCGCCTCGCCCGCTCCCTCTTCCTCTACGGCCTGTGCAACGGCTGGATCCGGCCCGGCCGCCCCGTCATCGAGGCGTCCAGTGGCTCCACGGCCGTCTCCGAGGCCTACTTCGCCAAGCTGATCGGCGTCCCCTTCATCGCCGTCATGCCGCGCACGACCAGCGCCGAGAAGATCCGCCTGATCGAGTTCCACAACGGACAGTGCCACTTCGTGGACGACTCCCGGAAGATGTACGAGGAGTCGGCCCGCCTCGCGGTAGAGACCGGCGGCCACTACATGGACCAGTTCACCTACGCCGAGCGGGCCACGGACTGGCGGGGCAACAACAACATCGCCGAATCCGTCTTCCGCCAGCTGGAGTTGGAGCGCTTCCCCGAGCCCGCCTGGATCGTCGCCACGGCCGGCACGGGCGGCACCTCCGCGACCATCGCGCGCTACGTCCACTACATGCAGTACGACACCCGCATCTGTGTCGCCGACCCCGAGAACTCCTGCTTCTTCGAGGGCTGGACCACCGGCGACCCGGACGTCACCTGCGACTGCGGCTCCCGTATCGAGGGCATCGGCCGCCCCCGTATGGAGCCCAGCTTCGTCCCCGGCGCCGTCGACCGCATGATGAAGGTCCCCGACGCGGCCAGCGTGGCCGCCGTGCGCGCCCTGGAGAAGGCCATAGGCCGCAAGGCGGGCGGCTCCACGGGCACGGGCCTGTGGAGCGCCCTCAAGATCGTCGCCGAGATGGTGTCGGAGGGGCGACGGGGGAGCGTGGTCGCACTTCTGTGCGACCCCGGAGACCGCTACCTGGACAAGTACTACTCGGACGCCTGGCTGGCGGAGCAGGGCCTGGACATCGGGCCGTACACGGCGGTCATCGAGTCACTGCTGATAACCGGGGTGTGGACAGCGCCCCGCTAGGGGCGCGGGAACCGCGCGACAAGCCACATCGGACCCGCAGCTGAGGACGTCCTCAATCAACCTGAGGACGTCCTCACCAACCTGAAGACGTCCTCGATCAAAATGGCGCTCAGAGCTCGGCGACGTCCTCCGAGTCCCCGGCCACCACCAGCCTCCGCAAATGCTCGGCGATCTCCGCCCGCGCCTGCGCGGCCAACCCTCCGTCCGTCACCAACGTGTCGACCTGCTCCAGTGCGGCGAACGAACTAAGCCCCACCGTCCCCCACTTGGTGTGGTCGGCGACCACGACGACCCGCCGGGCGGACTGCACGAGCCGCCGGTTCGTCTCGGCCTCGGCCAGATTAGGCGTGGAAAGGCCGGCCTCGACCGATATCCCGTGCACCCCGAGGAACAGCACGTCGAAGTGGAGCGCGGCGATCGCCTGATCGGCGACGGGCCCCACCAGGGAGTCCGAAGGGGTCCGCACCCCACCGGTGAGCACGACCGTCGCCGCACCCTGCCGGGGGCCCGACGTGCGCTGCGCGGCGTGGAACACATCGGCGACCCGCACCGAGTTGGTGACCACGGTCAGATCGGGCACCTCCACGAGCCGGTGCGCGAGCGCGTACGTCGTCGTGCCGCCGGACAGCGCGATCGCCGAACCCGGCGCCACCAACTCGGCGGCGGCCCGTGCGATGTCCTCCTTGGCGGTCAGCTCAAGCCCGGACTTGGCCTCGAAACCGGGCTCGTGCGTGCTCGCCTCGACCACCGGCACCGCACCGCCGTGCACCTTCTCGACCACGCCCTGCCGGGCGAGCGCGTCCAGGTCGCGGCGCACCGTCATGTCGGAGACACCGAGCTTGCGGGTCAGTTCGTTCACACGGACCCCGCCGCGCCGCCGCACCTCGTCGAGGATCAGGGCGCGGCGCTGCTCCGCGAGGAGGTTCTGGTTCTCACTCACGGTCGCTCCGCCCTTTGCCCCATCACGCCCGACACGCCTCCCATACCCCCTCCGACTAGGACATTCCCCTCATCCTCGGTCCCGAGGACGTCCCATATTCGCACGCCCCACCACGGATCGCGCCACTACCTGCACGGACGCGAGCACGTCACGCTCTGTCCGCGCGACCGCCACTATCACATGGATCGGGGAGATTCGGTGACCACAGGTGTAGACACCTCTCTCAGTGGCGATCATTTCTGCCTGCACATTGCTTGCACAACACATCTGCCTTGCGGCGCGTCACGGGGGAAGTGGAACAGTGGAGCGTGCGACGGAACGAACGGCATCCGGAACGACGACGGACGGCGATGGCCCCGCCCTGGAGCTTCTCGTCCACGGTGTGGGCGGCTCGACCCCGGAACGCATGCTGGACGACCCGCGCACGATCCGGATCACCGGCGACGACACGGCGGCCGTCTTCCGCCGCATCGACGACGTCGACGCGGAGTCCCGCCCCGAGGAGTACCGCGACAGACCCGTACCCGAGGCCTACGTCTGGTGCCACCTCACCTCCGGCAGCGGCTCACGCGCACTCTGGCTGTTGCTGCTGCCGTTCATGGTCGTCAACCTCGCCCACTGGATGCGCCCCACGACCCGAAACCGCCGCCGGACCGTACGTTTCTACGGCCTCCTCGTCCGTCTCACGGGCCTGACCCTGACCGTGCTGCTCGTCGCCGCCGCCTGCGAGGTCGCCCTCGACCTGACCGCCTGGCAGTGCGCGGGCGCACGCGCGTGCGCCGAGGAGCACACCTGGCTCGGCTTCCTCTCGCCGACGGTGTCCGACCACGGCTGGTGGAGCCCGCCCGGCCGCCGACTCGCCCTCGCGGCCCTGGGGCCCACCGCCCTCACCGCACTCCTCTGGTATCTGTCCCACCGCACCTGGAGCGAGTACGAGTCCCAGCGGCCGATGGACCGCGGCGCCCGGTTCGTCGAGGACACCGAGCGCGTCGCCCTCGGCCGCCCCGGCTTCTGGTACGGGCGCCGGCTGGTGGCCCGGCTGCGTGCCGCGCACGCGGCGGCGGCCTTCCTCACGGTCGCGGCGGCCGTCGCCACCCCCGCCGCCCGTCACGACCGGCAGCCCGGCGGCCCGCCACTTCTGGATCTCCTGGGCTGGCTGTTGAACAGCGCGCTCATGGCCCTCGCGGCCGTGGTGCTGTGGGTGGTGTGCCGCCGAGGCCGCACGGAAAACCGCCTCGACAAGGAACTCGACGAGCATCTGGTACGCCGACTGCCCACCGGTTCGGTCGCCCTCCTGCTCCTCGCCCTGGTGTACGCCGGGTGGTCGCGCCCCGGCTGGAAGTCGGCGGGCCGACTGCCGGGCGAGCTGACCTTCGGTGGCATCGCCCTGGCCCAGGTCGTGCTCGTCGTCGCCCTCGGCGTGGTGGCCCACGTCCTGTACCGCTCCCACCCCGACTCCGACCCCGAGTCGCGCACCGCGATGCGGGGCCTCGCCGGGCCTGCCGTCGCGATGCTCGCCTGCGCGCTCGGCGGAGTGATGTCCGCGGGCGTCGCCCAGCGCGTCGCCGACTGGCTCGGCGGCACCGGCGACCCGCTGCCCGGCCCACCCGTACTGCTCACCTGGCAGGCCTCGGTCATCCCCCCGATGCTGCTGGTCCTCCTCTTCCTCATCGGCTGGCTGGCCAAGCGCACCTGGACCGTGCGCGGCGACGAGATGGGGCTGGTCGAGCACGAGTATCGGCTGGCGGGCGGCCCGGACACCTCGGGAAGGCTTTCCGGTGAGCGGCGAGGCAAAGCCCACAGTGATCGGCGAGGCAAGCCCCACGGCGAGCCCGAACCCCGCGATGCCGCCCGCACCCGCCGTATCGCGAGCGCCCGCGCCATGGCCGCCCTCACCGACCGGGCACCCCGCGTGATCGGTGTCATCTCCGCCGTGACCCTCCTCCTCGGCGCCACGGCCCTGATCGGCGCCCTGGCGACCAAGAAGACCCCCGCGGAGGCGGCCGAAGGCACGTACGCCTTCGTCGCGGGGGCCGCCGACACCTCCCAGGCCCTCGGCTCCTGGCTCATCGGCGTCGGCTTCCTGCTCTTCGTCACCTGGGGGCGCCGGGCCTACAAGGACGCCTCCGCGCGCCGCACGATCGGCATCCTCTGGGACGTCGGCACGTTCTGGCCGCGCGCGGCCCATCCCTTCGCCCCGCCCTGCTACGCCGAGCGCGCCGTCCCCGACCTGACCTGGCGCATGGCCACCTGGACGGGCGAGACGGGCGGGCGGCTCGTCCTCTCCGGGCACTCGCAGGGCAGCGTCCTCGCGGCGGCCGCCGCCTGGCAGCTGACACCGTCGGTCCGGGGCCGCGTCGCCCTGCTCACCTACGGCTCACCGCTGGAGCGGCTGTACGGCCGCTGGTTCCCCGCCCACTTCGGCCCGGCGGCGCTCGCCTCCCTGCACGGTGAGGTCGCCTGCTGGCGCAACCTGTACCGCCGCACCGACCCCATAGGAGGCCCCGTTCGGCTCTCCCGCGCCGACGGGCCGAAGGTCGACGCCGATCCCTTCCAGGACCCCCTCGCCTACGGCCGCACCGCCGAGCACCCGCTCCCCGCCCCGATCCTCGGCCACTCCGACTACCAGGCCGACCCGGCTTTCGCCCGCGAACGCGAACAACTGCTCGCCAGGCTGGGCCCGGAGGTGCCGGGCCCTCGCCGGTCCGGGCCGGCGGCGGAGTCGGCACCCTGAGCGCCCCCGTTCACGGTCGGCCCGGGCAGGAAAGATCCCGCCCGGGCCGCTCACCCGTGACGAGGAATGTGGTCACCACCCGGTCGCCACAGGCGTTGCCCGTCCCCAGATAGACGCCGTGCCCGCCCCGCTCCACCGTGACGAGCCGCGCCCGGTCGCCGAGCGCCGCACGCATCTTCAGGGCACCGGAGTAAGGAGTGGAGGGGTCCCGCCGATTCTGGATCATGAGGATGTTGGACGGCCCCTCGTCGGTGATCCGCGTCGGCTTCTCGACCGCCGCACCCTTCCAGAAGGCACACGGCGTGATGTTCACCGGCATCCCGGCCGTGAGTGGATACCGCCCCCGGTCCACGGCCACGGCCCGCTCGTACGCGGCCACGGACGCGGGCCAGCGCACGTCGTTGCAGACCACCGCCATGGTCACCGCCGCGTCCTCGTCCGGCATCGGCCCGGCCACGTCAGGTGTCAGCACCGGTGTCGCCTCCGGGTCCATGACCTGCCGTATCAGGCGGGCCAGCTGCGGAAACGAGGCGTCGTTGTAGAGGACGGTCTGCATCGCCTGCCGCAGCCGGTTCCCGGTGAGCGGCACACCCGCGGTCGTCGTCTCCCTCGGCGCCCGGTCCAGCTCGGCGGCCAGGGACAGGAACAACGGCCGTACGTCCTCCGGCCGCTCGGCGAGCCGCAGCCCCATGCTGTCCCGGGCCGGGTCGGCGGCCCACGTCGCGAAGTCCGGGAAGCGGTCCTCCGCGCCCCGCGCCATGTTTGCCAGCCAGCCCCGGGCGACCCGTCGCGGATCGGGATCCCCACTGCTGTCCAGCACCCAGCGGTCGGTCCGCTGCGGGTACTTCTGCGCGTACACCGCTCCCACATACGTCCCGTACGACACCCCGAACGCCGACAGCCGCTCCTCACCCAGCGCCTGCCGGAAACGGTCGATGTCCCGCACCTCGTTGGCCGTGGTGAGACTGCGCAGCACCGCCCCGCCGTTGCGGACGCAGGCCTCGGCGGTGCGCCGGGACCGGGCGACGTTCGCGGCGATGCCCCCGTCGGACGCGGGCCAGGACCGCAGCGTCACCAGCTGCCGGTCCTCCGCCGGGATTCCGCAAGCCGCCCGCGTACTGCCACCCACCCCACGAGGATCGAAGCTGACGATGTCGTACGCGCCCCCGAGTTCCCGGCGCAGCGAGTCCCCCTGTTGGGTCAGCCGCCGGATACCGGAGCCGCCCGGTCCGCCCGGGATCACCAGCAGCGTGCCCCGCCGCGCCTGTGGCCGCTCACTGGCCAACCGGGAGACAGCGAGGGTGAGTCGAGGGCCGTTCGGGTCGCGGTAGTCGAGCGGTACGGGCAGTTCGGCGCACTCCTGCCCGGCGGGACCGCCGGGTTGGGCGCAGGGGCGCCAGGCCAGTAAGGGCGAAGGAGAGGCCGCCGCAGGGCCGGTGACGGCGGTCAGTGCGGTGGCGGTGGCCGAGACGGTGAGGGCCAGGGCGAGAACGCGTCGCGTACGGGATGTCATGGCGACCATGCTGTCCACCGGACCACTTCCGGCCCATCCGGCAGACAGCACACATGGGGTGGGGTTTTCCCCCGAGAGCCGCCCCGGCCCCTCCCGCTACGGCAGGTCCGGCAGGTCCTCCGCGTACAGCAGCGTGAGGTCGTCCGTGCTGGGCTCGGCGACCTGGGCGACCCGGCTCGCGTGGCGCTCGACCATCGCCTCGAAGGTCTGCCGCGCCGTACGGCCGTTGCCGAACGCGGGACCCTTCGGGATCGCCGTGAAGTACTTCAGCAGCGACTCGCCCGTGCCCGCCGCCAGCCGGTACTCGTGCTCCTCGGCCTGCTGCCCGACGATGCGCAGCAACTCCTCGGGGACGTAGTCGCTGAAGGTGATGGTCCGTGAGAAACGGGACGCCACACCGGGGTTGACGGTCAGGAACCGCTCCATCTCCGCCGTGTACCCCGCGACGATCACGACCACCGCGTCCCGATGGTCCTCCATCAGCTTGACCAGAGTGTCGATGGCCTCCTTGCCGAAGTCCCGGCCCGAGTCCTCCGGCGACAGCGCGTACGCCTCGTCGATGAACAGCACACCGCCCCGGGCCCGCTCGAACGCCTCCTGGGTACGGATCGCCGTGGAGCCGATGTGCTCGCCGACCAGGTCCACCCGGGACACCTCGACGAGATGCCCCTTCTCCAGGACTCCGAGCGAGGCCAGGATCTCGCCGTACAGCCGGGCGACCGTGGTCTTGCCGGTGCCGGGGGAGCCCGTGAACACCAGATGCCGTTTGACGGAAGCCGCCTTGAGCCCCGCCTGCTGACGGCGGCGCCCCACCTCGATCATGTCCGTGAGCGCCCGTACCTCGCGCTTGACGCTGTCCAGGCCCACCAGCATGTCGAGTTCACCGAGCACGGCCTTCGACGTCCGCGACGGCTTGTCCGGCTCTCCGGCGGGCGCCTGCTCGGCGGCGGCCCGCTGGTCCGGGACCGGGCTCAGCAGCCCGGGGGATTGGGTCGTGGTCTGCAGGACGGTCTCCCGCGCAGCCGGGGCCCGCACGCCGGCGCTCTCGTCGCTGGTGCAGTCCTCGACCACCGGCCCGCCGCCCGCCCCGCTCGGGCCGCCGTCGGCGAACTCGTAACCACCGCGCGCGCAGCGCTCCGTACGGCACTTGCGCAGGGTCGCCCGGCAGCCGTCGATCACATGGAAGCCGTAGCCGCCGCTGCCCGTCACCCGGCAGTTGAGGAAGCTGCCGCGGCCCCCGGCCGAGACATAGAAGCCCGCTTCGGCGGGCGAGGTGACCGTGCAGCGCTCGATGGTGGGGTCCGCGCCCTTGGTGACGATCACGCCGGTCTGGGTGCCGTCCACCGTGCAGCCGCTCAGCGTGCCGCCGCTGCCGTGGTCGCGGAACCAGGCGCCCGTCGCCGCGTCCCGGATCCGGCAGTCGTCGAGCTGCGCGGTCGCGCCGTCGCTCACCGACACCGCCGTGTTCCGCACCTGCGACAGATCACTGTCGACGACGTCCGCGCGCGACCCCCGGTCGAGGACGAACAGGGCGTCCGGCACGTCGTGCACCCGGCACGACTCCAGCACGGCGGTCGCCCCGTCACTGACCCAGACCGCGGGATAGTCGCCCGTGCTGTCGAAGATCTCGCACTGGTTGGCGTCCACGCGCGTGCCCGGATCCCACACCGACAGACCGTTGCGCCCGAACTGCCGCACGGTCGTGCGGGTCAGAGTGAGGACGGAGCGCGAGCGCAGGTCCACCGCGTTCTCCGGGATGTCGTGGATACGGCAGTCCGCGAGCGTGAGCACCGCGTCCGTGTCCAGCGTGACCCCGTCCGCGGTCGTACGGTGCACATCGCAGTCGGTGAGATGCGCCGTGGCCCGCCCGGTGATCTGGACGCCGCTGCCGCGCACCTCGTAGACCTCGCAACCGACCGCTTCCAGCGAGGAGTTCTCCCCGGTCGCGGTCAGACCCGAGCCCGAGGTGTGGTGCACCCGGCAGCGCTCCAGACGCGGATGGCCGCCCCCGCGCACCGCGACACCGGCCTGACCGGCCGCGACGACCTCGCACTCCTCGAACACACCGCCGCCGCCGTCGACCACGGCGATACCGATCCCGGCGGGGTTGTCGACCGTGCAGCGCCGGACCGTCGGGCGGGCGCCGCCGCGCACCTCGATGCCGGCCGCGGAACGCGTGACGATCCGCAGGTCCAGCAGCTCGGGCGTGCCGTCCTCGACGAGCAGCGCGGGCGCCGCCGCGTCCTGGCCCTCCACATGCAGGTCCTGCACCACGGCCGAGGCGGACACCGTCAGCGGCACCCCGTCCACGGGCGCGATCCGCACCGAGCCGGGCGATCCCTCCGGGCCGCGCAGTGTGACCCCCCGCTGCACGACGAGGTTCTCCCGGTACGTACCGGGGGCGACGATGAGCACGTCGCCGTCGCTCGCGGCCTCCAGGGCCGCGGCGAGCGATGCGTACTCACCCGTGCGGCGCCGCCACCGCGATGTACCGGTGTGCGTCACCTGGACCGTGCCCTGTGCCATGGCGTTGCTGTGCCCCCACCTCGTGGAACGCGGGTCGATGCCGAACAGTTCGGCTGGTCGGTCCACCGTAGCGTGCGCGGGCACAGGGAGTTGACCGGAGTGGGAAGGCCGTTCAGCTGCCCGTGCCCGTCCTGCCCCAGTCCGGCCCCGCCTTGTCCCATGCCTGGTCCCAACGGGCGTAGCGGCGGCGGATCATGCGCCACACGATCAGCCTTCTGCCGCCCTCCATGAGCCCCGCGGCGAGCACGGCGGCGCCGAAACCGGCCAGCACGGCGTGGGTCGCCGCGGTGGCGGTGTCCAGGGGGCGGCCGACTATTCGGCCCTGGTCGTCCGTCCACACCGTGAAGTGGTCGCCGGGGTGCGGGGCCTTGAGGCCGGCCATGACCGTGCCGTGCCGGGGGGTGCCGTCCGGGGCGGTCCAGTCGGCGACCACGCGGCTGTGCCGGTCACGGGTCGTGGAGGTCTCGGGGTCGGGGTCCATCGGGATGCCGGCGGCCTTCTTCACGACGGTGGCCGTCACCAGATGCCGGGCCTGACGCTGGTCCCGTACGGACTGCTGAAGGGCGTCCTGCGCGGAGCCGCCGACGGCGAAGCCGATCAGGGGTGCGACGACGAGGATCAGCACGAGGACGACGAGCGCCAGCCAGGCCTCGGCCAGATCGGTCGCGCGCCGCAGCGGATTGCGCCGCCAACGCCACAGCCCGCCGAATACCCGCAGTCCACCGATTGTCCGCACCGCTCCGCACCCCCTTCCGCGTCCGTGATAACCCCACGCGGAGCAGTCCACGCGCGGTTCCCGGGGAAGAGAGAGCGAAATCACCTTCCCGCAGGCCCGTTCATGGGTCTTCTCATGAACTTCTCACAAAGACTCAACGGCCGGGCCCGTGGCCTGTGTTCCCCGGACATGAACCGATTGCGGAGATCTTGATCCCGAAGATCTTGACTCCGGAGATCCTGATCGAGATCGAACGGCGGGCCGATGTACTGGCGTTCGCATGGTCTTCGGGCGAGTGGCCTATTCGAGGATCCGCACCGGATCGCCGGTGCGAACCGTGCCCACGGATTCCGGGACGAGGTTCTGGCCGAACACCAGCTGGTCGCCGAACCGGCGGTGGCGGGCGAGCGTGCGCAGCGGCTCCCGGCCGCGCGCGCTGGTCTCCTGGTCGGTGGTGGTCACGACGCACCGCCCGCACATCTTGGCGACCCGGAACGTGACCTCGCCTATCGCCACGCGCCGCCAGCCGTCCTCGGCCCAGGCGTCCGTCCCGGCCACCACGACGTTCGGCCGGAAGCGGTTCATGGGCAGCGGGCCCTCCTGCGGGTGGTCGCCCTGGGCGATGAGGGAGTTGAGCGCGTCGAGCGAGGCAACGGTGGTGAGCAGCAGCGGATAGCCGTCGGCGAAGCTCACGGTCTCGCCGGGCCGGGCGAACTCGGGGTCGACGGGGCGGCGCGTGGCCGGGTCGTCGAGGTGGACGAGACGGGCGCCCACGCCCAGGTAGTCGCTGAACCAGGCGTGCGCCGCGGAGTCCGCGAGCACCCCCTCCACCTTGTCCCGCCAGATCTCCACCGTCGTCGTCCCGGACGGCTCGGGCACGGGGACGGCGAGCGGCTCACGGCCGGGCCCGGACAGCACAAGACCGCCGTCGGGCCGGAGCCCGACGGCGGCCAACGCCATGCGCGGATGCGGGCGTTGCGTGATGACCTTGCCCAAGTCGTCGATCAGCACCCAGCGGCGGTCGCCCGCCAGCCCCCAGGGCTCCACGACGGCCTCGTCGAGGGCGAAGCCCCGGGCCGCCTTCAGCGGGTGGACGTGGATCGAGTGCAGCGACGGATTCCCCATGGGTTCATCCTGCCAGGAGGAACCGACAAACCCAGACGAAATATCAGTACCCGCGGTACTGCTGTCCGTTGTACGGCTCCTGGTACGGGGTGGGGGCGGGGCGTGGAGCCGCGGGGCGCATGGCCTCGTAGCCCGTGCCGGCCGCCATCGGACGCTGCTGTTGTGGTTGGGCGCCCGGGTATCCGCGCGGGCCGCCGGCCTGTTGCGGGATGTACGCGTTCGGGGCCTGCTGCAGCGGCGAGGGCTGCTGGGCCTGCGGATAGCCGTACGCGGGCGACGGCTGGGAGGGGCCCGCCGGCAGCGCGGGGAGCGCCGACGGGAGCGCGGGCAGATTGCTGCCCGGCATGTCGTACGCGGCGGGGACCCGGATCGGCGCGATCTGAGGCGTTCCCCGCTCGGCGACGAGAGAGTCGTAGATCGGGGTGTCCGCGAAGGACGAGGCGGAGTAGTAACCGCCGCCGTAGGTGGAGCGGGGGGAGGTCATGGCACATAAGTTAAGCCCACGATGTGCTGGTTGGGGAGACCGATAAGAGGGTTGTTTTCCGTGTCGGCAGTGACGCTGGATCCCTAATCCGAGCGAACTCGGCGAAAAAGGGCATCGAGTCGTGTTGTGATCAGGTAAAGGCCGAGTTCCGGGCGGGTTACCCGCGGGTTGGCCCCTGTCTTTCGGTACAGCCCGTGGGGGTTCGCCGACAAGGGGAATAGGTTTGTCGCGAACGACCGGGCCATACGGATCAGGCGTACGGGTCGGGCACGGCCTGTTGATGACCTTCTGATGGGGGCGGACATGTCAATGCCGAAAGGGTCGAACGTCGCGGTGCCGACCACCGGGCTGCGTGTCGAATTGGGGTGGCGCTCAGGGCCGGGCGTACCCGACGCGGACGCGTCGGCGCTGCTGCTGGTGGCCGGAAAGGTGCGCTCCGACGCGGACTTCGTCTTCTACAACCAGCCCGCGCACGCCTCCGGCGCGGTCCGGCACGAGGGCAAGCGGGACACCGGCGGTCAGGTCACCGACACGCTGATCGTCGACCTCGCGCGCGTGGAGCCCGCCATCGAGACCGTCGTGCTCGCCGCCTCCGCCGACGGCGGCACCTTCGGACAGGTGCCCGGGCTGTACATCCGCGTCGTCGACGAACGGTCGGGGACCGAGGTCGCGCGCTTCGACAGCGCGGACGCCGGCGTCGAGACCGCCTTCGTGCTCGGGGAGCTGTACCGCCGCCAGGGCGCCTGGAAGTTCCGGGCCGTCGGTCAGGGCTACAGCAGCGGTCTCGAAGGCCTGGCCACCGACTACGGCATCACCGTGGACGAACCGCAGCACATGGAACCGACGACCTCCCTGGCTTCACCGGTCACTGCTTCCGCTCCGGTGACGACGCCCCCACCGGCAGCGCCCACCGCCCCGCCGGCCCCGGTCCGCCTCACCAAGGTCACGCTCACCAAGGAGGCCCCGGCGGTCTCGCTGACCAAGCAGGGCGGCACCTCCGGCGCCATGCGGGTGAACCTCAACTGGGAGGTGCACAAGCAGTTCACCGGCTGGGGCAGCAAGCTCGGCCGGGCCGTCGCGAACCACGCCGACCTCGACCTGGACCTGTGCGCCCTGTTCGAGCTGTCCGACGGCAGCAAGGGGGTCGTCCAGGCTCTCGGCAACGCCTTCGGCTCGCTGCACCGGCCGCCGTTCATCCATCTCGACGGAGACGACCGCACCGGCGCGGTGACCAGCGGCGAGAACCTCAGCATCAATCTCGACCACCAGCAGGCCTTCCGGCGCATCCTCATCTTCGTGACCATCTACGAGGGCGCCCGCTCCTTCGCCGACCTGCACGCGACCGTCACCCTTCAGCCGCAGCACGGCGCGCCCGTCGAGTTCTCCCTCGACGAATGCACGGTCCCCTCCACCGTCTGCGCGCTCGCCCTCATCACCAACCAGGGCGGCGACCTCACCGTCCGGCGCGAGGCCCGCTACCTGGTCCCCGAGCGGGGCGTGAGCCCGCAGCGCACGGTCGACTACGCCTATGGGTGGGGGATGAACTGGACTCCCGGCCGGAAGTGACCACCCCTGCCGGGTGAGGACGCCTCCCTCGGACAGGCCCTAGCTCTCGTCCGGGACGGCGTCCGGGCGCGCATAGGTGCGGCCCTTCCAGGCCGCACCCCGTCCCCTGTAGTGCTGCACCGCGGAATCGACCGTCATGAGGAGGTACAGGAACGCGGTGAACGGCAGCAGAGGGGCGAGCCACAGCGGCTGACCGTAGTAACGCAGCATCGGCACGTACGTCGCCGTCATCACCAGCCAGGCGAGTCCGCCGACCAGCGCTCCCGCCGGGTCCCCGGTGGCGAGGCCCACGAGGAGCGCGATGGGCGGGACCAGATAGACGAGCGCCAGGCCGAGGACCGTACCGGCGAGCAGCAGCGGGTTGTGCCGCAGCTGGGCGTAGGCGCTGCGCGAGACCATGCGCCACAGGTCGTGCAGTTGTGAATAGGGCCGCACACTGTCCACCCGCTCGGCCAGCCCCAGCCAGATGTGTCCGCCGCTGCCCTTGACCGCCCGGGCGAGCGCCACGTCGTCGATGACGGCCTGCCGGATGGCCTCCGGGATCCGGGCCCGCTCGGCGGCAGCCGCCCGCAGCAGGACGCAACCGCCCGCGGCGGCCGCCGTACGCGACCCCCGTACGGCGATCCGGCGGAACGGATACAGCTGGGCGAAGAAGTAGACGAAGGCCGGCACGACCAGCCGCTCCCACACGCTCTCGGCCCGCAGTCGCGCCATCTGCGAGACAAGGTCGTAGCCGCCGGTCTGCGCGGCCGCGACCAACTGGTGGAGGCTGTCCGGCCGGTGCGCGATGTCCGCGTCCGTCAGGAGCAGGAAATCGGGCACACGCGCGCGTGCCAGTCCGATCCCGTGCCGTACGGCCCAGAGCTTCCCGGTCCAGCCCGCAGGCGGCTCCCCGGGCGAGGAGACCGTGAGGGGCAGCCCGCCGTGGCGTTCGGCCAGTTCGCGGGCGAGGTCACCGGTGCCGTCCGTGCTGCCGTCGTCGATCAGGAAGACCTCAGCGCGGCCGGGGTAGTTCTGACCGAGCAGCGACGGCAGGCTCAGCGGCAGTACGGCCGCCTCGTCGCGCGCGGGGACGACGACACACACGTCCGGCCAGGAGGCAGGATCCCGGCGGGGTGGCAGGCGGACGTCAGTGCGCCAGAAGAAGCCCTGGCAGAGCAGCAGCCACAGCCAGGCGGCGAGTGATCCGGCGGCGGTCCACACGATGGCGCTCACCCTCGCAGTCTGCCCCACCCCAACGGCCGTACCGAGCCCATCGTCTATCGTGGCCGGGTGAAGATCGCGCTCATGGACTCCGGTATCGGACTGCTTCCCGCCGCCGCCGCGGTACGCCGTCTGCGGCCCGACGCGCATCTCGTGATCTCCTCGGACCCCGACGGCATGCCCTGGGGACCGCGTACACCGCAGGACCTGACACAGCGTGCCCTGGCCGTCGCCGAGGCCGCCGCCGCGCACCGCCCCGACGCCCTCATCGTCGGCTGCAACACCGCCTCCGTGCACGCCCTGCCCGCCCTGCGGGCCCTCCTGGAACCCGTCCTGCCGGTCATCGGCACCGTCCCGGCGATCAAACCGGCCGCGGCCGGCGGCGGCCCCTTCACCATCTGGGCGACGCCCGCCACCACCGGCAGCCCCTACCAGCGCGGTCTCATCGAGGAGTTCGCCGGCGGCGTGGCGGTCACCGAGGTGCCCTGCTGGGGACTGGCCGAGGCGGTGGAGCACGCCGACGACGCCGCGATCGACGCCGCGATCGCCGCGGCCGCCGCGTTGACCCCCGACGATGTGACGACCGTCGTCCTGGGCTGCACCCACTACGAACTCGTAGCCGAACGCATCCGCGCGGCCGTGCAGAAGCCCGGACGCCCGCCGCTCGTGCTGCACGGCTCGGCGGGCGCGGTGGCCGCCCAGGCGCTGCGCCGCCTCGGTGAGAGCCCCGCCCCCGGCGCCCCGGCCGACGGTGCCCTGACCGTGCTGCTCAGCGGACGCGAGGGTTCCCTGCCCGCCGCCGCCCTGGCCTACGAGGAAGGCAAGCAGCTGGGGGAGGTCGGCCCGGCGCTGGTCGCGCGGCCGGAGCAGTAACGTTCCGCGACCTGGTGCTCGCGCTGCGGAACCTGAGTAGTCTCAAGACATGAGGGAGTATCCCCACGGCGAAGAGGGCAGCCCCGAGGCCCCCACGGACCCCGAGATCTGGACCGGCCGCGCCACCAACCGCGCCCAGTGGCTGCTGGCGCTGGGCGGCGCCGCCTTTATGGCCCTCGGTATCGAGCTGGCCGTCGACTCCGCGTGGGCGTCCGGCGTCGCCCCGCTCGTCATGTCGGTCGTCGGCTGTATCGCGGCCGGACTGCTCGTCCTGTTCGGCACACTGGCGTTCGTGCATGTGGCCGTGAAGGTCGACCACGACTCCCTCGAAGTGCGCTGCGGCCACATCGGTGTGCCGCGCCGCCGCATTCTCCTCTCCCAGGTCGCCGGCGCCGACTTCGCGCCGCGTGTCACCCCGCGTCAGTGGGGCGGCTGGGGCTACCGCTGGCGGCCCGAGAAGGGCACCGCCGTGATCGTCCGACGCGGCGAGGGCCTGGTGCTGCGGCTGTGGGACGGCCACACGTTCACGATCACCGTGGACAACGCGGAGGCCGCCGTACGCGTCATCCGCGAGCGGCTCAGCCCGGCGCCCTCCCGCGCCGCGCCCTGACGCTCAGGACCCCTCCGGCTCCTCCTCGTCCAGCAGCGGCCGTGCCGTCGCCGTCCCCGCCAGCAGTCCCGCACCCACCGTCACCGTCGTGAAGCTCAGCGCGTTGCCGACCGCTGCGATCGCCGCCAGGGCGGTCAGGGTCGCGGCCGCCGTGAGCACCACCGGAGTGGGACGCGGGGCGCGCCACAGGACGTACAGCACCCAGCAGAACACCGCGCCGAGCAGTACGACGCCCACCAGGCCAAGCTCGGCCGCCACCTGCAGCGGCGCCGAGTGCGGCTTGCCGTCGATCGGCAGCGACTGTGCGACCGTCGGGCTGAGCTCCCCGAAACGGCCCGGACCGGCGCCCAGCAGAGGGTCACCGTGGGCCAGGGCGAGCGCGTCGCGCCACAGCAGGACCCGGTGCTGGGTGAGCCGGCCCTCCAGCGCATAGGCCAGGCCCTCCGGCAGCGAGTTGTCGGCGACCGCCCAGGCCGCGCCCGTCATCAGCGCGGTGACCAGTGCGAGCCCCACCAGGCCCGGGCCGCGGCGGCGTGTCCGGGCCGCGGCCAGTGAGCACAGCAGGACCCCGGCACACGCGACGAAGCCGGTGGTCGAGCCGAGCACGGCCGCGGTCACCGTGATCCCGACGGCGAGGAGGCACAGGGCGAGCCGAGGCCCCGGCACCCGTGCCGCCCAGGCGGCGCAGCAGGCGGCCCCCGTGGACAGGGCGAGCAGCGCGGCCGTCGCCCCCGAGTGGCCGATCGGGGCGGTGAGCGGTGAGCCGTGCGGGGCGGTGACCGCGAGGCCCAGCCCGGCGAAGGCCCCCACGCAGGGCGCCGCGACCGGCAGCAGGGCCCCGCAGATCCGGCCCGCCGCGTAGCCGGCGGCCACGGCGAGCACCGCGAGCAGCACACCCTCCGGGCGGCCGCCCGTTGCGGCCGCCGTGATCAACGACCAGGCCGCGAACGCCCCGAGCGCGATTGCACCCGTGGCATCCGAAACGTTTCGTCTGACGTATGTGGCCGACGCTCCGGCCGCGGACCGCGTCCCCGTGGACCCCACCCCTAGCCCCCCGATTGCGACGGGCCCCGACCGCCCGGCCGCATCCGGCCGCACGTCAGAGGCTCGCGCACACCGTAACGGGTGATGCGCCGGTTTGTGGACGAGTTGCGCAGGAACGTTGTGGCAGATGTGAGAGGGAAGGCCCGGACGGGCCGGGCGGACCGTCCTGTCGGCGCCGGTGCGCCGCGCCGTACACTCGCCGGGTGACCGTCACCGCGACTCCCGTAGACGAGCCGGAACAGCTCGAACCCCAGGCCACGCCCGTCTCCCGTGGGGCCCGATGGGTGAACCGGCTCGTGCCGGCCGCCGCCGCGGCGCTCTCCGGGGTGCTGCTCTACGTCAGCTTCCCACCACGCACCCTGTGGTGGCTGGCCCTGCCGGCCTTCGCGGTCTTCGGCTGGGTCCTGCGCGGGCGCAGCTGGAAGGAGGGCCTCGGGCTCGGCTATCTCTTCGGCCTCGGATTCCTGCTGCCGCTGCTCGTCTGGACCGGTGTCGAGGTCGGCCCCGGACCGTGGATCGCACTGGTGGTCATCGAAGCCGTGTTCGTGGCGCTCGTCGGCGCGGGTGTCACCGTCGTGTCGAAGCTGCCCGGCTGGCCCCTCTGGGCAGCCGCGCTGTGGATCGCCGGCGAGGCGGCACGCGCGCGTGCGCCCTTCAACGGCTTCCCCTGGGGCAAGATCGCCTTCGGCCAGGCCGACGGGGTCTTCCTGCCGCTGGCCGCGCTCGGCGGCACCCCGGTGCTCGGCTTCGCGGTCGTGCTGTGCGGTTTCGGGCTCTACGAGGTCGTACGTCTGGTCGTCGAGGGGCGGCGCACCGGCGCCGCCGTGCGCCGGGGGACCGCGGCCGTCGCGGCGCTCAGTGTGGCCGTGCCCGTGGTGGGCGCGCTCGCGTCCCGCTCCCTGGTGAGCGACAAGGCCGAGGACGGCACCGCGACCGTCGCCGTCATCCAGGGCAACGTGCCGCGCCTGGGTCTCGACTTCAACGCCCAGCGGCGGGCTGTGCTCGACTACCACGCCAAGGAGACCGAGCGCCTGGCCGCCGAGGTCAAGGCGGGCAAGGCCGACCAGCCGGACTTCGTGCTGTGGCCGGAGAACTCCTCCGACATCGACCCCTTCGTCAACGCCGACGCGCGCGCGGTGATCGACAAGGCCGCCAAGGCCATCGACGCCCCCATCTCCGTCGGCGGGGTCGTCGAGCGCGACGGCAAGCTCTACAACGAGCAGATCCTGTGGGACCCGGAGAAGGGCCCCACCGAGACCTACGACAAGCGCCAGATCCAGCCGTTCGGCGAGTACCTTCCGCTGCGGTCGCTCATCGGCGCCATCAACAGCGAGTGGACGTCGATGGTCCGCCAGGACTTCAGCCGGGGCACGAAGCCCGGCGTGTTCACCATGGACGGCGCCAAGGTCGGCCTCGCCACCTGCTACGAGGCCGCGTTCGACTGGGCTGTGCGCGACAACGTCGTGGACGGCGCCCAGCTGATCTCGGTGCCGAGCAACAACGCGACCTTCGACCGCAGCGAGATGACCTACCAGCAGCTTGCCATGTCCCGGGTCCGCGCCGTCGAACACAGCCGTACCGTCACCGTCCCGGTGACCAGCGGCGTCAGCGCGATCATCATGCCGGACGGGAAGATCACGCAGAAGACCGGCATGTTCGTCCCGGACTCCCTGGTGCAGAAGGTGCCGCTGCGTTCCTCGGAGACGCCTGCCACGAAGCTCGGCATCCTGCCCGAGATGCTTCTCGTGCTGGTCGCGGCGGGTGGGCTCGGCTGGGCGATCGGGGCCGGCGTGCGCGGGAGGCGCGCCGGTGGCGTGTAGCCGTACGCCTCTCGTGCGCGTCCTCCAAGCGCGGGGGTGAGGGGACCGGCCCGTTAGGGTCGGTGCCATGCCTACGCCTGATTTCATCCGCGAGCTGCGGGTTTCCGCCGGTCATCAGCTTCTCTGGCTTCCGGGAGTCACTGCCGTCGTCTTCGACGACGACGGCAGGGTGTTGCTCAACCGCCGCTCGGACACCGGGAAATGGTCGCTGATCGGCGGCATCCCGGAGCCCGGGGAGCAGCCCGCCGCCTGCGCCGTGCGGGAGGTGTTCGAGGAGACGGCCGTCAAGTGCGTACCCGAGCGGATCGTTCTCGTCCAGGCGCTGGATCAGGTGCGCTACGACAACGAGGACGTCTGTCAGTACATGGACACCACGTTCCGCTGCCGGGCCGTCGGCGGCGAGGCCCGCGTCAACGACGACGAGTCGCTGGACGTCGGCTGGTACGCCCTGGACGCCCTGCCGGACCTCAACGAGTTCGGGCTGTTCCGGATCAAGCAGGCGATGTCCGACGCGCCGACATGGTTCGACCCCATGCTCTGACGCCGATGTGCGGGCACCTGCCCGGGATGCGTGGCGGGTCCCGAGGCGGGAACAGCCGCCCGGGCAGCGGTAACCGGTAATAGGGGTTACGGAAGCGGGGTACCGCCGAGGGGCGGCCCCCGCCATGGGCTGTCGTGCGGCCGGTCAGACCGATCCGACGGCCAGGGTCTGGAATTCGCTGGGGAGATCCGCGCGGCAGCTGACGTTGAGTTTGCGGTAGACGCGGGTCAGATGCTGTTCCACCGTGCTGATGGTGATGCACAGCTGGTCGGCGATCTCGCGGTTGGAGTTGCCCAGGGCGGCCAGGGAGGCGACCCGGCGCTCCGCCGCGCTGAGGGGGTCCTTGGGAACGACGGCCGTGTCGGCCGGTGTCTCCTCCCTGCTGCGGTGCAACAGGGAACGCTGGAGCCGCTCGGCGCCGCACAGATCGGCCAGTTGCAGCGCCTGGTACAGCGCCCGCCGTGCCTGTCCGGCCTCGCCGTTGGAGCGCTGCGCGCAGCTCAGCGCGGCGAGCGCTCTGGCCAGTTCCAGTCTGTCCCCGGCGAGCCGCAGGACGCTGACGGCCTCCAGCAGCAGGCTCGTCCGGCGGCGCGGCTCGGCGATCTCGGCGAGCAGACACATGGCGACGCCGCGACTGCGGGACTTGGCGCTGCCGGGGCGGGCGAGCTCCGCCTCCGCGAGCCGGCGGACCTGGTCGCGCTGCCCGAGGCGCAGATGGGCGGCCGCCGCGCCGCTGCGCCAGGGCAGGAACGCGGGCAGGTCCATGTCCCAGGCGCGGGCCTGTTCGCCGCAGCGCAGGAAGTCGTCCAGGGCCGCGTGCACCCGGCCCGCGGCCAGGTGGTGATGGCCCCGGGCGTACAGATACTGCAGGCCGTACCGCGACTGGAAGATCGCGTCGGGTACCGAGTGACGCAGATGCTCCTCGGCGACGTCGTCCGCGCCCATGGCGGTCGCGGCCAGGACGAGGGTGCTCAGCGGCGCCCCGACGGCGACTCCCCAACTCCGGGGTGAGAGATGGGTCAGGGCGGCATGGGCGAGGGCGTACGCCTCGCTCAGGTCGCCCTGCCGCAGGGCCAGTTCGGCGCGGATCCCGGTGAGCTTGGCCTGCCAGGTGGGCACCCGCCGGACGGTGGCCTCCTGCAGCAGCTTGCCCGACCACACGGACGCCCGGTCGAGCCGGTCCGCGTAGACGAGTGCGAGGAGCGCCGACTCCAGCGCGTACAGGTTGGTGTCGTCCAGGCGACAGGAGCGCAGCACCTGTTCGGCGCTCCAGGCGCTGGACTCGTCGCCGCCGTTGCGCAGGGTCGAGCCGAAGACGGTCTCGGCGAGCAGCAGGGGCCTGTTGGCCGCCGGTTCCCTGCCCTCGCGGGTGCCCGGGCCGTCCGGGACGGTGGCCAGGAGGGGCATCATCGCGGGGTAGCGGTTCCGCAGCCATTCATGGGCTTCCGAGAGCAGGCCGTGGGAGCCGGGGGCGTCCGGGCCGAGCGCGCGGATCACCTCGGCGGCCTCGTCGGGACGACCGTGCCACAGCAGGGCCCGGGAGAGCGGGACGGCGAGCTGGACGGGCAGGACGCCGGTCAGTAGCGCGTCGGACAGATGAGCCAGTCGGGGGGCCACGGTGGAGGGATTGAGCTGCCACTCCAGCCGGGTGAGCATCATCGTCATGAGAGCCCGCGCGGGCGCGTCGTCGGATTCGGCCAACGCCAGCTCCAGACACTGCAGGGCGAAGGTCAGGTCGCCGCACTGGCGGGCGTGCTCGGAGGCGTCCACCAGCACGGGGACGGCCCAGCACTTCGGTATGTGTCCCACCGCGACGAGGTGCCGGGCGACCGTGGGCGTCGGAACCCCTTCGTGGTGGAGCAACTCCGCCGCGTCGAGCCGCAGTTGCCCGAGGGTGTCGCAGGGTATGTCGTTCAGCACGGCCGAGCGTCCCGCCGGATGACGGAAGCCGTGGCCCGCGACGAGCCCGGCGGACTCCAGGTGTCGCAGCGCGTTGGCCACCGAGGAGGGGCTGATGCGCAGCAGTCGGCCGATACGGTCGGGGGAGGCGCAGTCGTCGAGCACCGCCATCGTGCGGGCCACGTCGAGGATCTGTGGCTCACCGCCGCGCAGACAGGCGAGCACCGCCTGCCCGAACTCCTCTCCCACGAACGGGACTTCGGAATCCGCGCTGTCCGCCGACCGGTCGCACCGGTCCCCGAGCAGCGCGCGGATCAGCAGGGGATTGCCTCCGCTGATGGAGTGGTAGACCGGGCCGAGGGCCTGTGCCTCCTCGGCGCCCAGGACCTTCGCCGTCAGCTCGGTCGTCCCCTCCGGCGTCAGCGGAGCCAGCCGGACGCGCCGGTAACGAGGGTGGCGGAGCAACTCGGCGCTCAACTGCGGAGGGCAGTGGCGGGCACTGTCCGGCCGGCTGAACACCAGCATCACGGGGGCGGACCTGCTGTGCGGGAGCAGTTGCAGCAGACAGCTCAGCGAGACGGCGTCCGCGTGATGAATGTCGTCGACGCAGAGCATCAGGCCGCCCGACCCGGCCGCACGCAGCAGCGCACGGCACAGGCCATGGGCGACACGGGCCTGTAGGGCGAGCGTCTCATGGCGGACGGGCGGACCTGCCGCGAGGCTGTTCTCCAACAGGTTCATCTGCGTACGGAGCGGCACGGGCAGCGAAAGATCCCGGACGAGTTGATGGACGAGACCGAGCGGGACGTCGCGTTCCTCTTCCCGGCCGGCAGCTCTCAGGACGAGGGAACCGGCCGCGGACACCGCCTCGGCAAGGGTGTACAGCAGCTCCGACTTGCCGCTGCCGGCGGCGCCGCTGACAAGTACGACGTGTCCATTGCCGTGGCGGCTTTCCGCGTGGAGGTCGTGTAACGCGGACAGCTCTTCTTCACGCTCGATCAGCATCATGCTTGTACTCATTTGCGGCACGACAGAATTCTATTCGTAAACTCATGAGTAGATCGCCGGGGGCCGTCAATACGCCGTTAAAATCCGGTCAATAGAGTCCCTCGGGGGACGACGACGTGGTTTGCAGCGGAGTTACGTTGGCCACTCCGTCGGATGGCCATTTTTCGCCGGTGTCGTAACGTAGCGCCTGGTCGCGTTCGAGGATGTTGGGGAGGAATAGGTCTTCGTGCAGCACGGTCAGTCGAACCTGTCCTACAGTGCCGTATTCCACGGTGGTTGACCAGTCTTCTTTGCGCACGACTGTCATTGTCACCTGGGGATAGTTCGGCACATAGGGCATCAGCTCGGCGTTCTGTTCGACGGGCAGCCCCGCCGCGTTGCCGAAGGTGTTGCCGTAGCTGCGGCCGCAGATCCCGTCGTCCATCGCGGCCACGAAGTCCCGGTACATGTCCGGGCTCATCTGGGTGCCGCTCAGTCGTACTCCCCGCAGTGGTGCGACCAGTTCGGGGCAGCGGCGCACCAGGGCCTGGAAGAGCGCGGGAGTGGTGTTGACGTAGTCGATCCGGCCGTGGACGAGCACGTCCGTGATCTGTTCCAGCAGGTGGGTGGTGTACTCGCCCGCGTCGGCCAGTCGTCCGGCCCGGATGAGCCGCTTGACCCAGCGCGGGTCCATGTCGATTGTGTACACCTGCCCGGCGTACAGCTCCGACACCTCCCACACGCCGTTGCCGATCAGATGCGGGCCCGTGGGGGTCGCCTGGAGCCAGGTACGTCCCGGGGTGAAGCCCTCGGTGACGAAGGACCAGCGGCGCCAGGCGCCCCGGTGCAGCAGCATGGCCGGCGTGTAGAAGAGCCGGCACGGCGTGCCGGTCGTGCCGCCGGTGTCCCAGACGCGGCCGGTCAACGGGCGCGGCACGTCCAGCGGCACCAGGTCGGCCGGGTCCTGGGAACGCAGGATCTCCACCGGAAACGGGCCGAACGCCGTGAGCTGCTCATAGCGGGTGATGTCCCGCGCGTCGAAGTCGAGCTCGGTGGCGCGCCGCAGCCAGTACGGGCTGCCCGTCTCGGGGTGGAAATGCCGCGCGACCACCTTCCGCGTCCATGCGTCGAGGTCGGTTTCGAGCCAGCCGTCGATCAGCGTGTCGTACTCCGTGCCCTGCGCGGCGGGCGGCACGGTGGCCGGGGGCGCGCTCATCGGGTCCGTGCCGGGGTGAGGTCTATGCCGAACTCGAACACGCTGGTCAGCACCTGCTGGATGTGCTCCGGCTTGTCGACGTGCACCATGGGGAACGGGAACCTCAGGATCCCGTCCGGGATGGAGCCGCCCATGATGAGGCCCAGGCGCACCCCCTGGTCCTTCATCTCGTCGCAGACGTCGACCAGGCTGATCGAATCCGTGGAGTTCCGGTCGAACAGGTCCCGTACGTCGTCGGCCGTGGTCAGTGTCCGGCGCTCCAGACAGGACACCAGGGGCAGCTCGGGTGCCTTGAAGGGCATCGCGTCGATGTACGGCGCCATGAACTCGCGGAAGTGACCGCGCAGCGGCGAGTGCACGGCGATGGGCCGGTCGGGCAGGGGGGCGACGGTGCCCGGGGGCAGGTCGGCAGCCAGCGCGTCCAGCGCCTTCCGCTCGCCCGACAGCATCAGGATCCGCATGGCCCCATCGGCCGTCGGACCGAAGTCGCCGGACAGATACACCCCGGCCCGGCCCTCACCCCGGTACGCCGCCGCCAGGTCGCCCTCGGTCGGCGCGAACGCCAGCGCGAGGCCCTGCTCCGGCTCCTCGGCGGGCAGTTCGGGCGTGTGGCGGGCGTGCGCCAGCATCTCGAACAACTCCCGCCGGCCGATCGAACCGGCGAGACAGCTCGCCGTCATGGCGCCGAGGCTCAGCCCGCCGAGAACCGCCGGACTCAGGCCCTGTTCCACCAGCACGTCATGGATCCCGAGGGCGAGTGCGGTCTCCCGGATCGTCCCGGCGCTCTGCCGCTCCTCCTGGGGCTCGGGCAGTTCCTCCTCCAGGATCTGCCCCACCGTGAGACCGGTCCAGGCCGATACCTGCTCATACAGATCCCGCATCACGGGATGGGCCCGGTACATCTCCAAGCCGTGCACTTCGGTGCCGACACCGCCGCCGAACAGAAAGCCCAATGCCATCACTGTCTCCCGTGTATCTCGAGTGAAAAAGGTATGAACAGGCCATGGTGCTCTAGGTTCGTCAACTGCATTCCACGACCGACGAGACCGCTGATGCGCAGCAACCGTACCGACGACCCGGCCTTGCGGAAAGGGTCACTTGCCACTGGTTTCCGGCCACCGTCGAGTGTCGCGGGCGGCGCTATCGAAACGATATGCCGGGCTGCGAGAGTTCCTCCGTGGCCCGAGTAATTCCCATTGCCCGGACGGCCGGGAAGCCGGAAGTGGAAGAAATGTCTAATCAGGACGAGGTCGATCCGCACACGGCGATAGCGGTCATCGGATACTCCTGCCGACTGCCCGGCGCACCCGACCCGGAGACCTTCTGGCGGTTGCTCGCCGCGGGTCGGCACGCCATCACCGAGGCGCCCTCCGAGCGCTGGGACGCGGACGCGATCGCCGCGGCCGCGGCCGCGCCGGACGCCGAACGCGTGCGCTGGGGCGGTTTCCTCGACCGGGCCGACCTCTTCGACGCCGCCTTCTTCGGCATCTCCCCGCGCGAAGCCACCGCCATGGACCCCCAGCAGCGCCTCGTACTGGAACTCGGCTGGGAGGCCCTGGAACACGCCGGCACCGTCCCCGGCACCCTGGCCGACAGCCCGACCGCCGTGTTCGTCGGAGCCACCGCCGACGACTACGCCACCCTGCGCGCACGCCTCGGCGCCGCCGGCATCACCCGGCACACGGCCGTCGGCACCCAGCGCACCATGATCGCCAACCGGCTCTCCCACACCCTCGCCCTACGGGGACCCAGCCAGACCGTCGACTGCGGGCAGTCCTCTTCCCTGGTCGCTGTCCAACTGGCCTGCGAGAGCCTGCGCGCGGGCGACTGCACGGCCGCCCTCGCCGGCGGCGTCAACCTCAACCTCGCCCTGGACGGCGCGCTCGTCGCCGCCAGTTCGGGCGCGCTCTCGCCCGACGGGCGGTGCCACACCTTCGACGAGCGGGCCAACGGTTATGTACGCGGCGAGGGCGGCGCCCTGGTCGTCCTCAAGACCCTCGACCGGGCGATCGCCGACGGCGACTCGATCCGCTGCCTGATCCTCGGCGGCGCCGTGAACAACGCCGGCAACGCCTCCTCCGGGCTCACCGTGCCCGACGAGAGTGCCCAGCGCGAGGTGATCCGGCTCGCCCACCGCCGCGCCCGGACGCGCCCCGACCAGGTGCAGTACGTCGAGCTGCACGGCACCGGCACGAAGGCCGGCGACCCCGTCGAGGCTGCGGCACTCGGCGCGGCGCTCGGCACCGAGAGGACACCCGGCCGCCCGCTGGCCGTCGGATCCGCCAAGACCAACGTCGGTCATCTGGAGGCCGCCGCCGGAGTCGTGGGCCTGCTCAAGGTCATCCTGTCCATCGAGTACCAGGCCCTTCCGCCCAGCCTCAACTTCACCACCCCGCCCCCCGCGCTGCCGCTGGACCGCCTCAACCTCACGGTGCAGCGGGAACTCGCCCCTTGGCCGTACGACGACCTGCCGAGGACCGCCGGGGTGAGTTCGTTCGGCATGGGCGGCACCAACTGCCATCTGGTGCTGTCGGACTGGCGCGGCCGGGGCACGCCCGCGGCGGAACCCGAGCCGTCCGTCGCCCTGTTGCCCGTCCCCGTCACCCTCTCCGGCCGTGACGAGCCCGCCCTGCGCGCCCAGGCGGCCCGGCTGCTCGGCCATCTCGCCGACCGCCCCGAACTCGCGCCCGACGAGATCGCGTACTCCGGCGCCACGACCCGCACCCACTTCGCACGACGCGCCGTCGTCCTCGCCACCGATCGCGACGACCTCCTCGAGTCGATCGCGGCACTAGCCGAAGGACGCCCCGCCCCGCGCGTGGTGGAGGGCACAGCACGCGAGGGCGGCCTCGCGTTCCTGTTCACCGGGCAGGGCAGCCAGCGGCCCGGTATGGGCGCCGCACTGTACGCCACGTACCCCGTGTTCGCGGACGCCTTCGACGAGGCGTGCGAGCACCTGGGCCGGTTCCTCGACCGGCCGTTGCGGGACCTGGTCCTCGACAGCGGGGGCACCCCCGACGCGGCCCTGCTCGACCGGACCCGCTACACCCAGCCCGCGCTTTTCGCCTTCGAGACCGCGCTGTACCGGCTGCTCGAACACTGGGGACTGACCCCGGACGCCGTACTGGGCCACTCCGTCGGCGAGCTGGTCGCGGCGCACGCGGCCGGCGTGCTGGACCTGCCCGACGCCTGCGCGCTCGTGACGGCCCGCGGCCGGCTGATGGAGCGGCTGCCCGAAGGCGGCGCCATGGTGTCGGTCCAGGCCTCCGAGGAGGAACTCCGTCCCGACCTGGCCGGCCACGAGGGCCGGGTCGCCGTCGCCGCGGTCAACGGACCCGCCTCGACCGTGCTCTCCGGCGACGAGGACGCCGTGCTCCGCCTCGCCCGACGCTGGCGCGGCCGGGGCCGCAAGACCAGGCGACTGCGGGTGAGCCACGCCTTCCACTCACCGCACATGGACGGCATGCTCGACGAGTTCCGCCAAGTCGCAGAGAACCTCACCTACCGGGCGCCGAGCATCCCCGTCGTCTCCAACCTGACCGGCCGGACCGCCACCGACGACGAACTCCGTTCGCCGGACCACTGGGTCCGCCACGCCCGCGACGCGGTCCGCTTCCTCGACGGCGTCAGGACTCTGCACGCCCGCGGCATCACCTTCCACCTGGAGATCGGGCCGGACGCGGTGCTCTCCTCCATGGCCCGCGACTGCGCGCCCGACGGTGCCGACCAGGTCTTCGTACCCGCCGTCCGGGAGGACCGCGACGAGGTGTCGACCCTGGTCACGGCACTCGCGGAGCTGCACGTCAACGGAGTCCCCGCAGCCCTGAGCCGAGTACTCTCCTGTCCGCGTGCCCGCCGTGTCGCCCTGCCCACCTACGCCTTCCAGCGGCAGCGGTACTGGCTCGACTCACCGCAAGGCGCTGCCGCACCGGAACTTCCGGCTGCAGAGCCCGACATGGACAGCCCTGCCGTTCGGACGCCGACCGGTGGCGGCCGCCTCGAACCGGCCGAGCTGGTGCGCACGCACGTCGCCCGCGTCCTCGGCCACCTCTCGGCCGACGCGGTCCCGCTCGGCACCTCCTTCAAGGAACTCGGCTTCAGCTCCCTGATGGGCGTCGAACTGAGCGACCTCCTCAGCCGGTCCACGGGCGCCCGCCTGCCCAGCACCCTGATCTACGACCACCCGACACCCGAGGCCCTGATCCGGTATGTGCGGAACACGGCGGAGGACGACGCGGCGGAGGGCGTGGAGGCTCTCACCTCGGCCGGTGTGGGGGAGCCGGTGGCGGTGGTGGGGATGGCGTGCCGGTTGCCGGGTGGGGTGGGTTCGCCTGCGGAGTTGTGGGAGTTGGTGGCGTCGGGGCGGGAGGGTGTGTCGGAGTTTCCGGTGGACCGGGGCTGGGACGTGGAGGGGTTGTACGACCCTGATCCGGATCGGCCGGGGACGTCGTACACGCGTCATGGTGGGTTTTTGCATGAGGCGGCGGAGTTCGATGCGGAGTTCTTCGGGATTTCGCCGCGTGAGGCGTTGGCGATGGATCCGCAGCAGCGGTTGTTGTTGGAGGCGTCGTGGGAGGCGGTGGAGCGGGCGGGTATCGATCCGCACGCGTTGCGCGGCAGCCGCACCGGCGTCTTCGCCGGCACCTTCACGTTCCGCGACTCCGACACCGGCGCCACACTGCCCGATTCCTCCGAGGGGCGACGCCTGACCGGTGGCGCGGCAAGCGTGCTGTCGGGTCGGGTGGCGTTTTCGTTGGGGCTTGAGGGTCCTGCGGTGACGGTGGACACGGCGTGTTCGTCGTCGTTGGTGGCTATCCATCTGGCTGCGTCGTCGTTGCGGGCGGGGGAGTGTTCGCTGGCGTTGGCGGGTGGGGTGACGGTGATGTCGTCGCCTGGGACGTTCGTGGAGTTCTCGCGGCAGCGGGGGCTGTCGGCGGACGGTCGCTGCCGGTCCTTCGCGGCGTCGGCTGAGGGCACGGGCTGGGCGGAAGGCGTGGGGCTGCTCGTGCTGGAGCGGTTGTCCGATGCCCGGCGCCATGGTCATCGGGTGTTGGCGGTGGTGCGCGGCAGCGCGGTGAACCAGGACGGGGCCAGCAATGGGCTGACCGCGCCGAGTGGGCCGGCGCAGGAGGGGGTGATCCGGGCGGCGCTGTCTGCGGCCGGGGTGACTGCGGGTGACGTCGATGTCGTGGAGGCGCATGGCACGGGGACCCGGCTCGGGGACCCGATCGAGGCGCAGGCGCTGCTGGCCACCTACGGGCAGGGCCGGGACGATGAACGGCCGTTGTGGCTGGGGTCGTTGAAGTCCAACATCGGGCATGTGCAGGCGGCTGCGGGTGTGGCCGGTGTGATCAAGATGGTGATGGCTCTTCAGGAAGGTGCGCTGCCGCGGACCTTGCACGTGGATGAGCCGACGCCGCTCGTCGACTGGGACTCGGGTGGGGTTGAGCTGCTGACGGAGCAGCGGGAGTGGGAGGCGGTCGAGGGGCGTCCTCGGCGGGCCGGGGTGTCGTCGTTCGGGATCAGTGGGACCAATGCCCACCTCATTCTGGAGGAGGCGCCGCCCGCTCAGTCGGTCGACTCCGCCCCCGTCCCTTCCCCCGGAACCGTCCTGTGGCCGTTGTCCGGCCGGACCGAGCCGGCTCTGCGGGCGCAGGCACAGCGGTTGCGTGCGCAGCTGAGCGCGGAGCCACGGGCCCGGCTCGCCGATGTCGGCTTCTCGCTGGCCACCACGCGTGCGGCGCTGGAGCACCGGGCGGTGCTGGTCGGCGACGAACCGGACCGGCTGCTCGCGGATCTGGCGGCGCTGGCGGACGGCGACCTGCCGTCGCGCGTCCCGTACGGCGTGCCGAGTGGCGGGAAGACGGCGTTCCTCTTCACCGGGCAGGGCAGTCAGCGCGTCGGCATGGGGCGTGCACTCCACGCGCGTTTCCCGGTGTTCGCCGAGGCGCTGGACGAGATCTTCGAGGAGTTCGACGACCTCCTCGGGCGGCCCCTGCGCGAAGTCGTCTTCGCCGAGGCGGACTCCCCGGAGGCCGCCCTGCTGGACCGGACCGTGTTCACCCAGGCCGGATTGTTCGCCGTGGAGGTGGCCCTCTTCCGGCTCGTCGAGCACTTCGGCATACGCCCGGACCGGGTGGCCGGACACTCGGTCGGCGAACTGGCGGCTGCCCACGCCGTCGGGATGATGTCGTTGCCGGACGCCGTGACGCTCGTCGCCGAGCGAGGCCGCCTGATGGAGGCGCTGCCCGAAGGCGGTGCGATGGTCTCGGTCCAGGCGCCCGAGGCGGAGGTCGCCGAACTGCTGCGCGGGCGCGAGGCGCGGGTGGCGCTCGCCGCCGTCAACGGCCCCCTCTCCTGCGTGCTCTCCGGCGACGAGGACGCCGTCATGGAGATCGCCGGTGCGCTGTCGGCGCGCGGACGCAGGACCAGGCGGCTGCGGGTCAGCCATGCCTTCCACTCGCCCCGCATGGACCCCATGCTGGACGAATTCCGCCGGGTGGCCAGGGGCCTCGACCTGTCGGCTCCCGCCGTACCACTGCTGTCGGACATGACGGGTCGGCCGGTCGCCGGGCCGGACGACGTCCCCCTGGATGCTGCGGACCAGGCGGTCTACTGGGCCCGGCACGTCCGGGAGACCGTGCGATTCGCCGACGTCGTACGGGCTCTTCGGGCGGACGGGGTGACGACGTTCCTGGAGATCGGGCCGGACGCCGTACTGACCGCCATGGGACGCGACTGCCTCCCCGAGGACGACGAGGCGCAGGCGGAGTTCGTCCCCCTGTTGCGGCGTGAGCACCCTGAGGACCGGACGCTCGCGGAGGGCCTGGCCCGGCTCCATGTGCGAGGCGCCGACGTCGACTGGACGGCCGTGTTCGCCGGTACGGGTGCCCGCCGCGTCGACCTGCCCACGTACGCATTCCAGCACAGGCGTTACTGGCCGGCCGTCAGCCCGCGCACCGCCGTGGACGCGCCCGCGCTGGGGCTCGGTACCGGCGGTCATCCCCTGCTCGGTGCCGCTGTGCGACCCGCGGACTCCGACACCCTCGTGCTCACCGGGCGGCTGTCCCTGGACACCCAACCCTGGCTCGCCGACCACACCGTCCTCGACACCGTGCTCTTCCCCGGCGCCGGGCTCGTGGAGCTGGCCCTGCACGCGGCCCGCCGTACCGGCTGCGAACTGCTGGAGGAGCTGACTCTGCAGGCGCCGCTGCGACTCCCGGACGAGGGCGCCGTCGAGCTCCAGGTCCAGGTGGCGGGGGCCGAGGACGATGGCCGACGGTCCGTCACCGTGCACACCCGGCCTGCGGCGACAACGGCTCGTGGCAGGGACAACGGCGAGGCTGACGCCGGAGACTGGACGCTGCACGCCGTCGGGGTGCTCGCCCCGGCCGCCGGAGCCGTCACCGATGCCGGTGCCTTCACGAACTGGCCGCCCGAGGACGCCGAGGAGGTGGACCTGACCGGGTGGTACGAGTCGCTCGCCGCCCAGGGCTTCGGTTACGGTCCCGCCTTCCGGGGGCTGCGTGCCGCGTGGCGTCGCGGTACGGAGGTCTTCGCGGAGCTGGCCCTTCCCGAGGAGCAGGCCGCCGACGCGGCCGGGTACGGACTGCACCCCGCGCTGCTCGACGCCGCCCTGCACGCCATCGAACTGGGCGCGCTGCCCGGCGGAGACGGCGCCCGTCTGCCCTTCGCGTGGAGCGCGGTACGCCTGGACACCGCCGGGGCCACCGCGGCCCGCGTCCGGCTGGCGCCCGCCGGCCCCGACGCGGTCACCCTCACCTTCGCCGACGCGGCCGGCCGTACGGTGGCGTCGGTCGGCACGCTGTCCCGGCGGCCGGTCTCCGCCGAGCAGCTCCGGACGGCCGGGGGCGGCGGGCGCGAACCGCTGTTCCGGGTGGAGTGGATTCCGCTGCCCGGCTCCGTCGGCGGCTCCGGTTCCGATGTGCTCCCCGGTCGGTGGGCGGTCGTCGGTGACACCGCCGACACGGCCGACCTGGCCGACCTGGCCGACCTGGCCGAATCGCCGACGGTGGCCGGTACCCACGCGGACCTCGCCGCGCCGGCCGAAAGCGGTGGCAGCGAGGCTGACGTCCCGGACGTCGTCCTGGCCCCGCTGACCGGCCCCGCCTCGGACGGTACGGACGCGGTGCACGCCGCCGGACGTGCGCTGGCCCTGGTTCAGGGCTGGCTGGCCGACGGGCGTTTCGCCGCCTCCCGCCTGGTCGTCGTCACCCGGGGCGCCATCGCCACGGGGCCGGACGAGGACGTGCCCGACCTGGCGCACAGCTCTGTCTGGGGTCTCATCCGCTCGGCACAGACCGAGCACCCCGACCGGATCACCCTGCTGGACCTCGACGACGAACCCGCCTCGCGGCAGACTCTCACGGCGGCCCTCGCCGCTGCGGAGGCCTCGGGCGAAGCCCAACTCGCCCTCCGTGCCGGGCGCGTACTCGTCCCCCGGCTGACCCGCTCCACGTCACCGGTGTCCGGCGAGGCACCGTGGCGGGCCGACGGCACCGTACTGATCACGGGCGCGACCGGCGCACTCGGCGCCGCCGTGGCCCGTCACCTGGTCACCGAGCACGGCGTACGCGATCTGCTGCTCGCCGGCCGACGGGGCGATGCGGCTCCCGGCGTCACCGAACTGCGTGCGGAGCTGGCCGAGTCGGGCGCCAGGGTCACCGTCGCCGCCTGTGACGTCGCCGACCGTGCGGCTCTGGCGGCACTGCTCGACAGCGTGCCCGCAGACCGTCCGCTGACGGCCGTGGTGCACGCCGCCGGTGTCCTCGACGACCGGGTGTTCGACGCCCTCACCCCCGAGAGCCTCGAAGCGGTCCTCCGACCGAAGGCGGACGCCGCCCGGCACCTGCACGACCTCACCCGCGAGCTCGACCTGAGCGCCTTCGTCCTCTTCTCCTCCGTACAGGGGCTCCTCGGGGGCGCGGGACAGGCCAACTACGCGGCGGCCAACACCTTCCTGGACGCCCTGGCACGCCGTCGGCGGACCAGTGGCCTCGCGGCCACCTCGCTCGCCTGGGGCCCGTGGGCGGAGGGCGGCATGGCAGCCGGGCTCGGCGACGCCGACCGCCGCCGGTTCGCCCGTGTGGGCATCCACGCGCTCACCCCCGATCAGGGCCTGCGGCTCCTCGACGCCGCGCTGGCCTCCGGCGACGCCTGCCCCGTGCCGCTGGCCCTCGACACCGCCGCACTACGGGCCGCGGGACCGGGCGTCCCCGCGTTGTTGCGCGGGCTGGCCCCGGTGTCCACCCGGGGTACGACGGGGCAGGGCACGCCCGCCGGAGCCCCCGGCGACCGTCTTGTGGCCCGGCTCGTGGAACTCGACGCGACCGCCCAGGAGAAGCAACTGCTCGCCCTGGTGCGGACCGAGGCCGCCGCCGTCCTGAACTACGACCGTGCCGAGACGGTCGACGCGCGCCGGAGCTTCAAGGAACTCGGCGCCGACTCGCTCAGCGCCGTCGAACTGCGCAACCGGCTCGGCAAGGCCACCGGCCTGCGGCTGTCCGCGACCGTCGTGTTCGACCACCCGACGCCCATCGCGCTGGCCGGACGGCTGCGGTCCGAACTCTTCCCCGCCGCCGGCACCGACACGGCTACGGACACGGCTTCGGACACGGAGGACGGGGGAGCAGGGGCCCACGCGGAGGCACTGGCCGCCGAGGAGGAACTGATCGACGCCATGGACGTGGCGGAGCTGGTCCGTATGGCCCGCGAAGGCATCGAGTCCTGAACAGCACCGGGAGAAGGAAGCTCATGACCCGAACGCCGTCTTCTTCATCACCGTCCTCACCTTCCTCGTCGTCCCCTTCGCCCGCCCCCGACGCGACCGTCGTGGCGGCACTCAGGGACGCCCTCAAGGAAACCGCCCGGCTGCGCCGCGAGAACCGGCAACTCCAGGCCGGTGTGGGGGAGCCGGTGGCGGTGGTGGGGATGGCGTGCCGGTTGCCGGGTGGGGTGGGTTCGCCTGCGGAGTTGTGGGAGTTGGTGGCGTCGGGGCGGGAGGGTGTGTCGGAGTTTCCGGTGGACCGGGGCTGGGACGTGGAGGGGTTGTACGACCCTGATCCGGATCGGCCGGGGACGTCGTACACGCGTCATGGTGGGTTTTTGCATGAGGCGGCGGAGTTCGATGCGGAGTTCTTCGGGATTTCGCCGCGTGAGGCGTTGGCGATGGATCCGCAGCAGCGGTTGTTGTTGGAGGCGTCGTGGGAGGCGGTGGAGCGGGCGGGTATCGATCCGCACGCGTTGCGCGGCAGCCGCACCGGCGTCTTCGCCGGAATCATGTACCACGACTACGGACCCGCACTGCACATACCCGCCGGAGGCGTCGACGGCCAGCGGCTGACGGGCGGCGCGGGAAGCGTGTTGTCGGGTCGGGTGGCGTTTTCGTTGGGGCTTGAGGGTCCTGCGGTGACGGTGGATACGGCGTGTTCGTCGTCGTTGGTGGCTATCCATCTGGCTGCGTCGTCGTTGCGGGCGGGGGAGTGTTCGCTGGCGTTGGCGGGTGGGGTGACGGTGATGTCGTCGCCTGGGACGTTCGTGGAGTTCTCGCGGCAGCGGGGGCTGTCGGCGGACGGTCGCTGCCGGTCCTTCGCGGCGTCGGCTGAGGGCACGGGCTGGGCCGAGGGGGTCGGGCTCCTGGTCCTGGAGCGGTTGTCCGATGCCCGGCGCAATGGTCATCGGGTGCTGGCGGTGGTGCGCGGCAGCGCGGTGAACCAGGACGGGGCCAGCAATGGGCTGACCGCGCCGAGTGGGCCGGCGCAGGAGAGGGTGATCCGGGCGGCGCTGTCGTCGGCCGGGGTGACTACGGGTGACGTCGATGTCGTGGAGGCGCATGGCACGGGGACCCGGCTCGGGGACCCGATCGAGGCGCAGGCGCTGCTGGCCACCTACGGGCAGGGCCGGGACGATGAACGGCCGTTGTGGCTGGGGTCGTTGAAGTCCAACATCGGGCATGTGCAGGCGGCTGCGGGTGTGGCCGGTGTGATCAAGATGGTGATGGCTCTTCAGGAAGGTGCGCTGCCGCGGACCTTGCACGTGGATGAGCCGACGCCGCTCGTCGACTGGGACTCGGGTGGGGTTGAGCTGCTGACGGAGCAGCGGGAGTGGGAGGCGGTCGAGGGGCGTCCTCGGCGGGCCGGGGTGTCGTCGTTCGGGATCAGTGGGACCAATGCCCACCTCATCCTGGAGGAGGCACCGCCCGCCGCGCCCGTCGACTCCGTCCCCGACACGTTCCCCGTGCCGCTGGTGCTCTCCGCCCGCACCCCGGACGCGCTGCGCGACCAGGCACGCCGTCTGCTGCCGCTCCTTCGGGACGCCGACGGGCCCGCCGCCCGCGACCTCGGCTACTCCCTCCTCACGTCCCGTTCGCTGTTCGACCACCGTGCGGTCGTCGGCGGGGACCGGCGGACGGTGGAGGAGGGGCTCGCGGCGCTGGCAGCCGGTGCGCCCGGCGCGGACGTGGCGGAGGGCGAGGCTTCCGCCACCGGACCGGTCGTGTTCGTCTTCCCCGGGCAGGGCTCGCAATGGGCGGGTATGGCGCGGGAGTTGCTGGACGAGTCGCCGGTGTTCGCGGCGCGGATGGAGGAGTGCGAGCGGGCACTGGCTCCCTTCGTGGACTGGTCGTTGCTCGACGCCGTGCGGTCGGGCAGTGCCTGGGATCGCGTGGACGTGGTGCAGCCGGCGCTGTTCGCGGTGATGGTGTCGCTGGCGGAGGTCTGGCGGTCGTTCGGCGTCGTGCCGGACGCCGTCGTGGGGCACTCGCAGGGGGAGATCGCCGCCGCCGTGGTGGCGGGTGCGCTGTCCCTGGAGGACGGGGCCAAGGTCGTGGCCCTGCGCAGCCAGGCGCTGGGGGTCCTCGCAGGACGCGGCGGCATGGTCTCCGTGGCCCTCCCGCACGACCGTCTGACGGACCTCCTCGCCGACCGCCCAGGGCTGTCGATCGCCGCCGTCAACGCCCCTTCCGCCGCGGTGGTGTCCGGCGACCCCGACGCTCTGGCCGCGTTGCTGACGGACTGTGAGGCCGAGGGCGTACGGGCCCGGCGCATCGACGTGGACTACGCCTCGCACTCCGCCCATGTGGAGGAGATACGCGGGGCGCTCCTGGAAGCCCTGGCCGGACTCCGGCCGACCGCCGCCCAAGTGCCGCTGTACTCCACGGTGGAGGGCGGCGGCTGGCTGGACACCGCGACCATGGACGCCGAGTACTGGTACCGCAACCTGCGGGCCACCGTGGCGTTCGCGCCGTCCGTCCGCGCGCTCGCGGAGTCCGGCTACACCGGGTTCATCGAGGTCAGCCCGCACCCGGTGCTCACCATGGGCATCGAGGAGACCGTCCAGGAGACGGGACACGACGCCGTCGTACTCGGTACGCTCCGGCGCGGCGAGGGGGGCCTGCGGCGCCTGCACCACGCGCTCGGCGAGGCCTTCGTACGCGGACTCCCCGTCGACTGGAAGCCGGCCTTCGCTGACACCGGCGCCCGGCTGGTGGACCTGCCCACCTATCCGTTCCAGCGCCGCCGCTACTGGCTGGAGACGCCGCAGGCGTCGGACTCCGCCGCCCCGGCCGACGACACGCTGTGGCAGGAGATCGAGAACCAGGACTCCGCTGCCCTCGCCGACGCCCTGGGCGTCGACCCGGACGCGGTGGGCGAGGTACTGCCCGCCCTGACCGCGTGGCGCTCCGAGCGGATACGGGGGCAGCGAGCCGACAGCTGGCGCCACCGGGTGGGCTGGCGCCCGCTGACGCCGGCCCACCCGGTGGCGCTGTCCGGGCGGTGGCTCGTCGCGCTTCCGGCGCCGGACAGCGGTGGCGGCGCCGACGTACTGGCCGCGCTGACGGCGGCCGGGGCGGAAGCGGTGCCCGTCGTCGTCTCCGCCCCCGACCAGGACCGGGAATCGCTCGCCGCCGCCCTGCGTGCCGCGTCGGCCGAGGAGCCCGTGGCCGGCGTGCTCTCGCTGCTGGCCGAGGAGGTCCGCCCGCACCCCGCCCACCCCGACGTGCCCGCCGGGCTCTCCCTGACCCTCGCCCTGGTCCAGGCGCTCGGCGACACCGGGACGGACGCCCCGCTGTGGTGCGCCACCCGTGGCCTGGCCGCCGTGGGCGGTGGCGAGCGGCCGGGAGCGAGCGTGCAGGCCGCGGTCGCCGGACTGGGCCGGACGGTCGCGCTGGAACGGCCCGACAGCTGGGGCGGCCTCGTCGACCTGCCCGACGTACTGGACGAGCGGGCGGGGGGCCGGCTCTGCGCGGTCCTCGCCGCCGTCGCCGACGAGGACCAGGTCGCCGTGCGTTCCGCCGGTGTGTACGGCCGCCGTCTGCTGCCGGTGAAGCCCGGTGGTCGGGCGGCCGACCGAGTCCCCGGCGGCACCGTACTGATCACCGGCGGCACCGGCGGCGTCGGCGCCCAGGTCGCCCGGGAGCTGGCCGGACAGGGAGCGGCCCACCTGTTGCTGCTCAGCCGTCGCGGACCGGCGGCCCCCGGCGCGGACGACCTGCGCGCCGAACTCACCGCGCTCGGCGCGCGGGTGACCATCGCCGCCTGCGACGCCGCCGACCGCGCGGAACTGGCGGCCGTCGTCGCCGCGATCCCCGCAGAGGAGCCGCTCACCACGGTCGTCCACGCCGCCGGCGTCCTCGACGACGGCACCCTCGACGCCCTCGACCCGACACGGCTCGCCACCCTGATGCGCGTCAAGGTCACCGCCGCCCGCGCACTGCACGAGGTCACCGACGGCCTCGGCCTGACCGACTTCGTCGTGTTCTCCTCCTTCATGGGCGTCCTCGGCAGCGCGGGCCAGGGCAACTACGCCGCCGCCAACGCAGCGCTCGACGCCCTCGTCGCCGAACGCCGGGCCGCCGGACTGCCGGGCACCTCCGTCGCCTGGGGCGCCTGGGCGGGCGGCGGCATGGTCGACGACGGGATCGCCGACCGGCTGCGCCGCCTCGGCATCAGCCCCATGGAACCCCGGGCGGCCGTGCGCGCCATGACCGCCGCCCTCGCGGACCGCGACGAACTCTGCGTCGTCGCCGACGTGGACTGGCAGCGCTACCGCGAGGCCGTAGGCCTGCGCTCCACGGCACTGCTGAGCGGCCTGCCGGGCGCCGTCGCTCCCGACGCGCGCATACCGGAGCGGGCCGAACAGGAAGGACAGGTGGGTGGGCAGCTCGCCGCGCTTCCGGCCGCCGAGCGGTCCCGCCACATCACCGACCTCGTCCGCACCCACGCCGCGACGGTGCTGCGCCACCGGTCCGCCACCGACATCGCCCCCGGCCGCGCCTTCGCCGAACTCGGCTTCGACTCCCTCACCGCGGTGGAACTCCGCAACCGCCTCGGCACGGCCACCGGACTGAGGCTGCCCACCACCCTGCTCTTCGACCACCCGACACCGCAGGCACTCGCCGCCCACCTCCTCGCCGAACTCGCCCCGTCCGGCCCGGACACACAGCCTTCCCAGGGCCCCGCCGCCCTCCCCGCGAGGCCGGCCGACGACGACCCGATCGCCATCATCGGCATCGGCTGCCGCTTCCCCGGCGCCGTGCACGGCCCGGACGCCTACTGGCAGCTGCTCTCCGAGGGACGGGACGTCATCGCGGACTGGCCACTGGACCGGGGCTGGGACACCGAGGGCCTCTACGACCCTGACCCGGACCGGCCCGGCACCACATACAGCCGACGCGGCGGATTCCTGCACGACGCAGGGGGCTTCGACGCCGCCTTCTTCGGGATCTCGCCCCGCGAGGCACTGGCCATGGACCCGCAGCAGCGGCTCCTCCTGGAGACCTGCTGGGAGACCGTCGAACACGCTGGCATCGACCCGACCGCACTGCGCGGACGCCCGGTCGGCGTGTTCGTCGGCACCAACGGCCAGGACTACCCCGGCGTCCTCGACGGCGCGCCCGGTGTGTCCGAGGGACACGTCATGACCGGCAACACCGCCAGCGTCATGTCCGGCCGGATCTCCTACGAACTGGGCCTCGACGGCCCCGCCCTGACCGTGGACACCGCGTGCTCCTCGTCGCTGGTGACCCTGCACCTGGCCGCGCAGGCGCTGCGCCGCGGCGAATGCGCGCAGGCCCTCGCCGGGGGCGTCACCCTCATGACCACACCCAAGCTGTTCGTCGAGTTCAGCCGCCAGCGTGGATTGGCCCCGGACGGCCGCTGCAAGGCGTTCGCCGCCTCCGCCGACGGCACCGGCTGGGCCGAGGGCGTCGGCATGCTCCTCCTGGAGCGACTCTCGGACGCCCGCCGCCAGGGCCACCGGGTGCTCGCGGTGCTCAGCGGCACCGCCGTCAACCAGGACGGCGCCAGCAACGGCCTCACCGCACCCAACGGACCCGCACAGCAGCGGGTCATCCGGGCCGCGCTCACCGACGCCCGGGTCACGGCCGCCGAGATCGACGCCGTCGAGGCCCACGGCACCGGCACCCGGCTCGGCGACCCCATCGAGGCCCAGGCCCTCCAGGCCGTGTACGGCACCGGGCGGTCGGCCGAGGGGCCGCTGTGGCTGGGGTCGGTCAAGTCCAACATCGGCCACACCCAGGCGGCCGCCGGCGTCGCGGGCGTCATCAAGATGGTGCTCGCCATCCGCCACGCCGAACTGCCCCGCACCCTGCACGCCGACGAACCCAGCACGCACATCGACTGGGACACCGCGGGTCTGCGGCTGCTCACCGAGCCCACCCCGTGGCCGGAGACGCGCCGGCCGCGCCGGGCCGGAGTCTCGTCGTTCGGCATCAGCGGGACCAACGCACACGTGATCGTGGAGCAGGCGCCTGTCTCCGGTGAGGATCAGCGGGAGGCCTCGGACCCGTCCGCGGGCGGTGCGGAGGCCGGCACGCACACGCCTCCGGCCAGGACACTGCCACTGCTCCTCTCCGCCCGTACCCCCGCCGCGCTCCGCGCCCAGGCCGCCCGGCTGCTCGACCACCTCGACACGCACCCCGGCACCCCGCTGCCCGACGTCGCCCTGGCCCTCGCCCGTGGCCGGGCCGCGCTGGAGCACCGGGCAGCCGTGCCAGGGCACGACGAGACGGCCGCGCGCCGTGCCCTGGCGGCGCTGGCCACCGGAACACCCGCGCCGGAACTGGTCACCGGGCTCGCGGCGCCCGGACGCACCGTGCTGCTCTTCCCCGGGCAGGGCAGCCAGCGGGCCGCCGCCGGAGCCGCGCTGTACCGCGACGAGCCGGTGTTCGCCGACGCCCTGGACGACGTACTGACCCACCTCGCCCCGCACCTCGACCTCCCGCTGCGCGACCTCCTGTTCGCCGCCGAGGGCACCGAGCAGGCCCTGCTGCTGAACCGTACCCGGTACACCCAGCCCGCGCTGTTCGCCCTGGAAGTGGCGCTGTTCCGGCTGCTGGGCCACTGGGGGGTCGCCCCGGACGTCCTGATCGGCCACTCGGTCGGCGAACTGGCCGCCGCGCACGTCGCCGGCGTGCTGGACCTGCCCGACGCCTGCGCCCTGGTCGCCGCCCGCGGCCGTCTGATGGACGAACTGCCCGAAGGCGGCGCCATGGTGGCGGTCGAGGCCGGTGAGGACGAGGTGCTCCGCGTCCTCGGCGCCCTCGCCGACGACGGCACGGTCGGCATCGCGGCCGTCAACGGCCCGACGGCCACCGTGATCAGCGGCGACGAGGACGCCGTACTCGGCGCGGCCGAGGAGTTCCGCCGCCAGGGGCGCCGGACCCGGCGGCTCACCGTGAGCCACGCGTTCCACTCCGCCCGGATGGACGGCATGCTCGACGCCTTCCGGGAGGTGGCCGAGGGCCTGTCGTACGCCGAGCCCCGGATCCCCGTGATCTCCGACCTGACCGGTGAGCCCGCCTCCGCCGCCGAGTTGTGCTCCCCGGAGTACTGGGTGCGGCACGTGCGCGGCACCGTGCGGTTCATGGACGGCGTACGGCATCTGGTGGCCGAGGGCGCGACGACCTTCCTGGAGGCCGGGCCGGGCGGGGTGCTCTCCGCCCTGGTACCGGCCTGCCTCCCGGAGGACACCCCCGGGGCGCCCGGCGTGGCGGCGATCCCCCTGCTGCCCAAGCAGCAACCGGAGGCGGCATCGGTCGTCGCGGCCCTGGCCCGGCTCCACGTCCGCGCGGTCCCCGTCGACTGGTCCGCCGGTCGCGGGGACGCGCCGGACCGCCATGTCGACCTGCCCACCTACCCCTTCCAGCACGAGCGGTTCTGGCCGCGCCCGGCCGAAGGCAGGAGCACGAGCGGTACGGACGGCTCCGACGCCTTCTGGGACCTCGTCGGCACGGCCGACGTCCCGTCGGTCGCCTCGCTGCTGGGCCTCGACGAAGAGGCGCCGCTGGGTGACGTACTGCCCGCGCTGTCCGCCTGGCGCTCGCGCCGGGACGACGAGTCCGCCGCCGCCCGGCACCGGTACCGCGTCGACTGGCAGCCCCTGGCGGTGCCCGCCCGCACCCGGTTGTCCGGCACATGGCTCCTCGCGGTGCCGGACGACCCCGCCGTCACGGAGACTTCCGACGCCGTCGAGCGGGCCCTCGCGGAGCATGGCGCCGAGACGTCCGTCATCCGGGTCGGCGTCGGCGTCGGGCGCGCGGAGCTGGCCGGGATGCTCCCGGCCGGGGCCACCGGAGTGCTCTCCCTGCTTGCCCTGACCGACCGCCCCGACCCGGACCACGCGCCGCTCGGCGCGGGGCTCGCCCTCACCCTGACCCTCCTCCAGGCCCTCGGGGACACCGGCAGCCGGGCCCGCCTGTGGTGCGTGACCTCCGGCGCGGTCCGGGCGGGCGGCGGCATGGACACGCCGCCGTCACCCGCCCAGGCCCGCGTGTGGGGACTGGGCAGGGTCGCCGCCCTGGAACACCCCGACCGCTGGGGCGGACTGATCGACCTGCCCGAGCGGCTCGACCCCGCGGCACTGCGCGGGCTGTGCGCGTGCCTGGGGGCTGCGGGCGACGCCGACACCACCACCGGGCTCGCGGGAGAGGACCAGATCGCCGTCCGCCCGTCCGGCCTGCTCGGTCGGCGGCTGGTCCCGGCTCCTCGCGTCACGGAGGGCACCCAGGCTGCCGGCGCGGGCGCACCCGCTGTCGAGGAGGACGCACCGGCCCCTGCGGAAGGCGCCCCCGCTGTGAAAGGCCGCGTCGCCTCCGACGACGCCGTACCGTCCCCCACCGGCTGGCGCCCCCACGGAACCGTCCTGGTCACCGGAGGCACCGGCGGAATCGGTCGGCACGTCGCCCGCTGGCTGGCCCGGGAAGGGGCCGGGCATCTGGTGCTGGCCGGGCGGCAGGGGCCCGCCGCGCCCGGGGCGGCGACGCTCATCGCCGAGCTGGAACAGTCCGGTGCCCGGGTCACCGTGGCCGCCTGCGACATCGCCGACCGTGCCGAAGCCACCGCGCTCGTCGAGCGGCTCCGGGCGGCCGGGGACACCCCGCGCGCGGTCTTCCACGCTGCGGGCACCGTCTCCGACACCCGCACCGAGCACTGCACACCCGAACGGCTCCACGCGGAACTGGCCGCCAAGGCCGACGGCGCCGACCACCTCGACGAACTCCTCGCCGACGAACCGCTCGACGCCTTCGTCCTGTTCTCCTCCATCGCTGGCACCTGGGGCAGCGGCGGCCAGGCCGCGTACGCCGCCGCCAACGCGCACCTGGACGCCCTCGCCGCCCGGCGCAGGGCCCTCGGGCGCACCGCGGTCTCCGTCGCCTGGGGCCCCTGGGAGGGCACCGGCATGGCCGACGGCGACGCCGGCGCCGGGCTGCGCCGCCACGGCCTCGTCGGCCTGCGGCCCGAGGAGGCGCTGACCGCGCTCCGCCAGGCGCTGGACGCGGGGGACACCCATGTGGTCGTCGCCGACGTGGACTGGGGGCGGTTCGTCCCGGTCTTCACCTCCGGGCGCCCCAGCAGGCTGCTACAGACGCTGCCCGAAGCCGCCGAGGCGTTCGCGGCGGCGCCGTCCGAGAACACCTCGGCCGCACCGACGGACCAGGCCGGCCAGTGGCGCGACCGGCTCACGGCCCTGCCCGAGGCCGAAGGCAACCGGCTCCTCGTCGAACTGATCACCACCGAGGCGGCGGCGATCCTCGGCCACACCTCGGCCGAGCGGGTCGACCCCGACCGCCCGCTGCGCGACATCGGCTTCGACTCCATCACGGCCGTCGAACTGCGCAACCGCCTCGTCACCGGCACCGGATTCGGCCTGCCCGTCACCGCGCTCTTCGACCACCCCACGGCGACCGACCTCGCCCGGCACATCCGTGACGGCCTCGCGGGCACCGCACAGCCCGCCACCGGCCCGGACACCCCCGCGCCTCTGCCCACGACCGCCGACGATCCCCTCGCCGTGGTCGCGATGGCCTGCCGCTTCCCCGCCGGGGTGCGCACCCCGGAGGACCTGTGGCGGCTGGTCGCCGACGAGGTGGACGCCATCGGCGCCTTCCCTGCCGACCGCGGCTGGGACCTGGACGCGCTGTACGACCCCGACCCTGGCCGGCCCGGCACCTTCTACACCTCCGGCGGCGGATTCCTCGACGGGGCGGGCGACTTCGACGCCGGCTTCTTCGGGATCTCGCCCCGTGAGGCGCTGGCCATGGACCCGCAGCAGCGGCTGCTCCTGGAGACCTCCTGGGAAGTCCTCGAACGGGCCGGGATCGACCCGCTGTCGGTCCGCGGCAGCCGGGGCGGAGTCTTCGTCGGCGTCGCCTCCCAGGGGTACGGCACCGGTCCCGGCACACCGTCCGACGGAGTCGAAGGACATCTCCTCAGCGGCAACGTCACCAGCGTGGCGTCCGGCAGGATCGCCTACACGCTCGGCATCGAGGGCCCGGCGGTCACCCTCGACACGGCCTGCTCCTCCTCACTGGTCGCCCTGCACCTCGCCGGCCAGGCGCTGCGCTCCGGCGACTGCTCCTTCGCGCTCGTCGGCGGCGCCGCCGTGATGGCCGCCCCGGACGTCTTCGTCGAGTTCAGCAAGCAGGGCGGCCTCTCGCCCGACGGCCACTGCCGCTCGTTCGCCGACGGCGCCGACGGCACAGGCTGGGGCGAGGGCGCCGGCATGATCCTGGTCGAGCGACTCTCCGACGCCCGGCGCCTCGGCCACCCCGTCCTCGCCGTCGTCCGGGGTACGGCGGTCAACCAGGACGGCGCCAGCAACGGCCTCACCGCCCCCAACGGCCTCGCCCAGCAACGGGTGATCCGCCAGGCACTCGCCAACGCGGGCCTCTCCACCGCCGACGTCGACCTGGTCGAGGCGCACGGCACCGGCACCGTCCTCGGCGACCCCATCGAGGCGCAGGCGCTGCTGGCCACCTACGGGCAGGACCGCCCGGCGGACCGGCCGCTCTGGCTGGGCTCGCTGAAGTCCAACCTCGGCCACACCCAGGCCGCGGCGGGCGTGGCCGGACTGATGAAGACCGTCCTGGCCATGCGTCACGCAACGCTGCCCAGGACCCTGCACGCCGACGACCCCACCACCCGCGTCGACTGGTCCGGTGGAGCCGTCCGACTCCTCGACCGGGCCCGCCCCTGGGAGACCCCCGACCGGCCCCGCCGCGCCGGAGTCTCCGCGTTCGGCATGAGCGGCACCAACGCCCATGTCGTCCTGGAGGAGGCGACCCCGGGGACGGGCTCGGAAGCGACCTCGAAGACGGCCCTCCCGGCGGCAGCCGCCCCGCAGGACACCGACAGCCGAGGCCCGCGCCCGGCCACCGCGCTGCCCTGGCTCCTCTCCGCCCGCTCCCAGGCGGCCCTGCGCGAGCAGGCCGCGCGCCTGCACGCCCATCTGACCGCGCGGCCGGACCTGGAACCGGCCGACGTGGCCCACGCGTTGGCGACCACCAGGTCCTCCTTCCCGCACCGGGCCGTCGTCGTCGGAACCAGCCGTACGGAACTGCTGGACGCCCTGGCCGACTTCGCCGACCGGGCGGCCGCGTCCGGCGCCGTCGAGGGACACGCCCGCGGCGGTGGCCGTACCGTCTTCGTCTTCCCCGGCCAGGGCTCGCAGTGGGCGGGCATGGCCGTGGGGCTGCTGGACTCCGCCCCGGTGTTCGCGGAGCGGATCGCGGAGTGCGAGCGTGCCCTGTCGCCGTACGTGGACTGGTCGTTGACCGGTGTGCTGCGCGACGAGCCCGACGCGCCCTCGCTGGACCGGGTGGACGTGGTCCAGCCCGCGCTGTGGGCCGTGATGGTGTCGTCGGCCGCGCTGTGGCGGTCGTACGGTGTCGAGCCGTCGGCCGTCGTCGGGCACAGTCAGGGTGAGATCGCGGCTGCGGTGGTGGCGGGGGCGCTGTCCCTGGAGGACGGTGCCAAGGTCGTCGCGTTGCGCAGCCGGGCCCTCGTGGCGCTGGCGGGGGCCGGTGGCATGGTGTCCCTCGCCGTCTCCGAGGAGCGGGCCCGAGCCCTGCTGACACCCCACGGCGACCGCGTCTGCGTGGCCGCCGTGAACGGCCCCGACGCGGTGGTGGTGGCCGGCGAACCGGAGGCGCTCGCGGACCTCCTCGCGGCCTGCGAGACCGACGGGGTACGGGCCCGGCGCATCCCGGTCGACTACGCGGCGCACTCGGCCCAGGTGGCCCGGGTCCGCGACGACCTGCTCGCCGCCCTGGCCGACGTACGGCCGCGCACGGGCGAGACTCCGCTGTACTCCACGGTGACCGGCGAGCCCGTCGACGGGGCGCTGCTGACCGCGGACTACTGGTACCGGAACCTGCGCGAACCCGTTCAGTTCGTGCGCGCCACCGACCGTCTGCTCGACGCCGGGTTCGACCTCTTCGTCGAGACGAGCCCGCACCCCGTCCTCACCGCCGGAGTCGAGGGAACCGCGGAAAGGGCGGGCCGGACCGTCACCGCCGTCGGGACGCTGCGCCGCGACGACGGCGGCCCCGCGCGGTTCCTCGCCTCGCTCGCCGAGGCCTGGACCACCGGAGCCGAGGTGGACTGGCCGGACGTCCTGGACCGGGCCGCGCCCGGCGCCCGCCCTGTCCCCCTGCCCACCTACGCCTTCCAGCGGACCCGTTTCTGGCTGCCCACCCCCGGCCGGACCGCCCCGGCGACGGCAGGTACCGACGTCGTACAGGACCGCTTCTGGGCCGCCGTGGACAGCGCCGACCCTGCCGGACTGGCCGCCGCCCTCGGCGCGGACGCCGACGCCACACCGGAAGGCTTCGCCCCCGCGCTGCGCGAGGTGCTGCCGGTACTGTCCGGCTGGCGCCGCGCCCGGCTCGACCAGGACGCCGTACGGTCCCTCGGCTATCGCGTCCGCTGGCAGCCGGTGGCCGACCCGCCCGCCGTGCCGCTCGACGGCGACTGGCTCCTCGTCGTACCGAAGCAGCACGCCGACGCCCCGCTCGTCGGCGCGTGCCAGGACGCGTTGCGGCTCGGCGGCGCGCGGGCCCGCACCGTCACCGTGGACGCGGGCGACGCGGCCCGGACGGCACAGGACGTCGCCGACGCCGTCGCGGACGCGCCGATCCCGGCCGCCGGTGTGCTGTCCCTGCTCGCCCTGGACGAACGCGCGGCCGCCGACGGGTCTTTGGTGCTCGCCGGAACCGCCGCCACCCTCGAACTGCTCAAGGCCCTGGACGCCCTGGGGCTCGACGCCCCGCTGTGGTGCGTGACCGGCGGCGCCGTCGCCGTCCACCCCGACGAGCGGCTCGCCCGGCCGGGCGGGGCCCAGCTGTGGGGGCTCGGCCGGGTCGTCGGCCTGGAGCAGCCACGGCGCTGGGGCGGTATCGCCGACCTGCCGCCTAGCCCCGGCCCCGACGAGGTGCGCCGCCTCGCCGCGCTCCTCGCCGGCGGCTACGAGGAGGACCACCTCGCCGTACGGCCCACCGGCGGCCACGCACGCCGCCTCGTCCACGCCCCGGCCCCCGACGCGTCGGCGGGCCGCGACTGGACCCCGGCCGGGGGCACCGCCCTGATCACCGGTGACACCGAGACCCTGGGCGCGGACATCGCCCGCTGGCTGGCCCGGCGAGGCGCCGTTCGTGTCGTCCTGGCCGGAGACCGGAGCGTGGATCGGACGGGCGCGGCAGCCCCGCACGGCGACTTGGCCGTGGATCAGGAAGCCGTGGCGGCCCTGCGCGACGAACTCGCCGAGCTGGGCGCCGAGTTGACCGTCACCGGACACGGCCCCACCGACCGGGAAGCGGTGGCCGCACTGGTGGCCGACCCGCCCCTGACCGCCGTCGTCCACCTCGCCCACGCCCACGACCCCGGTGCCTCGCTCGCCGAACTCACCCCCGAGGACCTGGACGGCACCCTGCGTTCCACCCTCGGCCCCGTGACGGACCTCGACGCGCTGCTCGACGGCCACCCGGCCCCGCACTCCGTCGCCCTCGCCGCGCTGTTCCCGCTGAGCGGCGTCTGGGGGGCCGCCCGCCGGGGCGCCGCCACCAGCGCGTACGCCGCCCTGGAAGGACTGGCACGCGGCCGCCGCGACCAGGGGTACCACTGCGTCACCCTCGCCCTCGGCGGCCAGGAACCCGCGCCCGCCGGAACCGAGGCGGCGGAAGGCCCGCTGAGCACGGACACGGTCGTAGCGGCCCTGCAAGAGGCGCTGGACCACGACGAACCGGCCGCGATCCTCGCCGACGTCCGCTGGGACCGCATCGTGGCCGCAGTGCCCGACCCGCGCGCGCTGCGGCTGCTCAGCGAACTCCCCGAGGCGGCCCCGGCCCAGGGCGGCACCGGCGAGGCCGCCGACGAGTCGGCCGCCGCGGCCGCCGAACTCGTCGGCCGACTCGCACCGTTGGACGAACCCGCCCGGCGCCGTCTGCTGCTGGACCTGGTGTGCGACCACGCCGCCGCCGTCCTCGGACACACCGGCCGTCAGGCCGTCCCGGCCGACCAGGCGTTCTCCGCCGTCGGGTTCGACTCGATGCTCGCCGTGCGGTTCCGCAACCGGCTGCGCACGGCGACCGGCGTACCCATCGCCGCGACCGTCGTGTTCGACCATCCCACCCCCACCGCCCTCGCCGACCACCTCTACGAGGGCCTGTACGACGGGGCCGGGCCCACCGCCCCCGCGCTGGCCGAACTCCAGGCGCTGGAGGCGGCCCTGACGGCCGCCGATCCCCGCGCCCGGGGCGCCGACGAGATCGGCGCGCGGCTGCAGAACCTCGTACGGACCTGGGCCCGGCGCAGCGCGCCGGAGACCGGACCGGCGGACGCCGACGCACTCGGCTCGGCCAGCGCCGACGAGCTGTTCGACCTTCTTGACAACAACTTCGGAATGGCCTGAGGAGCACTGCGAAGATGCCGGACGAACAGAAGCTTCTTGAGTACCTCAGGCGGGCGACCGCGGACCTCGGGCACGCGCGTCAGCGGCTGCGCGAGGAGGAGGACGCCAGGCACGAGCCGATCGCGATCGTCTCGATGAGCTGCCGCTTCCCCGGTGGCGCCGACAATCCCGAACTGCTGTGGGACCTGGTCTCCTCCGGCACCGACGCCATCTCCGAGTGGCCGTCCGACCGGGGCTGGGACACGGCCGCCCTCTACGACCCGGACCCCGACCGGCCGGGCACCTCCTACACCCGGCACGGCGGATTCCTGCACGAGGCGGGGGAGTTCGACGCGGCGTTCTTCGGCATGTCGCCGCGCGAGGCCCTCGCCACCGACCCGCAGCAGCGGCTGCTGCTGGAGACCTCCTGGGAGACGCTGGAGCGCGCGGGCATCGCCCCCGCGTCGTTGAAGGGCACCGCGACCGGCGTCTTCGTCGGCGCCATGACGAACGGCTACGGCGACGGCTCCCGCGACCAGTCCGACGTCCAGGGCCTCCTCCACACCGGCACCGCGGGCAGTGTGATCTCCGGGCGGATCTCCTACACCCTGGGCCTGGAGGGCCCGGCGGTGACGGTGGACACGGCGTGCTCGTCGTCGCTGGTCGCCCTGCACCTCGCGATCCGGGCGCTGCGCTCCGGCGAGTGCTCCCTCGCCCTCGCCTGCGGCGTCACCGTCATGCCGCACCCCGACCCCTACGTCGCCTTCAGCCGCCAGCGCGCCCTGGCACCCGACGGCCGCTGCAAGGCCTTCGCGGCCGGGGCCGACGGCACCTCGTGGTCCGAGGGCGTGGGCGTGCTGCTGCTGGAGCGGTTGTCGGACGCCCGTCGCAACGGCCACCGGGTACTGGCGGTGGTGCGTGGCAGCGCGGTGAACCAGGACGGGGCGAGCAATGGGCTGACCGCGCCGAACGGTCCTTCGCAGCAGCGGGTGATCCGGGCGGCGCTGGCCGACGCACGGCTGCTGCCCGGTGACGTGGACGCGGTGGAGGCGCACGGCACGGGGACCCGGCTGGGGGACCCGATCGAGGCGCAGGCGCTGCTCGCGACGTACGGGCAGGACCGTCCGTCGGACCGGCCGCTGCTGCTCGGCTCGCTGAAGTCGAACGTCGGGCACACCTCGGCGGCGGCCGGCGTGGGCGGTGTCATCAAGATGGTCCAGGCGTTGCGGCACGGGGTGCTGCCCCGGACGCTGCACGTGGACGCGCCGACCCCGCAGGTCGACTGGTCCTCGGGTGCGGTGGAGCTGCTGACCGAGGAGCGTTCCTGGGCCGCCGACCCCGACCGGCCCCGCCGCGCCGCCGTGTCCGGTTTCGGCGTGAGCGGAACCAACGCCCACGTGATCCTGGAGGAGGCGCCCGCCTCGGAGGACCACGCCCCCGCCGGGACCCCCGACGCCGAGACCACAGGGGCCACCGAGGCCGCCGACGCCACGGAGTCCCGTGACCCGCTGCCGCTGGTGCCCTGGGTGCTCTCCGCCCGAGGCGAGGAGGCACTGACCGAGCGGGCGCGGCAACTGCTCGCTCTCGTCGACGCCGAGCCCGGCCTGAGCCCCGGCGCCGTCGCGCGGGCCCTCGCCGGCGGCCGGTCGCCGTTCGAGCACCGCGCCGTGGTGGTCGCGGGCGACGCGGAGGGATTCCGTACGGGACTCACCGGCCTGGTGACCGGGGGCGAGGCCGCCAACGTGGTCCGTGGCCTCGCGGGACCCGCCGGCCGTACCGTGTTCGTCTTCCCCGGCCAGGGATCCCAGTGGACCGGTATGGCGCTCGAACTGCTCGACTCCTCGCCGGTCTTCGCCGCCCGCATGGCCGAATGCGAACGCGCCCTCGCCGCCCATGTGGACTGGTCCCTCACCGAGGTCCTGACCTCTGCCGCGGACCTGGAACGGGTCGACGTGGTCCAGCCCGCGCTCTGGGCCGTGATGGTCTCGCTGGCCGCGCTGTGGCGCTCGGCCGGTGTCGAGCCGGACGCCGTGCTCGGCCACAGCCAGGGCGAGATCGCCGCCGCGGTGGTGGCCGGAGCCCTGTCCCTGGAGGACGGCGCCAAGGTCGTCGCCCTGCGCAGCCAGGCCATCGTCACTCTGGCCGGACGGGGCGCAATGGCCTCCGTTCCGCTGCCGCCGGGGGAGTTGGCCGACCGCCTCGCCCAGTGGGACGGCAGGCTCTCCGTCGCCGCGGCCAACGGCCCGGCCGCCACCGTCCTGTCGGGCGACACCGAGGCGATCGACGGCATCGTGGCCCGGCTTCAGGCCGAGGACGTACGGGCCCGCCGCATCCCCGTCGACTACGCCTCCCACTCCGCGCACGTCGAGGAGATCCGCGAGCGGCTCCTGGAGTGCCTCGCGGACATCCGGCCGACGACCGGCCAGGTGCCCTTCTTCTCCACCGTGGATCTGCGCTGGCAGGACTCCGACGCGCTCGACGCCGAGTACTGGTACCGCAACCTGCGGCAGACGGTGCGGTTCGAGGAGGCCACCCGCACCCTGCTCGACCAGGGCTTCCGGTACTTCGTCGAGTCCAGCGCCCACCCGGTGCTCACCGTGGGCATCAGCCAGACCGCCGAGGCCGAGGAGTCCGACGCCGTCGCCGTCGGCACCCTGCGCCGGGACCAGGGCGGCCTGGACCGCTTCCTGCTCTCCCTCGCGGAGGCCCACACCGGCGGACTCGCGCCGGACTGGGACACCCTGCTCGCCGGGCACCCGGACGACACCGTGGACCTGCCCACATACCCCTTCCAGCGCCGCCGGTTCTGGCTGGAGCGGCCCTCCGCGGACACGCAGGACACTGTCGTCGACCCCGCGGACGCCGCCTTCTGGGAGAGCGTCGGCGGACAGGACCTCCCGGCGCTCACCACGACGCTCGGCGTCCGCGCCGAGGACCCGCTGACCGTCGTACTCCCCGCCCTCGCGGACTGGCGCAGGCGGCGCGACGAACGCGCGACCGTGGACTCCTGGCGCTACCGGATCGACTGGCGCCCCCTCGCAGACGCCCCGGCGGGCCGCACCGCCACCCCGACCGGCACCTGGCTGGTCGCCGTCACCGACGCCACGGACGACGACCCGGCGCGGGAGGCCGTCCTGCGGGCGCTCCGCGAGGCCGGAGCCGACCCCGTACCGGTCGTCCTGACCGAGGCCCACACCGACCGGGCCACGCTGACCGCACGCCTGTCCGAGGCCGCCGCCGCGACCGGGCCCGTCTCCGGCGTCCTCTCCTTGGTCGCCCTCGACGAGCGCCCCCACCCGAACCACCCCCACCTCCCCCTCGGCACCGCGCTCACCCTGACCCTCGTGCAGGCACTCGGCGACAGCGGTGTCACCGCCCCGCTCTGGTGCGCCACCCGGGGAGCGGTCACGACGGGCCGCGACGACGCGGTGACCAGCCCCGGGCAGCACCTGGTCTGGGGCCTCGGCCGGTGCGCCGCGCTGGAGCACCCGCAGCGCTGGGGCGGTCTGGTCGACCTGCCCGACACACTCGACGAGCGGGCCGCCGCCCGGCTGTGCAGCCTCCTCGCCGGCCCGGCCGGCCGCGACGACGAGGACCAGGTCGCCGTACGCCACTCCGGCGCGTACGGCCGACGGCTGGTCCGCGCCCGGCCCGCCGACCCCGCCCGCGCGGAGGCCTGGCAGCCGCGCGGCACCGTCCTGGTCACCGGCGGCACCGGCGGCGTCGGAGCGCACCTCGCGCGCTGGCTGGCCAAGGGCGGCGCCGAGCACCTCGTCCTGGTCGGCCGGAGGGGCGCCGACGCCCCCGGCGCGGCCGACCTGGCCGCCGAACTGACCGCGCTCGGCACCGAGGTCACCGTCGCCGCCTGCGACGTCGCCGACCGAGACCGGCTCGCCGAACTGGTCGCCGGGCTCGAACAGGACGGCACCCGGATCAGGACCGTCATCCACGCGGCGGGCACCGGCCTGCTCGTGCCGCTGACCGACACCGACCCCGACGAGTTCGCCGACATCCTCTACGCCAAGGTCGCCGGCGCGGAGAACCTCGACGCCGTCTTCGACCGGGACGACCTGGACTCCTTCGTCCTGTTCTCCTCCATCTCCGGCGTCTGGGGCAGCGGCGACCACGGCGCCTACGCCTCCGCCAACGCCTACCTCGACGCGCTCGCCGACCGGCGCCGCGCCCGGGGCCGCACCGCCACCTCCGTGGTGTGGGGCATCTGGGACCCCGAGGGCGGCGCGGGCATGGCCGCCAACCTCGTCGAGGAGCAACTGCGCAGCCGCGGCATCCCCTTCATGGCCCCGCAGGTCGCGCTGACCGGCCTCCAGCAGGTCCTCACCGACGACGAGACCGTCGTCCTCGTCACCGCCGTCGACTGGGACCGCTTCGCGCCCGTGTTCACCTCGGCCCGGCCCAGCCCGCTCATCGCCGACCTGCCCGAGGTCCGCCGCGCGCTCGCCGAGGAGACCGCCCCAGGCAAGGACGGGGACGAGACCGCCTCCACCCTGCGCGACCGCATCGCGGACCTGACCCCGGCCGACCGCGACCGCCTCCTCACCGACCTCGTACGCGGCCACGCGGCCGGCGTACTCGGCCACGGCTCCGCCGACGCCATCGCCCCCGAACGCGCCTTCCGCGAGCTGGGCTTCGACTCGCTGACCGCCGTGGAGATGCGCAACCGGCTCAACGCCGCCACCGGCCTGCGGCTCCCGCTCACCGTCCTGTTCGACTACGCCTCGGCCGCCGCGCTCGCCCGGCATCTGCGCGAGGAACTCCTCGGCCCCGACACCGCCGCCCCGGCCCTGCCGGCCGTCCCCGCCCATGTGCGCGCCGACGCCGACGACCCGATCGCCATCGTCGGCATGAGCTGCCGCTACCCCGGCGACGTACGCAGCCCGGAGGACCTCTGGCGGCTCGTCGCCGAGGGCCGGGACGTCATCTCCGGACTGCCCGCCGACCGCGGCTGGGACCTGGACGGCCTGTACGACACCGACCCCGACCGGCCCGGCACCACCTACAGCGCCGAAGGCGGATTCCTCTACGACGCCGGGCAGTTCGACCCCGCCTTCTTCGGTATCTCGCCGCGTGAGGCGCTGGCCATGGATCCGCAGCAGCGGCTGCTCCTGGAGACCTCCTGGGAGGCCCTGGAGCGGGCCGGCATCGACCCCGGCTCCCTGCGCGGCGGCCAGGTCGGCGTGTTCGCCGGTGCCGCCTACCAGGGCTACGGCGGTCTGAGCGACGTACCCGAGGAGGTGGAGGGCCACCTCATCGCCGGTATCTCCACCAGCATCCTGTCGGGCCGTATCGCCTACACCCTGGGCCTCGAAGGCCCGGCGGTCACCGTCGACACCGCCTGCTCGTCCTCGCTGGTCGCCGTGCACCTCGCGGCCCAGGCCCTGCGCTCCGGCGAGTGCACGCTGGCCCTCGCGGGCGGCGCGACCGTGATGGGCACCCCGCTCTCCTTCACCGGGTTCAGCAGGCAGCGCGGCCTCGCCGCCGACGGCCGCTGCAAGTCCTTCGCCGCGAGCGCGGACGGCTTCGGCATGGCCGAAGGCGTCGGACTGCTGCTCCTGGAGCGACTGTCGGACGCACGCCGCAACGGCCACCCCGTGCTCGCGCTGGTCCGGGGCTCGGCGGTCAACCAGGACGGCGCCAGCAACGGGCTCACCGCCCCAAGCGGTCTGGCGCAGCAGCGGGTCATCCGCAGCGCGCTCGCCGGCGCGGGCGTGCCGTCGGCCGAGGTGGACGTCGTGGAGGCACACGGCACGGGAACCCGGCTCGGCGACCCGATCGAGGCGCAGGCGCTGCTGGCCACCTACGGCCAGGACCGCCCGGCGGACCGGCCGCTGCTGCTCGGCTCGCTCAAGTCCAACATCGGGCACAGCCAGGCCGCCGCGGGCGTCGCCGGGATCATCAAGATGGTCCAGGCGATGCGCCACGAGGTACTGCCCCGCACCCTGCACGCCGAGGAGCCGACCCCCAACGTCGACTGGTCGGCGGGCGCCGTGGAACTCCTGACCGAGCCCAGGCCATGGACCCGCAACGGCCATCCGCGCCGGGCCGGCGTCTCCTCCTTCGGGCTCAGCGGCACCAACGCCCATGTGATCATCGAGGAGCCGCACGACGAGGAAGAGCCCGGCCGGCCGGCGGACGGGAGCGAGCTCGGGGCGGCCGTCCCGTGGCTGCTCTCCGCCCGTACCCCGGAGGCACTGCGTGAGCAGGCCACACGCCTGCACGCCCAGCTGACGGACCGTCCGGAGCTGCGGCCCGTCGACGTCGCCCACACACTGGCCACCACCAGGTCCGCCTTCGAACACCGCGCCGTCGTCGTCGGCACCGACCGCGACACCCTGCTGACCGGCCTGGCCGCACTCGCCGCCGGACAGAACGACCCCGCCGTGGTGCGCGGCACCGCCGCCACCCCGGGCCGTACCGCCTTCGTCTTCCCGGGCCAGGGCTCGCAGTGGGTGGGTATGGCGGTGGGGCTGCTCGATACAGCCCCCGTCTTCGCGGAGCGGATCGCGGAGTGTGAGCGTGCTCTGTCGCCGTACGTGGACTGGTCGTTGACGGGTGTGCTGCGGGACGATCCCGGCGCGCCCTCACTGGAGCGGGTGGATGTCGTCCAGCCGGTGTTGTTCTCCGTGATGGTGTCGCTGGCCGCGCTGTGGCGGTCGTACGGTGTCGAGCCGTCGGCGGTCGTCGGGCACAGTCAGGGTGAGATCGCGGCCGCGGTGGTGGCGGGGGCGCTGTCCCTGGAGGACGGTGCCAAGGTCGTCGCGCTGCGCAGCAGGATCCTGACCGCGCTGGTCGGCAGGGGCGCGATGCTCTTCGTCGCCCTGCCCGACGAGGACGTACGCGAGCGGCTGGCGCCCTGGGGCGCGAAGCTGTCCGTCGCCGCCGTCAACGGGCCCGCCTCCGTGACCGTCTCCGGTGACCCGGAGGCCCTGGAGGAGTTCGGCGAGCGGCTGTCCGAGGACGGCGTCATGCGCTGGACCATCCCGGGTGTGACCTTCGCCGGGCACTCGCCCCAGGTGGACGAGCTGCGCCGGGAACTGCTGGACGCGCTCGCCGGGGTGACCCCGCGCCGGACCGACATCGCCTTCTACTCCACCGTGACCGGGGGCGCCCTCGACACCACGGCCCTGGACACCGAGTACTGGTACCGCAAC